>DHXV01000002.1:0-39398 GCA_002415345.1 Patescibacteria group bacterium UBA5147
TGCGGGTGTAGCTCAGTTGATAGAGCGCTTCCTTGCCAAGGAAGAGGCCCAGGGTTTGAGTCCCTGTACCCGCACCAATTGAACCTAAACAAAAAGCGACCGAAAGGTCTCTTTTTGTTATTATGAACTTAAGATGTAATAAAACTATGGGCAAACCATGGCCAAACTAAGGTTAGTGAAATCTGATTTAGATCAGCCGATCGCGGAGCTAGCGGGAAAAGCTGACCATAAGACGCTTGCGGTGTGGGCTTGTGACTGCGCTGAGCGTGTTTTGCCGTATTTTGAGGAAAAATACCCAACTGATGACCGCCCAAGAGCCGCTATTGAAGCCGGCCGAGCGTGGGCGCGTACGGGGGTGTTTCGGATGGTCGATATTCGTCAGACTTCACTTGCTTCCCACGCAGCGGCTCGTGATGCGGAGGACGGCAGTGCGGCACTCTCGGCCGCCCGCGCTGCCGGGCAAGCCGTCGCGAGCGCCCATGCGGCCGGCCATGCCATCGTCGCGGCCATTTACGCTACTACGGCCGTAAGGGACGGAGCCCGAGCTGCCGATGTCGTCGCCGCTGTCACGAAGGAACGCGAGTGGCAATACCAACATTTGCGTAATTTATGCCGCTCCGCTAGAAGCGCCCCGCATTAGAGAGGCGTGTTCTTGGTATTTTGATACATAAATCTAAGAATTTACGGTTCTACAATGGATTGGCGATTTAAGGAGGTTCATCATGGCAAAATACATGATTTTGTATAATTCGAGCGCGAATGCGACTGAGTTGATGGCTAACGCCACCCCCGAGGAGATGCAAGCCAGTATGGAAGAATGGATTGCGTGGAGAGCGGAAGCGGATAAAGTCGCCAAAATCGAGTTTGGCCTGCCGCTGCAAGCGAGGAGTCGAATTACTCCTGACGGGGCAAGCAAGAGCGATAGTCAAGTTTCCGGATACTCCATCGTTGAAGGGGAATCAATGGAAGCACTAATCGGGGTACTGCAAAAACATCCTCATTTGCAACGTCCGGGTGCTTCGATTGATGTCTTGGAAATGCTATCGATGCCAGGGCTCTAAGCGGGCTGGCTGGTGCCTGTTCAGGGCTACAAAAAACCATTATCATAAGCATAAGTCAAACCAAACATAATACTAATCGAAATACTTATGAAATCGTACCTCTCGCCTTACCTCAACCAAACTGATGAGCAGGTACTAGGCGCTCTTGAAGTCGGCTTGGAAGGCCTGACTTCAGCTCAAGCGGCCGCTCGCAACTCACTGCATGGCCTCAACACCATCCCGGTCCGCAAGAGCGGTCCCTGGCCGATTTTGTGGCGTCAGATAACAGGTAACCCGCTGATCATCATATTGGCGGTGGCCACGCTCGTCTCGTATTTCTTAGGGCAACAAATCAGCGCGTACTACATATTTGTCATGATCCTGGTCAGCATTCTGCTGGGATTCTGGAATGAATATGCGGCTGAGCGGACGGTACAAGCACTGCTGCGCCGGGTTTCGCTGTCGGCCATCGTGGTACGGGGCGGTGAAAAGATGGAGGTGCCGGTTCTCCATTTGACGCTTGGTGACATCGTGCTCCTGGCACCCGGTTCCATTGTGCCGGCCGACCTGAGACTGCTTGAAGTCGGTAATCTTGAGCTTGATCAATCTTCGCTCACCGGCGAGTCCAAAACCGTTTTTAAGACCGGCAACCCCCTGACCGCGGACCCGGTTGGGATAGGTGATTTCGCCAACGTCGCCTTCATGAGCACCGTGGTGACGAGCGGTTGGGGCAGAGGAGTGGTGGTTGGCATTGGCCAAGGTACCGAATTCGGCAAGATAGCTCAAACCGTTTCGTTTGTAAAACCGGAGACTGAGTTCCAGCGTGGGCTCCGGGAATTCGGCAACTTAATCGTTGGCGTCATCATCGCGCTGACGGTGGTTATCTTCAGCGTCAACGCCATGCTGGGCCATCCCGTTATCGACTCGCTGTTGTTCGCGCTGGCCATTGCGGTGGGTTTGACGCCGGAGCTGCTGCCCATAATCGTTACTATCAGCTTGTCGCACGGCGCCGGTAAGTTGGCCAAAAAGCACGTCATCGCCAAACAGCTCATCTCCATTGAGAACCTCGGTAACATGGACATCCTGTGTACCGATAAAACCGGCACGCTCACCGAGGGCTCCATAGAGGTGGCCGGGGCGGTGAACGCTCATGGCGAGCCGACTCCGGAGCTGTTTATGCTCGGTATTGCCGCCAACAGCGCGGTTCATCATCACAAAATCATCGGTAACGCCATCGACGTGGCTCTATGGACCCACGCCCACTCGGTCAAGCTGAAGCTGCCTCAAGACTTCGCCAAAATCGTCGAGCAACCGTTTGATTATGACCGCCAGGCGATGTTTGCGGTTGCCGATTTTAACGGCCGCCGCCGGCTCATCGCCAAGGGCTCGCCGGAGGCAATCTTGGCTCGTTGTGACCTCACGCCGCACGAGGCCGGACTGGCCCGTGAGCTCTATATTGCACTCAGTCAGCAGGGGCTGCGGGTTATCGCCTTGGCCACCAAAACCGTCGGTCATCAAGCGGATTACGACTGGGATGATTTCAAGGCGCTCAAATTTGCCGGCTTCATCAGTTTGGTCGACCTGCCTAAAAAGTCGGCTAAGGAATCACTTCTGAAGTTGGAACGACTTGGCGTGGCCGTAAAAATTATCACCGGTGACAGCGAAATCATTACCCGTCACATCTGCGACGAAGTCGGTGTGCCGGTAACGCGCGTGGTACTGGGCAGTGAGCTTGAGACGCTTCGCGGCGCCGACTTGGCTCGGGTTGTCCTGGAAGCCAACGTGTTTGCCCGGGTTACACCCAGCCAAAAATTGCAGATCATCGAGGAGCTGCAAAAGCAGGGCCATACCGTGGGCTTTTTGGGCGACGGTATCAACGACATCCCCTCGCTGCACAACGCCGATGTCGGCATCTCGGTTAATACCGCCGTTGACGTTGCCAAGGACGCCGCTCCGTTGGTGCTGCTCCGCAAAGGCCTCGACACCATCGCTGACGGCGTCATCGAAGGCCGCCGCACCTTTAACAACACCATCAAATATATCCTGATGGGTACCAGCTCCAACTTCGGCAACATGTTTTCGGCGGCCGGCGCATCGTTTTTCTTGCCCTTCTTGCCCATGCTGCCAATCCAGATCCTGCTGACTAACAGCCTCTACGATATCTCCCAAATCACTATCCCGTCCGATAATGTTGACGAAGAATCGCTCCTCAAGCCCCGCCATTGGAACATCAACTTCATCAAGTACTACATGATGTTCTTTGGGCCTATCAGCTCGCTATATGACTTCCTGACTTTCGGCATAATGTTGCTCGTTTTCCATGCCAGCGGGCCGCTTTTCCAGACCGGCTGGTTCGTTGAGTCTCTGGCCACCGAGATTCTGGTGGTGTTCGTCATCCGCACTTCACGCACGCCGTTCTATAAGAGCCGACCCGGTAAGTGGCTGGCTATCACCTGTGTCGGTATGGTGGCCATCGGTCTTGCCCTGCCAATCTCGCCGCTGGCGTCCAGCCTGGGATTCGTACCGCTCCCGCCGTTGTTCTTCGCCTTCCTGATCTTCCTCGTTGGAACCTATTTGTTCCTGGTTGCCCGGCTCAAGGATATCTTTTTGAAGCGTTTCAGCCTGTAATAACCATAACTATGGTTTTCTTCATGGCGCTACCACGGTATAATCAAGCGGTTACCCCACGCACGGCACCTTGGCGGAGTGGTTACGTAGCGGTCTGCAAAACCGTGTACACGGGTTCGAATCCCGTAGGTGCCTCCAGTTATAATTTGGGCGGGTGGTGGAATGGTATACACGGGGGACTTAAAATCCCCTGGCCTAACGGTCTTGCGGGTTCGATCCCCGCCCCGCCTACCAAAGAAAAGGCCCCGACAATGTCGGGGCCTTTTCTTTGCGGATACGAACTGGATCGAACCCACGTTATGAGCGTTCGGGGAAGCGTAACAAGACGTTTTTAGGGCGATAAAACCCGGAGCGACCGTGGCGAAGCCACATCCCCGCCCCGCCTGTTCCTAAGGCTACGGATAGCTCGGTCCCAAGTGAGGAACGATTAGCTACTGCGCCTGAATCGCCGCCATAACAACCACCCGTACAACGCTATCACAAGCCCGACAGTAAGCAGCAGGATCACCAGCGTCAACGTAGGTATCTGAATCACCCAGTGCGACAGCGTGGGCCCGTTGGCCTCCAAGTAGTGAGGCGTGACAGAGACCTTGTAAATCCCGATGGGCCCGGCTACTCCCAGTTCTAAATTAAAGCGGCGCGTGGTGCCGGGAAGCACCTCACCCTTGAAGGCTGTCTTGGCCTTGTGACTGCCGAACAAGTCGGTGGCAACAATTTCGCCGGAGGCGGCAAAGTGGACGTTGCCGCTGTTCTTCATCCGCAGTGTCGCCGTCAGCGGTGAGCTGCTCTGAAGCCACGGTGCCGTGAACGAGGCGATGCTGCCGTCGCGCGAGACCGCCCCGGTGACGTTGAGGTAAAACAAGGAGCCCAGTTTCTGCACGCGGGCAATAGAGTTGCCGCTGCCCACCTTGGGTACGGTCTCGGCGAACACCGCCACATAATGACCGCCGATGGCCGCCGTGACGGGCACGCGGATGGTGTAGGGAACTTTGAACTCTTCGCCGGTCTTAATGGTGGCGGAGGTCTGCGGCAAGTTAAACCAGGTTACCGCGGAGACGTCGTGGCTCGAACTAACGGAGTTAAAATCGGCCTGATACGATTCGTCGGTGACGTGATAATCGGAAATCGAAATCTTATATACAATATCGGAAGTGCCGTCGTTGATGACGGTAACGCTGCCGGTGGTCGAACCGCCCGGGGCGATTTCCAGCTCCTGGCTGGTGGGGGAGACGCCGATGCCCTGAACGGCCGCATGAGCTGAGGCAGCGGCATAAAAAATAGCTATAACAATAATAAGGGCGGCCGAGCCACCAAGTTTAAAGCGTTGTCCCATAATGGGCGGCCTCTGTCGGTTAGTTGGTGGTGATAGTATACGTCACTGTGGCGGTATACGCACCAATCGCCTGGGCGTTGTTGACGCGTGAGCTGTACCAAACCGTATTGGTCGATGATCCGGTCGTGGCGGTGGTTTTGATGGTGTAGGGCGAGCCCGTGGCCGGCATGGCGGCGAAGGTGCCGGCGTTCGGGGCGGCGTTGGATATGACCGACGTCGGGCCGGCGCCAAAGGTGGCCAGGCTGTCGATGCGCCAGCCCCAGGTTCCGTTGGTCAGTGCGACGGGCGCGGCCGGGGAGCCGCCGATGGCCGCGATGGTGTTGGCGCCGCTCGCCATGGTTGTAGCAGCCGAGCTTGAAGCCATGGTAATAGTGAGGCCGGCGGTGTCGTTGGTGTTGGCCGTCACGGTGTCAGAGGCGATGGACTGTTTACCAGTCGTGTCAGGGGTAATGGCGCCGAGCGTTACGGTCGGCCCAGAGCTCCATGAGCTGATGACGGGGTTAACCGTTAAATCCACGTTAGTGTTGGTGGTCTGAGTGTCGGCCACGGCTGCAAACGGCAACGTCATCGCGGCCAGCGCCGTACCAGCTAAAGCGAACCCGACGATGTGTTTGTTTTTAAGCGTAAGCATAATATGGGTTAACTATATGAAAAATCGTGCCCAATGTCAAACCAATCGTTCATTCAAAGTGTAAGATGCAAATGAACGCTAAAATTTGCTATAATAAGGGATAAGAAAGAAGGACACCCCATGATTCCATATATTATTATCGCCGTAATCATCGTGCTAGGTTTTGCCATCGTGGCGGTCTACAACGGACTGGTCACCTCGCGCGTTCGGGTCGATGAAGCCTGGAGCGATATCAACGTCCAGCTCAAGCGTCGTTATGACCTGATCCCTAACCTGGTGAACATCGTCAAAGGCTACGCCACGCACGAGAAGACCGTGTTCGAGGAAGTCACCAATGCCCGGACCGCGGCCATGAACGCTCCGACCATCGCCGACAAGGCCGTGGCCGAGAACCAGCTGGCTGGCACCCTTAAAAGCCTGTTCGCCGTCGCCGAAGCCTACCCCGACCTTAAGGCCAGCGAGAACTTCAAGCAGCTCCAGGGTGAGCTCGTCGATACCGAAGACAAGATCCAGGCCTCACGCCGGTTCTACAACGGCAACGTCCGCGATTTCAATATCAAGCTGTCGGTTTTCCCGACCAACCTGTTTGCCAGCATGCTCGGCTTCACCGCTCGCGACTTCTTTGAAGCCGAGAACCAGGCCGAAGTCGAGAAGCCGGTCGACGTTAAGTTTTAGGAGCCTGTTATGTCCCAAGCCGAATTCCGTAACAGCTACAGCTGGCAGGGCGCTCTAGCCCTGGGGCCCAAGTTGGTCAGCCTGGCCGAAGACCTGCCGGCCCACGAGCAGACCGGGCTGGTAATGCAAATCTCCGGATTAATGATTGATCTCCCGGCTATGGTAGCCCATGACTTAGTGGACGGCACGGCTTTGCGGTTTGCCCCTTACTACCGCCTTACCGCCGCCTTGGAACTGATTGAGCGCGTCTACCCGGCCCTCGATGCCGGTGAAGCCAAGTCTGACCTCGAAACACTGGGCGTCCGCCTGGCATCCCCCTCATTTACGGAGCTGGTCCCGGCTCCCGTAGTCGCCCCGGTCGACGAGGACGAAACCTCGACCGAACCGGAATCAACCGACCCGGCGGCCACCACCCTGGTGCCGCAACCAACCCCCGTCCCATCATATGAACCCTCAGCCACACCTCAGTCCGAACAGGTAACCTCAGTCCATGTACAGCCAGATAGCCTCTAACAAACGCCGGAGCGTCATCTACGCTCTGGGTTTTGTGGTGCTTGTGGGCGCCTTCGGCTACGTGATCACCCTCGCGCTGGGCCGACCCGGTTTCTTTTATCCCATCCTGATTTTTGCGATCGCTTATGCGCTGTTCTCTTATTTCGGCTCGGCTAAACTGGCCATTATGACCAGCGGCGCCAGGGAAATTGCCAAGGCCGACGCGCCGGAGCTCTATCGCATCGTCGAGAACCTGTCCATCACGGCCGGGCTGCCCATGCCCAAGGTCTACATCATCGACGACCCCTCGCCCAACGCCTTTGCCACCGGCCGCGACCCCCAGCACGCCGTCGTCGCCGTCACCACCGGCATCCTGCCGTTACTGGAGAAGACCGAGCTGGAGGGCGTGTTAGCCCATGAGCTCAGCCACGTCGGCAATTACGACATCCGCTTCATGGCCGTCATTATCGCTCTAGTCTCTATTATCTCGCTCTTGGCCGACCTGTTCCTGCGCCTGAGCTTCTGGGGCGGCATGGGCGACGACGACGAGGGGGGCGGGATGAACCCCGTCATGATCGGCATCGGCATCGCCGGAGCCATTCTGGCGCCCATCGCCGCCGCCCTATTACAGATGGCTATCTCGCGCCGCCGCGAATTCCTGGCCGACGCCTCCGGCGCCCTGCTGACCCGCTACCCCGAAGGCTTGGCCGGCGCCCTCGAAAAAATCGAGGCCTACCCGCAAGGCATGCAGCGCGCCAGCTCCGCCACGGCCCCGCTCTACATTTCCAATACCCTCAAGGGCCGCAAGGGTTTTGCTCAGGGTATCTCCAAGTTGTTCAGTACCCATCCGCCTACTAGTGAACGCATCAAACGATTACGTGAAATGGAATCCCAACAGTGAAAAAAACCCCCAAAATCCGTCCCGTCCTGACATCACTCACGAGCTCGCGCCGTCTGGTAGTTCGCAGTTGGAAAGATTTGTGGCGCCACAAGAAGCTGCTGCTGCTCATTGTTGCTATCGTGCAGATTCCGGCGGTACTTTTGTCTCTGCTCACGGGCGGTAACAGTGCCGGTACTACGGGATCGACCAACAACGTCGACGCCTACACTAATTTTGCGGCCGTCTTTATGAACGCGGCGCTGTTGTTCGTGGCCGCCTCCTGGCACAAAGGCGACAACGGCACCAGTTTAAAACGCGCCTACTACGACAGCTCCAAATACGTCCTGCGCTTCTTACTGGCCAGCGCCGTAGTCATTCTTGGCCTCCTGCCCGCGCTATTCGGCCTGGTTGTATATGCGGTGGCCGCTGCCGCCGGCAGCGGGGTGAGCGCATCCCTAGGCGAGCAGGTAATTATCATCGGCTTATGTCTGCTGATTTCTCTGCCTTCATACTGGTTCTTAAACCGCTATCTCCTCGGCCCGGTCCTGGTCGTGACGGAAGACCTGACTCCCTTGAAGGCCCTGGCTCGTTCGCGCCGGTTGAGCCTGGGTCGCTTCTGGCGCGTTACCGTCCGGATGCTGATGTTGAGCCTGATGATTATCATCGTAGCCTTGGCCGTACTCGCCCCGGGCTTTATCCTCACCCTGATCGTTCCGGCCGCCGGCGGCTGGGCCACGGTCTACTTCGAAGTCGTCTTTGCGATGATTGTCCTGCCCTACATCGCCATTTACCTGGTCAATCTCGCCCACGACCTAGCTAAAACCACAGATCAATGACCGAGCCCGCCCAGCGCGCCGCCGAACTCCGTGAGCTGCTGGCCACCTATTCCTACGAGTACCACGTCCTCGACAACCCGTCGGTAGACGACGCGGTCTACGACAGCCTCTACGGCGAATTAAAAACCCTCGAAGCCAACCATCCCGAACTGATCACTCCCGACAGTCCCACCCAGCGCGTCGGCGGCAAGCTGCTGGGCGGCTTCAAAAAAGTCACCCACCGCGTGCGCATGATGAGCCTCAACGACGTCTTCGACCGCACCGAAGTGCAGGCCTGGGCGGGGCGCATGGACAAGCTCCTGTCGGGACGGGCGCACGAGTTCTTTGCCGACATCAAAATGGACGGCCTGGCCTGCGCCCTCATCTACCAGGACGGCGTCTTCATCCAGGCCATCACTCGCGGCGACAGCTTCGTCGGCGAGGACGTCACGGCCAACGTGCGCACCATCAAGAACGTGCCTTTGACCCTGCGGGACTCCAAAGACTACAAATCTTTCCTCCGTGGCCGCACCGAAATCCGCGGCGAGATTGTCATGCTCAAAAAGGACTTCGGCGCCCTCAACCGCAAGCGCCTGGAAGCAGGTGAACCGGCCTTCGCCAACCCCCGCAACCTAGCCGCCGGCACCATCCGCCAAATCGACCCTGGGCTGGTCGCCGAGCGTCCGCTGTCCTTCCGCGCCTACGATCTGCTGCGCGACGACCCCGCGGAAGTGCCCACCTGCATGTTCACCTATGAAGCGCTGACAGCCCTGGGCATCAGCCGCAACCCGCAAGCGAGCGTCTTCACCACCGTCGGCGACGTCATGAACTTTGTCGACGAGTGGGACCAAAAACGCCACACCCTGCCCTTTAACACCGACGGCCTGGTCATCAAACTCAACGACCGCGCGCTCTACGCGGAGCTGGGCATGGTCGGCAAGCAACCCCGGGGAGCCGTCGCCTACAAGTACGCCGCCGAACAGGCTACCACCGTCGTCAAAGATATTGTGCTGTCCATCGGCCGTACCGGCGCCGCCACACCGGTGGCCGTCTTCGATCCCGTAGTGGTGGCCGGAACCACCGTCCAGCACGCCTCCCTCCACAACGCCGACGAAATCGAGCGCAAGGACATCCGCATCGGCGACACCGTCATCATCTTCAAAGCTGGCGATATCATCCCCCAGGTCCTGGAAGTCATCACTAAACTGCGGCCCAAAGACGCCAAGCCGTGGAACATGGCCGATGAACTCGCCCGCCAGTACCCGGAGCTGGACTTCGAACGCCCGGACGGGGAAGTCGTCTGGCGCGTCTTGGGCGCCACCGGCCCGATGCTCCTCAAAAAAGCCGTCGCGCACTACGCCTCCAAGGGGGCGCTGGATATCGACACGCTCGGTGAAAAGAATGTCGAAGCGCTGGTGGATGCCGGCCTCGTCAACGACCCCGCCGATATTTACACCGTCACCACAGCCGACCTCCTAAAACTCGACCGCTTCGCCCCCGTCTCGGCCCAGAAGCTGGTCGACGCCATCCAGGCCAACAAGACCCCGGAACTGCCGCGGTTTATTTACGGCCTGGGTATCCGTCACGTCGGTACTCAAACCGCCATTGACCTGGCCGAAGCCTTCGCCAGTATGGAAGCGCTTCAGGATGCCACCCTTGAACAACTCGAAAACGTCGAAGGCATCGGCAAAGTCGTCGCCGAATCCATCACCGCTTATTTCGCCGATGAGGACAACCGGGCTCTGATGGCCAAGTTCAAGCAGCTCGGCGTCGAACCGACCTTTGCCACCCGCGCCCAGGGCCCACTGGCCGGCCAAGTCTACGTCATTACCGGCTCGCTCGAAATGGGCTCCCGCGGCGAGGCCGCCGACCAGCTGCGAGCCCGCGGTGCAACCGTCAAAGACGCCGTCACCAAGGACACCACTGCCCTGATCGCCGGCGTCAAACCCGGGGGCTCCAAGGTAACCAAGGCCAATAAATTGGGTATCCCCGTCGTCGATGAGACCGCACTAATTCGGCTGTTGGCCTGAATCAATCTCGACAAACCACGGAATAATGGACTAATATGAGCAGGTTCTTTCACAACCACCAGTGATGAGCCTTGGGCCGCCGATTACGGCGGTGAGAGGCAAGTCCTTAGTCTCCTTGGAGGAGATATGTCCCGCAGGCGCACCAAAAGCGACATCCTGTCAGGCCTCAGTATCGCGTCCAAGGTGTTCAGTAAGTTTCATAAAATGGGCGTTACCGACGCCGATTGGCAGCGTATCTTGTCTGATGATGTTTATGCCGCCCGAGTGGCTGCCATCATCCGGAGCGCTGACCCCGAACTGGACGAAAACTCCTTCCCGGAGCTCCTGAAAACGCTCATGGCCGTCGGCACCATCGATACCTTCGACTCGTACTTCAAGCCGGCGTACGGCTTCATGTGGACCAACAAGGGGGACCACCACTCCGGTGAGTTTTATGTCTACAGTCCGGAGCGGTCCGACCGAAACGCCTTGACCTATTCCGTAGGCAATGTAGCTATCTGGTTGGAGGATGAGGCCCAGCGAGTCGGCAAAGGGCTTCGCCACGCCACAGCCTACGACCTGGCCTACTTTGCCGGACATGGTTGGGATCTTGCCGTAGGTGAAATCGTCGCCTTCGGTTCCTCTTTAGAGGACACGAACGGCAAGCGACAGGTGGCCTGCCTAAGGGGTGGCGTAGTTCGCCAGCTGACCCTGGAACCGGCCGATAAAACCTGGGGCAGGCGCGTTAACGTGCTCTGCGTCTGGTAGCAGTCAATTCTCGGTCGCCCACCAAGCGACCACCACACCCTCACGGGGTGGGCAAGCCGCCCTCCTTGTGGGGGTGCTTTGCGTATTGACCATAGCCGTAAGTATGGCTTAGCTATTGTCAGGGTTGACAATTATCATAAGAAAGTATAAGCTTATTTTTGTGTCTTCCACCAGTGAAGATTGTGCGCAACCCTGCGCTTGAGAGAAATGAGCATCATGCGAAGCATCAAGAAGAAGCGGTATGCAGCGCTGGCCATCACGGCAGCCGCCGCACTCGTTCTGAGCCTCACCGCCGCAGGTGTTACTGGCGCGTACTTCAGCGATACCAAATCGGGCGCTATCACCGGTACCACCGGCTCCGTCAAGGTGGCCACCTCGGGTGGCAGCGGCACCGACGGGCTGAACTTCGCCTTCGACAACCTGATGCCCGGCGAGCCCCAGACCGTGACGGTGAACTACCAGAACACCGGCAGTGGCGCGCAGGACATCTTCCTGACCTTCAAGGACGTGGCCGCGCTGCACGCGCTCAACAACATGGGCAGCTACGGCGAGGTCACCGTGACCGACAGTTCCACCGGATTGCTGTTCCACTCGGTCAACCTGAACGACAACCGGCCGGATGCCTCCGCAACCTGCGGCGCGTTCGTTGAGACCGGCTGCTGGCCGTTGCCTGACAAGTTGCTCGTTCGCTCCGGATTGGCCAAGAACGCCACCGGCTCGGTGAGCTTCACCTTCTCCTACCCGTCCAAGAAGACTGGCGGACAGGGCCTGGCCTGGAACATCTACCCGTCTCCCGGGGCGATTGCGTCTGACTCCCTCACCTCCGGTAACGGCTTGCCGTTCAACGTGGTTGCCACTCAGGTCGGCCAGACTCCGTAGGTTCGGGTCGTCGGGTGCCGTACGCTTTGTGCGGCACCCGACTCTCACCCTTGGCCCGGCGGTTTCACCGCCGGGCCATCACCATTTCCAGCCCCAAGCAGCCCGGAAAGGTTTCCGTTGAAAACTCGCATCAAGCTCGTTGTCTGGGTACTGCTGGGGGTGACATCCGTTTCCCTGGTGGTGCTTGCAGCCGTCGGCCTCCGCACCCAGCGTTACTACGCCGTCCAAACCGGCTCCATGACCCCAACCATCCCATCGAAGAGTTTGGTGGTAGTGGAGCCAGGCCGGTACCAACTGGGACAGCCGATTTCGTTCCATCAGCATGGCGGCATCGTGACCCATCGATTTGTGGGCCTCAACGCCGACGGCACGCTCGTCACCAAAGGCGATGCCAACCGCACGCCTGACCCGTCAAGCGTCAGCCCGGCTGACGTTATCGGCGGCGTCATTGCCGCCCCCAAATATCTCGGCTACTGGCTGATGTATTTCAAGAGCCCGCTCGGTTTCGCCTCGTTCGTCGTGGACGTCCTGCTGATCTACCAGATCTCAGCCCTGTTCTCCAGCGAGGACACCAAGCCCGTACTCAAGACCGCTTTACAACCTGCCTAACGGCCAAAACCCCATTCGTGAATTTCGCGAGTGGGGTTCGTTATTTTAAAAAGAAGCCCCCCTCCGCACGAGGCGAAGAAGGGCTCCTTAACAAGATTGATCCGGGGAAAGTGGGAGGTTGGAGGTCAGCTGCGGAATGCGGCGGCCAGACCCAGAATCACAGATATGAGGCCGGCAACGGAGATCACGGACACCAGAGTGTGGTACTGGTCTGACGTCATGGCTGATGAGAACATCGGCGCGATGTAGACCAGCGCCAAAGCGAGCAGGATTCCTACGGCAATGCATACCGCGGAGATGAGACCTTGCTTCACCTCTTTGACTTGTTGGGCCTGGCGGGCCCTGAAGGGTGCAAGGTCGAGGTTGGCTTGGGCAAAGCGGTCGACTGGGACCTGGGAGTCAGGCACGGTTCCTCCATAGGCGAAAGGGATCAAGTTGTTAAGGATGCCTACTATTGTATACCACTTGCGCTTATATGTCAATAGGAAAGCTAGTAACTATGAGTTGGCTGCAAAATTGATTATTATCTTTCGCCAGCTATAATTTAAGCAGAACCGTAATCACCTAGGAGAATTGCCATGCCCGAAGGACAACCAGAAGGCCCCCGCGGAGGGGAAGAAAAATTTGAGGCAAACAGTAATCGAGCTGAGGCCATGGCTTACGAGATGAACGCGGATACGACCCTAGCCAACAACGCCGATAAAATGCCAGGACTTGAGGCGCTAGCCGCGGAATTGCTCCAAACGGCAGATCAGCTGGGAAAAGAGGCTGGGCAGATTTTCGATAGGGACGAACTAGCCGCCAACCAATGGGTCGCCCAACAAGCCATAGCGACCTCGGTCTTCATTAACGACGGCAGCCGGGACACACTCAAAATGTTAGGTGGCAAAAATGTCTCACCGGCGCTTGAACTGGCGATATACAAATTTTACGGCCTGGTTGGCGCCAAGCCACCAACGCATGAAGCACGTCAGCTTGCAGCCAGCGATCAGACGGCATTGATTAATCCCGCCCAGCTGGGTCTTTACGTATCAGAGCGATGGCAAAAGGACGAGAGCGGAACAGTAGCTCTCACGATGGAGCTGTCAAAACAGGAACCGCAAGAGCAATAACCCTGACTCGGTTCTTGCGGGGTTTTCACTTTGTGAATTCTCAACTCCCTAAAAACACTCTTTAGAATGTACTTGGGGAGTGCCGGGAAAGGACAGGGGACATTGCGTCACCTTTTCCTTTCCCGGAAACTCTCTGTTGCTGGCCCTAGACCACGAACCACGAACCTCGCGTTTCCGGGTCGGCATTGTGTCGGCGAAGCGCCTCGGTTTCTGCACATGTGCAGGCGTGGGCCGGTTGGCCGCAAATGCCTTGGCAGATGTCGTCATCATCAGTCCTGCAGATGCACTGGCTTTTCAGCTGTTCGCATTCGTTGCAGTATTCAAAATGATCACCGACAACATGGGAGAAGCTACGAATTTCGTAGCAGCCCGGAACGATGCAGAAGCTGTCCATGAGCTCGTCAAGGTGGTGCTTATCGGCTTCAAGCCGGTGCGCTTCCTCTGCGAGTTGGTATTCCGCTTCGATTTGGGCGTAAAAAGCGGCATCTTCGGCAGCCTCCCTCGCCATCTCTTCGGACCATGCGAGTTGATCTTGCACGACGCAGCGCTTGTGGATGGTGGCCTTCAGAACCGGTTTACCGCACCACCAGCACATTGAAAAGCCGAGCTTACTAAGGAAGTTAAGGATGACGATGCGCATAGTGCTGCTCCTTCGGGTCGAGTCCGTGAGAATGGGGGATGGGGCAAATCAGAGAGTTTGTGAATGAACCTCGGAGGCGGGTTATCGCCTCAGCGAAGTGAGAATATGTTAGCATAAACGTAATGCTTTGTCAATCTTTCAAACAGCGTACAATGGCCGTATATGCTCAACCTTCTCATCCTCGAAGACAACCTAGCCGTGCTTTCGGCGCTCATGACCGAGCTCGCCCTGCTTGAGCAAAAATTCAGGAATGGCCCCCAGCCTGGCCAAAATATCGCCGTGACCGTCTACTCAACCTACACCGACGTCGAGCGCATCGTGAACTCCCAAGCCGCCAACCACTATGACGTAATCTTACTCGACCGGGACTGCAAGCTGGGCGGTTCGTTCCACGCCCTCGACATCGAGAAATTCGGCGCCGACAAGGTAATCGCCATTTCCATGGTTCCCGAATACAACCAAGAGGCCGCGGCCCGCGGAGTTACCCGCGTGGTTGATAAGGACTATCTCGATCTGCCCGGGTTCGCGTGGCAGGTAGGACAGCATATACGGGAAATGGTTCATGAATATCCAGCAGAAGTATAAGTATTGTCTCATCCAAACTGTTGCGGGAAGAAATATTTTTGGCGTACAATGTAATTGTTAACAACTTAGTATCAAGAGTGCAGCGAGAGTACTAGCTCAATGACCTGCCGGCAACCTACCGCAAGATAAGGTGCTAAGCCTAGCCCGCAAGGGAAGGATGCAGACGTATAAATCCTTTCCTAAGCAGAAGGGATATTTTTATGCAAAAATGATTGATTCCGAACAAAAACCGTACTAAGATAATTCCGTAAGTCGGTTCTTGAAACAAATAAACATAACAGGTATATTATATCTAACAAGTGGGGGCGATATGGGTTCAATAGCTGCAACATTGGTTGCCGATAATTTTAAAACAATGCTGGATGGCATTCAAAGACCGGAGGTTGGCTATAAGCCTCTGACCGCCGTCTCGCTTTTTAGTGGAGGGGGCGGTCTCGACCTTGGACTAGAAGCAGCAGGCTTTCATGTTGCGTACGCTTCAGATATAGAGCCTCCACATTGTTTAACACTTAGTGCCAACTTTCCTTCATGCTATGTAGAAGTTGCGGATGTAAATCAGCAAAAAGGAAGTGATATTATAGAGAAAGCCAATGTCGGTGAAATTGATCTACTTGCAGGCGGCCCACCCTGCCAATCCTTTAGTATCCTTGGAAAGCGCATGGCCTTAGATGATCCTCGAGGAAAACTGGTTTACGAGTATGCTCGCATCGTCAAAGAGCTTCGGCCTCGGGCATTCGTGTTCGAGAATGTTCCCGGCATACTAACTGTGAACAAGGGTATGGAGTGGAGGGCTCTGTTGGATTTTATGGCCGAGAGTACTGGGTACAAAATATACTATCAAGTTTTGAACTCCGTAAACTATGGAGCACCCCAAATTCGCAAACGAGTTTTTATGGTTGGATTCAGAGATCAGAATGAGTTTACGTTTCCTATGCCGACTCATGGACCGACTCAACTAGGGACTTTAAACAGCCTCATTCCCTGGGCAACCGCCAAAGAGGGTCTCGAAGGAGTTGAGGCCCTACATAATCATAGAATCCGCCCTCACGGTGAAAGAGTAAAGAGTCGATACATGACAGTAGAACCAGGAGGCCGCGATAAAATAGATCACACTGATAGGCTGCATCCCGATCGGCCCTCGGGGACAGTTATTGTAGGGTCAAGAGGCGGTGGAGGGAGACCGTTTATCCATTTTTCCGCACCAAGACACCTCACTGTACGCGAAGCCGCTCGCCTTCAAACTTTTCCTGATTGGTTCAAATTCGAAAGTACAGAAACCTGGCAGTATAGAGCCGTTGGGAATGCTGTTCCTGTCTTTATGGCACGTGCAGTTGGCAAACAGATAGCTCTTGCCTTACAATAGGACAAATGCAACCTAATTACCCTTACGAAGGCTATTCGTGGTCGATGAATCAGCACATAGGACCAGCGACCGATAAATTAGTTATGCTCTCACTCCTGGAAGCCGCTCAGGAATTCGGTAGATCTAATAATCCTGGCGATAACATCACAAAAGCGCTAGGTGAGCGCGGTATATTGACACCGAATATACGGGCAGATGCTGGAAAGGCGCAAACTTGGCGAGATTATCAGCAGGTGCTTTCTGAGCTAGGTCTAATATTCTCGACCAGGTTCACAGAGAATGTAGTCGTAACGCCCATGGGTCTAATGTGGCTAGATGGCATTCTGGGATTTTCAGAGTTGATGGCCACTCAGGCATTTCGGTACCAGTATCCTAACGGACATAAACTCACAATCCCGCCTCGAACGCGAGGGGATCTGTCCTTAACGACGAGTATCCCAGAAACCCGAACTGAACTTGATGATATATCTGGCGTCGCAATTAAGCCTGCTGTACTTATTCTGAGGCTACTCCTAGAGGGCATGAAAGACTCTCTGTCATTGACAGTAGACCAATGTGTAGGAGCATTAATGCCATTGAAAAAAAATTCTGATTGGAGAGTAGCTCAATCAAATCTCGATGTAGTATTCGGTAAGTTGGATCAAAACCGGCGCAGACATGTTCAAGAGTGGTATCGGCTACTTGCTCGGACTGGCATTTTTATTGCTACTTCGAGAGGAATTACATTAACTGAAAACGCTAAAGAGCTTAAGCTGGAGCTGGAGAGTCTTTGCGAATATCACGAAAATGTAGCAAATTTCTGGAAGCCTCAGTCCTATACCAGGCAGGATATGGCAGGCTCCTGGAGCAAATTTTATAGTAACCCAAATATTGACACACAATGGGCTGCCCCAGTTTCTGCGCTGACTCAAGAGTTCGTTGCTCAGAACTATCCTATGGGAATCGATCTAGCCGACCAAACTGCACTACCAAACCAGGTTCGTAAATGGAGCGAAAATATCAGTCTCCGAGAAGTAAGAAGTAGCCCGATCGAGGTAACAGAATATGAACCAGGCCAAATAAACTTAGGAAATTTGGCGCTAGGCTATGAGAGACGACGGGAGATGACGTTGCTACACGACGTCGTTGTTTTGTCCGTTGCAAATAGGCTTAAAGATCAAGGATATGTAGTTCAGGAAGATCCATCATCGGTCGATATACTGGCAATAAAAAATGGTCATGAAATTATATTCGAGATAAAGACCGTAAATATACGCTCATTGCCCGGGAGAATAAGACTAGGGGTAGGTCAGCTAAGCGAATATAGATATCGAAGAGAGCTGTCAACACATAACCGACCCAAAACGGGCTTAATTATCAGTGGAGTTGCTTCAATTCCCGAATGGGTAATTAGCTATTTTAATGATGAGCTAAACATGAGTCTCGTAGCCTATAACGGTGATGGGGAGTTTGTAAAATATACTAGTATTGGCCTAGAATCATTATTTTAAGAGACCAACACCCTCCCTTGAGGTAGAAAAAAACTATAGCAACACATCTCTCCAAATCCGACTATATGCTTGACCTCCGCCATCCAGCCTGGCTCTGGTTAAAGAAACACGACAAGACAAAACACCCGCCTGTTGATGACCGCACCCAGGCCATGTTCGATGCCGGCCACGATTTTGAGCCGTATGCGGAAACCCTCTTTCCCGGAGGAGAAACGCTTGGTTTTGCCGACTACAAAGAATACCTGAGCCTACCGAAGCGAACTCAAGAGGCTCTGGACTCCGGCGTAATCACGATCTTTCAAGGCCGATTCGAATACGGGCAACTCACGTTTATCTGCGATGTTATAACCGTCGTTGGCGACAAAGAAATCGACCTGTACGAAATCAAATCTAGCACCAAAGCCAAGCCGGACCATGAGTTTGATTTGGCGTTTCAAATGGTGGTTCTTGAGGGCTGCGGATTCACGGTTCGTAATATTGCTGTCGTGCACGTCAATAATCAATATGTCCGCCATGGCGCCATTGATCCGGCCGAACTCACCACTATTACCGATATCACCGAGACAGTTAAGGCCTTGCGTGAGCAGACTTTGCAGCATGTGGAGGCTGCCCTGAAAGTGGCCGGCTCCCGAACCATTCCCGATATCTCGCCCTCTCTGGCGCGGCTTGGTTCGTTTAGTGATTGGGTAGGTATTTATCGCGGGCTTACAACCGTCGAACCGGAGAGTATTTATGACTTATGCTCGATCGGCGCGGAGGATACCGGCCAGTTGGAGGCGCTTGGCATTACCAGACTGGCTGATATTCCTGATGATTTTCCGCTCTCCTCCAAGCAGCAGCTTCAAGTTCAGGCCACCAAGCAGAACAAGGTTTTGATTCAGGCCGACAAGATTGCCAAGTACCTGGGCAGTTTTACCTATCCGCTGTATTTCTTTGACTACGAAACCATGTCGAGCCTGGTGCCGTACTTTGATGGCATGCGGCCGTATCAGCAGGTGCCGTTTCAGTACTCGCTGCATATCCTGGACGCCCCCGGCGCCGAGCTCAGACACGTCGAATATCTCCACCGCGACAACTCCAACCCCGCCGAGCCATTGAGCCGGGCTTTGAAGTCCCACATTGGCGAGACGGGTTCGGTCATCACTTGGAACATGAGCTTTGAGATGGGCTGCAATACTACCCTAGGGCAGCTGGTTCCGGAATACGCCGAGTTGGGACTTATCCCTTGACAACAAGTAGTTTATTTGATACACTTAGAGCATGAAGTTCACCATGAAGCAGTTTAATGACCGTTTTCCTACCTCAGACGCTTGTCTAGAGGAGCTGAAGCAACTACGGTTCGCTGACTTCGCGTGTCCCAACTGTGACAGCTCGAAACTCTACAAAGTTAAAGGCCGTTCCATGTACGCCTCACCCTGCGGTTTCCAAGTGGCTCCCTTGTCTGGAACAATCTTCCACAAGTCCTCAACCGATCTCCGCACTTGGTTTTTGACTATCTTCCTCATGACCACTACCCGTTCAGGCGTATCCGCTAAGACTGTGGAACGTATGACAGGCGTGACTTATAAGACCGCTTGGCGCATGTGTAACCAAATCCGTACTCTCATGCAAGACGGTGGCGACCTCCTTACGGGCGTTGTAGAGGTCGATGAGACCTATTTCCAAGCTAACCCACGCAAGGACAGCCGATTGCCCAAGGGCAAGCGTACAGGCGAGGCTGGTATCGTTCTGGGAATGGCTGAAGTGGGCGGTCGGGTTCGGGTGCGCCGAGTACCTAATTCGGGGCTTGGTATGCTCGACCACGTTTACGAGAACGTCAGCAAGTCAGCTATTATCCACACGGACGGTTGGTTGGCTTACAAGAAGTTACCCAAAATGGGCTACACTCACGCAGTGGTTGACCACTCTATCGGCCAGCACGTTGTAGATGGTGTTGGGACGCAGAACATTGACGGGTTTTGGAATAATCTGAAGCGTGGCGTTTATGGGGTGTACCGTCACTGTGAGCCGAAGTATCTTGAGAGCTATGCTAATGAGTATGCTTGGCGGTATTCAAACTGTAATAGTGGAGTTCCGATGTTCGAGTTATTGCTGAGTAAAGTTGCTTAATCTGTTAAATGAGAGTACAAAGTAGTTATGAATAAGTTACTACAGACCTAACTTCTGCAGGAACCTCTTTTGTGTTGCAATTGTTATACGTTTGTACTACAATTTAGTTACAAATGACTCGCTTTCCGAATTGTCACCGTATGGTGTGCGTGTCTGGGACAACCAGACTAGGAGGCGGGTTTTTTTATTTGAAGTACCAAATATCTTCAATACGATCAGGGATTACTCCGAGATAATCACGTGAATCTGTCTTAGTCTGCGTAGTTCTGAAAATCGCTCCAGCTACCATGTCAGCCAATTGAATAAGATTATCGCTTTTAGAGTCAACAAACTTCATGTCTTTTATAACGCCGCCGCGGGGATTAGCTTGCTGACGGAAATAAGCAGCAGCAGTCTTTTTATACAACTTGTCACCATGTCCATCTAATCGAATACTAGCGTTTTTGATTTTTCCTGCATTGTTTGAAAGTACTTGTTTAATCATGTAATTATAAAACTTGTCTTGCTTACTTTGTAGCTCTGGACTCCTGATTATGGCTTTGTTTGCCACAATTGCTCGCACACGAAAATTGGAGGTTTTAACCACCTCAAGGAAATCTAGCCGAATTTTCTTAGTTGCTTTATTAAATTTGAATTCGTGTTCGTCACGCCAATTCAACGAGCGACGTAATCGTTTTATTTTGAGTGCCGTTTCTTCCGCATCTAAATTATCATCGAAAATTACGCAGGCGATTACAAAATGCGCACTCGATCCTTTATCCAATTTAAAACCAGCGTCTCCGGAATCATCTATAAAAACCAGCATTACCTTTTCGGCTGCGCCGCTCGCTTCAAAATCTCATCAAACCGCTCTTGTCCTTGTGGGTGAGCCTCAAGCTGTGCTAGCTCCGCTTGTTCTTCTGGCGTAGGGTTACGCAACGCCTTCAAGTTAAGAATACGGTTAGCCGTCTTCTCTTCGGGGGTTTGCTCGCGTTTGGCATGATCGTGTTTATGCATAGGACAATTATACGCCCCAACTGATAAACAGCCACAGCTGGCTGGGGTGGGTTGCCCACCAGAAGCATTCCATCGAAAAGAGAAAGAAGAAAATACAAAGAACAAATGCCGCCGACTTATAATCGCGGTAATCCTTTGACCTAATAATGTTATTAAGCGTTAGCACAAACAACATAAGTGAAGATATAAAGAACGTGCTGATACCTAAGATAAGCGAGAATTTAGTCACTTCTTGAAATATTTTTACTTCTACGGACGTAAAAATAAGAAGCGCAGCAAACAGGCCAAAAATTCCTATAAATTCTTCCTTCACATGCTCTAACTTATCAACTTTATCGAGGAGATCATCAATCTTGGCGGTGTCCTTAGGATCTCCGCCAAGATTGGGTTTATCGGTTGCCGTTATACCTTTTTGGCCCATTATTCAAACTTCACTTTCGGCAGCAGGAAGATAACGTTAAAGTAAAAAACCTGACCAGAGGAATTGCCAACTATTGCAACTATGGGCATCATTGAACCCGACAGTGCTACACCCACACCAGGTCCAGTAGTATCTTGAAGAAACTGGTGGGTAAAACCCTGCATGAGGGTATAGCCAGCAGGGTCAACCGGAAAACCCTCCTTTGTAATCACGGCGTCGATAGCAGTTTTTATATCAGGCTCTAAGGACTTAAATGTATGCGTTGCCACTAGTCGTTTCCTTAACCAGTTGAGTATATCACAACTTGTCGTCATGGTATAAGTCCCGCCGAGTTCTACGAACAACTCAATTCCCGCATTGTTGATTTGATGGTGCCGTTTGCCAGCGACTGGTACGTTGATAAAGACTTTGGCGGCAGCGCGTCCATTAAGCATGTCCTGCCTGTGCTGGTGCCTGAGCTGTCCTACAAGGCGTTGGGCATTCAAGAGGGGACCGCCGCTTCAAGACTGTGGATGGAGGCCGTACTGGACGGCAAGCGGGATGGTGAGCGGGAGCAGATTTTGAGTGATCTGGTTGAGTATTGCGGGTTGGATACGTTGGCGATGGTGGAGATATTTCGGGTATTATCCCAGCTGGATACAAACAATGAAATTAGAAGCTAGGTTTCACCAAGCCCATCGAGAGAGTTCCGAATAAACCTTTCCGCGAACGGTGAAAACTGGTCGACGCTGTATGGAATCTGAGTGGTTGCCAATAGAAGTGCGACGTTGGCTTCTTCTAACGTACCAATGTATTCCATATCTTTGCGGATAGTGTATTCCGCGGCAATCTTTGCTGCCAGCAATAAGTGGCCTTCCGCGAGTTCAAGTTGGGCAATACTATCATCCAGGTGTGCGCGAGCCATCAATTCTCTCTCGTAGGCTTCCGGAAGTGGGGCCATCTGCCTGACGTGCAAGATGTAGGCCTGAATTTGCGGTTGCATAATTAGCCTCGTTTGAGCGGACTAGCATTACTAAGGCAACAATAATTCCGGGAGTAAGGCCTTACAATAGGCATTACTTCAATATTGGGAAAGGCTACTCGTCAATTCATTGTGCGATATGTACTGCAATCCATGGACTGATCAAGGAACATCTTGCTACGTGACCAAAAGAGAACGCCTCAGGTTGGATTACCTAAGGCGTGATAGGGGAATGGGCGGGGGTTGATGCGGTGTCAGGCGGCTTGGCCGGCGGAGGTGTAGGTTTCGATGCCCTCGGGCAGATGCTTGTCCGGCGACCAGATGATGACCTTGCGGTAGCGGCCTTGAATGAAGAGCCTGACAGTGATGCTGTCACTCGACTCGTCTCCGGTGGCTAGAGACCGTTCGGTCAGAATGCCCTCGAGGGCGAGACGGAGACCGGCCACGGTACTGATGCCGAAGATGCCGATGTTGTCGCCCTTGCCGGACTCGATGCTCTGACGGATGAGGTCTTCCAGCACCTTGAGGATTGACAGCGGGGGACTTTCATACCGCGCAGTTGTTCCTTTACAGGATGGGAGTATCCAGTTGCCGTTGACCCACTGTTCACCATAAAGGTTGAACAGTGTTATTCGCTGGCCCTCCACGGACCAGTTCAAGCCTGTGGTTGCCAAGCTGGTCATGATGATCCTCCTGGATTTAGGTCTTGGAAGGTCCGCGAGCGGGGGATATCCCACACGTAAAGAGGAGAATAACATGACGGAAGCGTTATGTCAATGAGTAGCGCTTGCGCTTAGACATAAGAAACCCCCTCCAGGGTCTCTTGTTCTCGGAATGAGAAGGTGAGGTTCTGAGGGGGCGCGGAGTATCAGCTAGCTGAACGTCGTTTTACCAACTTCAGCTTCTGCCATTCGATGTAGCGAAAATCGTTGTTCGGGTAAGCCTTTTGAAAGGCCTTTTTGACTTGAATGCAGATATTGTTGCGGTAGTTATTGTCGCTGGAAGCACGCTCCACGGTTTGATCCGCAATCCGGATTTCTGCTTCCCATCCGCCGGAATATTCTGCGTTGTAAATCGACGACTGCAATCTTGCCAAGTTGCATCACGGCCTTTGATTGTGGCGAAGGTACGATTAACAAAACTAATTCTGCAGTAATTTAGCAACAAAGTCAAGATTAAATTATGCCTTGGTACCATGGAGCGGAAATATATTAGGTGCTAAGCTAATGCTAGATACAGAAAAAACGCAACTGACAGGAGATTTATGGCAGCACCCACGGCCCTTCGCGCGAGCGAAGTCGTTAAGACATATGGCAAAGGCGAGAGTTTATTTACGGCGCTCGGGGGCGTTTCCATCGACATCCGCAGCGGCGAGTCCGTCGCTATTATCGGCAAGAGCGGTTCCGGCAAGAGCACGCTGATGCACCTGTTGGCGCTGCTGGATGAGCCGAGTTCCGGCAGTATCGCGATAGACGGGCAGGAGGCGGCGGGCCTGAAGAACAAGGAGCTCAATGCTCTGCGCAACCATAAATTCGGTTTTGTCTTTCAGCAATTCTTTCTGAACGGCAATGCCACCGTGTTGGAAAACGTCATTCTGCCGCTCAAAATCGCCGGCATCGGCCGGGCCGAGCGCCATCGTCGGGCCCATGAGGCTTTGGCTAAAGTGGAGCTTGACGATAAGTCGGGGAGCAAGGCCAAGGACTTGAGCGGCGGGCAGAAGCAGCGCGTGGTCATCGCGCGCGCCCTGGTCGGCGAGCCGGCCATTATCTTTGCCGACGAGCCCACCGGTAACCTGGATTCCTCGACTGGCGCCCTCATTGAGAGGCTGCTGTTTGACCTCAACAAGCAACATGGCATCACCTTGATTGTCGTGACCCACGACCCGGATCTGGCTGAGCGTTGCGACCGTCAGATTCATCTTAAAGACGGCCTAATCGTGCCCGCCACCCCCGGAAAGGTCCGCGTTTAATGAAACTCATCGATATCATCTCAACCGCCAACTCCAACATGTTCCGCAGTAAACTTCGCACCTCACTCACCATCGTCGCCATTTTCATCGGGTCCTTCACCCTAACGCTGACTAACGGCCTTGGTTCGGGTATTTCCAAGTACATCGATAAAGAGGTCGGCAACCTGGGCGCCAAAGACGTTTTGATCGTGCAGGCGACAGGGGAGACGACCGGTCTGTCGAGCGACGGCGTGAAAAAATATGATCCAGCTAAACGCACCCAATCGTTATCCAGCCAGGGTAACCGCACGGTTACAGTGCTGACCGATCAGGACATTGTAAAGATTGGCAAAATCGACGGAATTAAATCGGTCGAGCCGATACGGAGCGCCCAGATTGACTATATCTCGGGCAAAACTTCGGATAAATATATCGGTTCTGCCGACTCCTATATCAGCGGGGCCAATTACGCGCTCGAAGCCGGTAAGTTGACGTCCAACGCCTCGTCCACTATGGAAGTGATGCTGCCCGTGACCTATCTCCAGCCGCTGGGTTTTGCGGATGCCAAGAGCGCTATCGGTCAAACCGTTCGGCTTGGGGTCACCAACGCGCTGGGCGAGCAGTCGGAAGTCGCCGCCACCGTCGTCGGGGTCAAACAAAAAAGCCTGGCCGGAGGATCGGCTTTGAGTATCAACGCGGCCCTGGTTACCCAGCTTCTCAAGACTCAAGACGTTGGTCTGCCACCCGCCGCTACCACGAACTTCCAGGTCGCCACCGCTCGCTTTGACAGCACGTTGCCGGCCGCCAAACTGACTGAGCTCAAAGGCCGCCTCACTAAAGCCGGCTACTCGGGCATGACGGTCGAAGATCAAATCGGCTCCTTTAAGGCCGTCATCAGTGGTATTGTGACGGTCTTAGACGGCTTCGCCGTCATCGCCCTGCTGGCCGCCAGTTTCGGCATCATCAACACCCTGCTGATGAGCGTGCAGGAGCGCACCAAAGAGATCGGCCTGATGAAAGCCATGGGCATGAGCGCCAGCCGGATCTTCCTGCTCTTTAGCGGTGAGGCCGTGATGCTGGGCTTCTGGGGCAGCCTGCTCGGTTCGGTCGTAGCCATCGGCGCCGGTACGATCATTAATAAGATCGTTCTCACCACCTTCCTGAAGGACTTGGTGGGGCTGCAGCTCCTGGCCTTCTCGCCCGGTTCGGTCGCGGCCATTATCGGCATCGTCATGGGAATCGCCTTTTTTGCGGGCAGCCTCCCGGCCATCCGCGCCGCGCGGCAGAATCCGATTGATTCGTTGCGGTACGAGTAGGCAACTCAAGAAATAAGAAACCCCCTCCAGGGTTTCTGGTTCTCGCAGTGAGAAGCAAAAACCCTGGAGGGGGCGTGGTCGGTCGGCGCTAGATGACGATCGGTGGCGTGATATTGGCGTAGTAGTAGACCATCAGGTTCTCGAGCTCGTCTTGGTCCAACCTGGCATCAGCGTGGAAGAAGCTGTTGAGGTAAGTGACGGATGGGGCGGCGTCAATGAACATGCCCAAACTGAAAGCCGGGACCTCGTCGCCGTACGCCCGTCCGTAACCTTGGTTGGGGCCGATGACGTCGTTTAGAGCCGCGTCAAAGATGTGCTGCAGGGTGGCAAAGTCGTGGTCGCCGACGGTGGTCGTTACCAGCTTGCGAAACAGGAAGTGCTGATAGGAAACATTCGTCAGCAGGGCATACATCTGTTTGAGCGCCTCGACGGTTTCCTCACTGATGGGCTTAGCATTCTGAGGGACGGTGGTCATGGTCGACCTTTCGAATCGAGAAAAAAGTGAAAGTGCTTGGTACTGTATAGCATAAAACACACAAAAAGGCAATCGCATGCTAGGTGTTAGATTGAGGCAGGGTTGGCGGTATTAACCGCCAACCCTGCTTGGGTGGCTACGAAGCCGGGTGGGCCCGTACTGCCTGGGCGAAGATTTCGGCGATCTCGTCGTAGGCGTCGGCCGGCCGGCAGTCTTCGCAGGCGTTGGTCGGGCAGCCGTCGCCGAAGTCGACGAGGACGAAGGCCGGTTTGAGCCGGCAGACTTCGCAGGGGCGGTTGGGATCGCGCTCCAGGTGCCAGCCGACAATGCGGGGCGGGGGAGGCTGGGGAATCTCGAAACCATCGGTCGGTTGAGGGGACATGTTGACCTCCGTCGGACGGGGAGAGGCGGTTTGGCGCCTTCCGGCTCGTTTGAGCAAGAGGAATAATATAGCATAACTGGTTGATACAGTCAACTGCTGACCATGGTGCCGCTATTTTGCCCAAACTAGACTGCGGCGCCTTCGCCCCAATGGCGCATGGTATCGAGAATGCCGTGCAGGCTGTGGCCGCGCTCGGTCAGCGAATACACGGGATGTCCCGTGGCGCAGTTACGGGTGATGATGTTGTCGCCCTCGAGCTCCTTGAGGCGCAGCGCGAGGGTGCGGGGTGAGATGCCGACCAGCGAATGCTCGAGTTCGCTGAACCGGCGCTCGCCTTCCAGAAGGTCGCGGATAATGAGGATGGTCCATTTGCCACCCAGGGTTTCCATGGTTTTGGCGATGCCGCAACTGGTGTTATCTTTCATGACGGAATTATACCACTTTACAATGTATAGTGTCTAGTGCTATACTTTTTATAGTAACTAGGAGCACGAACATATGAAGATTCAAGTAGTAATCGGTAGCACCCGCGCCGGCCGCGTCGGACCCCGCATCGGCAAGTGGGTAGAGTCAGCCGTTAACCAGATTGACGGCCTTGAGGGAGAAATTATTGATTTGGCGGATTTTAATATTCCGTTTTTTGATGAACCGATCAGCCCCCGGTATAATCCGGCCCGCGAAATTGACAGCGAGGCCAAGCGTTTCATGGACAAGCTCGCCGTTGCTGACGGATACGTCTTTGTGACGCCGGAGTACAACCACTCGATAACCGGCGCCCTCAAGAACGCCTTGGACTACGTGGACACGCAACTGGGCCGCAAGGTCTCGGCAATCGTAAGCTATGGCAGTGTGGGCGGAGCCCGGGCCGCCGAACACCTCAAAGGCATTCTGCTTGAAAGCGGTTCGGGGGTGGTTCCTCAGGCCGTCGCCATCCTGGGTTCGCCGACCGAACTCTTTAGCGAAGGCGGCGTCCTGGACGCGGAAATCGCCGCCAATCCCTATGGTCCGGCCGGGGCGTTGCACAAGACGCTGACAGAGCTAGCCTGGTGGACCGGAGCCACCGTTGATGCCCGGGCCAAGGAATTGGCCGCCGTCTAACAGATATAGCGAGCAAACAGAGCCGCCTTAGGGCGGTTCTTTGCTTTACAAAGGTATTGGTTAGTAATACAACTAAGTTGTAATAAGGAATTGGTTATGGTATTCGATACTGATATCTGGAAAGTCGTTTTGGCCGCGGTCGTGTATTTTGCAGTCGGTTGGCTGTGGTATTCGCCCGTATTGTTTGCAAAACCGTGGATGAGAGCGTTGGGCAAGCATCCCACTGAGGTGAGTATGGAAGTTTCAAGCATGGTAACGACTTTTGTCGCCATTCTGGTGCTGGTGTTGGCCGAAGCTTACGTCTTGTCTCTGGCGGTCGTTGTCGGTTCCTTGAACGGGGCTTATCTTGGAGCGATTCTGGCCCTTGGTTTCGTGACGATGACGGCATTGATCAACAGTGTCTTCCAGGGCCACAACCGTAATTTGTTCCTCATTGATCAGGGTTACCACGTAGTGGGAATCATCCTGGCCGGCGCAATCCTGGCTATGTAACTGGTTTTAACGCCGCGGTCGAAGCCTCCGAGTACCAACTCGGAGGCTTCTGTGCTTGGCGGGACACGTACAAATCCGTATACTAGGCCTATGTCAAAGATCGATATTACCGAAGTTGAACGCATCGCCAAATTGGCGCGGCTGGGGCTGAGCGCCGAAGAATCCGCGCAGATGGCCGTGGAGCTGAGCCGGATCGTCGGCTTCGTGGAGCAATTGGCGACGGTGGACGTCGAGGGCGTTCCGCCGACCGACCAGGTGACGGGGCTGGTGGACGTGTGGCGCGCGGACGTGGTGACGCCGAGCATGCCGCGAGCCGAACTGCTGGCGAACGTTCCGGAGCAGAAAGACGGTTATATCGTGGTGAAGCGGGTGCTGAATGGTTAATCTGAAACGACCAATAAGCGAGCTGGCCGCCGAAGTGGCTGAGGGGAAACTTACCGCTGTTGAGTTGGTGACTGCGAGCCTGGAGCGGATTGCGGCGACCGAGGAATTTCATACCGTTCTTGAGGTTAGTGAGCTGGCGCAAGGTCGCGCCCGCGAGATTGATGCGCGGATTGCCGCCGGGGAAACGGTCGGGGTGCTCGCGGGTATTCCGTTTATCGCCAAGGACAACTTCCTGACGCGCGGCACCCATACCACGGCCGGCAGTAATATCCTGGCGCCGTTTAATGCGCCGTATCAGAGCGTGGCCGTTGACCGGCTGGAGGCGGCGGGCGCCGTCATGGTGGCCAAAGCCAACCTGGACGCCTTTGCCCACGGCAGTTCCACCGAGAACTCCGATTTCGGCCCGACCAAGAACCCGGTTAATCCGGAGTACGTGCCGGGCGGCAGTTCCGGTGGCAGCGCCGCCAGTGTGGCGCTGGGGCAGGCCTGTTTTGCCGTGGGCACCGATACGGGCGGCTCGATCCGCCTGCCGGCCAGCTACTGCGGCGTCGTCGGGCTCAAACCGACCTACGGCCTGGTGCCGCGCACCGGCGTGGTCGCGATGGGCAGCTCCACCGACGTGATCGGACCATTAACCAACTCCGTGGTCGACGCCGCTCTGGTGCTCGACGTCATGGCCGGCCGCGACGGCAGCGACGCGACTTCCATTGAACGCGACAGTGTCAGCTACGTGGTCGACGCCCAAAGCTTTAAAGGCAAGAAAATTGGTCTTATCAAGGAATATACGGGTGAGGGCGTCGATCCGGCTATCGCCGCGGCGATGGCCGCGACGGTCAAACGGCTGGAGGCGGCCGGGGCCACGGTCGAGACGGTGAGCCTCCCGGCCACCGAGCTGGCACTGGCGTCCTACTACATTCTGGTGCCCGCCGAAGTCTCCAGCAATCTGGCCCGCTATGACGGCGTCAAGTTCGGTCATTCTTCACCCAAGGCCCGCGACCTGGAAGAAACCTATCGCCTCAGCCGCGAGGAAGGCTTTGGCGCCGAGGCCAAACGCCGCATCATGATCGGCACCTACGTGCTGTCGAGCGGGTACTACGACGCCTACTACAAACGCGCCCAAAAAGTGCGCACCAAACTGGTCGACGAATTCAACCAGGCCTTTGCAACCTATGATTTCCTGCTGGGGCCGACCGCCCCGACCGCTGCCTTTAAGCTGGGCCAGAACACCCATGACCCGCTCGCCATGTACCTAAACGACGTCATGACCGCGGCGGTCAACCTGGTGGGCTGCGCGGCGATCTCGCTGCCGCTGGGCGCAACGGCCGCATCTCTCCCGTTCGGTATCCAACTTATCGCTCCGCAGCGCGGTGAAGGCGCCTTGTTGGGGGCAGCCCAGGCTCTTGAGTCGCTGGTAGCTGGAGGGACGGCGGTATGATCGGCTTCCTGGTAATTATCTTGATCGGCGGTTTGCTGCTGTTTGCCGTTATTGGTGGGGTGGGCCAGGGTTCGGGCGGTAAGAAGCGCGGGAGCCGGCGCGGCGGTAGTTCAAGCGGCGGCGCCAAGGTGAATGTCGCGGATAAATGGGCGACGATCCAGACGATCTCCGCCGGTGGTCCCGCCGGCCTTAAGAACGCCGTCTCCGAGGCCGATAAGTTGTTCGACCACGCGTTAAGACAGCAGGGCTTCCCCGGCGAAACCATGGCCGACCGCCTCAAAGCCGCCAGATCCAGCTTTTCCAGCTACAGCTTTTATGACGGCATCTGGCGGGCCCATAAATTACGTAACGCCCTGGCCCACGAGGTGGGTTTTGACTTGGTCCCCAGCCAGGCCCGCGAGGCCCTGGGTGACTTTGAGCGCGGGCTTAAGGACCTGGGCGCCCTATGATTAACCATTCCCCAGTAAGTTTAACGACGGAGGTTTTATGACAGCATTCAAATCGTTCATCTCATACCGGCACAAAGGTGAAGATCCGGCCAAGCTGCTTAAACTGCTGACGGCCGTGCGCGACGGCCTCAGCGAAGCCGGAGTCTCGGCCTACTGCACTTTCTTTGACGAGGACGCGTTTCAGGAGAAAGCCTTCGGTGCGCGCGACATTATGGACCACGCCTTCAAGAAAATAAACACCGTCGACGTGCTGTTCGTCATCCTGACTTCGGATGAGAAAAGCGAAGGCATGCTGATGGAAATCGGTTACGCCCTGGCTAAGAAGATTCCCATCGTCGTGGCCAGCAAAGATACGGTCAAAGCGTCCTCCGTTCCGCAAATGGGCACCTATTCCATAGTTTGGTCCGATATCGCCGAGCTGACTCGCAAGATCGGTGAACTGCCGTTGGAAGTAGGCCAGCTTCGATGAATTCAGCCCTCCGCGACAAATATGAAGTCGTTATCGGTATCGAATGCCACGTGCAGCTGGCCACCAAGACCAAGCTGTTCTGCGGCTGCGATAACGATTCCCGCGATTCTGAGCCCAACATTCATGTTTGTCAGGTGTGCCTGGGCTTGCCCGGAACCTTGCCGGTCTTGAACCAGCGGGCCGTGGAGCTGGCGCTGCGGCTGGGGCAGGTGCTCAACGCCACTTATCCCGAGAATTATCACACTAAATTCGACCGTAAGAATTACTTTTATCCCGATTTGCCCAAGGGCTACCAGATTACGCAGTTCGACGAGCCGGTCGTGGGCCCGGGTTGGGTGGAATTTCCGCTGGACGGCGAGACCGTGCGCATCGGAATTACTCGCGCGCATTTGGAAGAGGATGCCGGTAAACTGACCCACCCTGAAGGCGCCGCGTACTCCCTGGTCGACCTCAACCGGGCCGGCACGCCGCTGCTGGAAATCGTCAGCGAACCGGACATCCGCAGTGCGGCGCAGGCTAAGGCCTACGCGCAGGAGCTCCACAATCTGGTGCGCTATGCCGGCGTGAGCGATGCCAACCTGTACTACGGGAACATGCGGTTCGACGTCAACGTCAGCGTGCGGCTGGTGGGGGCGACGGAGCTGGGGATTCGCTCGGAAACCAAGAATCTCAACAGCTTCAAGGCCATCGAACGCGTGGTCGAGTATGAAACCCGTCGGCAGATCGTTTTGGTGGACGGCGGCGAGCGCGTCAAGCAGGAAACCCGGGGCTGGAACGACGACAAGCAGGAAACCTACAGCATGCGCAGCAAGGAAGACGCCGACGAGTACCGCTACTTCCCGGAGCCCGACCTGCCGCCCATGGTGATTACCCGTGCCATGGTGGCGCAGCAGAACGATGGTATGAAAGAGACACCGAATAGCCTTCGGATCAAGCTTAACGAGGCGGGCATGCCGTCTAATGAATCTGAGGTTTTAATCTCAGACCCTTCGGCTGCCCGTATCTGGGAAGAAGTATTCAAACTCGAACCCAAATACGCCCGCTTTGCTTTTACCTGGCTAATAGGTGACGCCCTTAAACTTGCAGAGACATCGAAAATGTCATTGTCTGAATCTGGCATATCAGAGTCATCGTTGGCCTACGTGTCCACAATGGTTGGTGAGGGTAAACTTAGTTCGACAAACGGCAAGAATTTGTTGGCGGTACTATGGCAAGAGGGCATAGGCCTTGGAGCAAACAAACCAAGTTTAGAAGAGGGGTTAAAGAGAATTGAAGCCATCGCTGAAAAGCATGGACTATTGCAGCAGTCGGACGAAGGCGAACTGGCCAAAATCGTCGATGAGGTCATTGCCGCCAACACCCAGGCCGTGAAAGACTACAAAGCTGGCAACCAACGCGCCTTTGGCGCCCTGGTGGGCCAAGCCATGAAAGCTACGGCCGGCAAAGGCAACCCGCCAGTCATCAACAAACTGCTGCGCGAGCGACTGGACAGCTAGCGGCTCCAGCGCGATTTTATGTATCGCCGATGAATTCCGTAGGCGGATAGTATAGACTAAGTAGTAAGCATTATGGCATCCCTTACCCTAGACCCCACTCAATATACCGACCCGATCATCACCGTGGTCAATCAAATCCTCCCGAAGATCCCCGGATTGCTCTTTGGGCTGATTTTTGGCGTGCTGATTATTCGCCTGCTGGTTCGGCTGACGCGGCTGTTGCTGGCCTTCACCAGCATGCAACAAGGGCTCAAGGGCATTATCACGTCGGTGGTGGAGATCCTGTTATGGGTGCTTCTGTCGATTTCGACACTCCAGCAGCTGGGTTTCTCCGGCATGATCACCTTTTTCTCGAGCTCCGCGTTGGCAATCGGCATCATGCTGGCAGCCGGCGGATCAACGCTGTTGGCCGACATTGTCGCCGGAATCTTTCTGGCCCAGGATAACGACTTCGGCGTGGGCGACGAGGTGACGGCAGGAGAAAACGCCACCCACGGCATCGTCGAAAGCATGGACGCCCGCCGGACCCGTATCCGTGACGAGGCCGGCATACTGCACGTGCTGCCGAATTCGGTCGTTGAGCGCAAGGAATGGACTCTGATTCACAAGAGCGTAGCGCCCAACTCGCTGGTCAAAGCCGTGAAGACCGCCCGGAGGCTGCGGACGGCGTCATTTCCGAAGAAGCCGGGACGAGAGAAACGCGTCGTCACTTTTCGTGATAATGAACTATAGCGCCAGTTGATTTTTGAGCGTATTAACTGTAATTTAGAAGAATAAACGAAAGATCAAAATGACTACCGTTGAATCCGTTCTAGTAATTATTCTGGCCGTGGCACTGCTCCTGTTGCTCGTCCTAGGAATCGTCATGGCTGCCTTAGCCGTGGGTATCCTTAAGAACGTCAAACACATCTCCCAGAAGGCCGAGGAAACCACCGCCAGCTTTGCCGATATCGCCTCGATGGTCGGTAAAAAAGTTGCGCCCGTCGCCTTGTCGGCTGCCATTGCCGCCGCCTTGCGCCGTTTTAAGAGTAAGAAATAAGGAGAATCGTTATGAAAAAGAACTTTTTGAAAGGTACCATTGTCGGTATCCTCGCCGGTGCCGTCGCCGGTGTGCTCATGGCCCCGAAAAGCGGCAAGGAAACTCAGGAAGACATCAAGCGTAAGGTAAAAGCCACCGCTGATGACGTTCAGGCCCGCCTGTTGAGCTTAACCGACGAAGTCACCGGGCACGTCGACCACTTAAAAGAAGCCGCCAAGGACCTTAAGGGGGAAGCCCGCGTTGAGAGCCAGGAGCTCATTAAGCGCGCCGAAGTCCTTAAGCAGGACCTGCGGATTTCGTCCGCAAATCTGGCCAAGAACGGCGCCCGCACCAAGGACGACGCCATGAAGAACGTCAAACACCTGATGGCCGAAGGCGCCGAGGTTATGAAGGAATTGGAACGGGTTACCAAGAACCTGGCCGTTTCGGCCAAGAACAAGGTCACCGAAGACCCCAAGACCGATGACACCGAGTCTGGCAAGCGCTAATGTTCGCCAGAAACAAAGAGGCCGAAAAACTCGATAAGGCCGACTACGAAAAGCTCGGCAAGGCCGTGGAAGCCGCCCTGGTCAAGAATTATATCCAGCTACTGCGCTCAACGAGCAGCCAGATTTGGAGTTCGTTCGTTCGCGGCATCTTTACCGGCCTGGGCACCGTCATTGGTGCGACATTGGTGGTAGCCCTGCTGCTGTGGATTTTAAGCTTCTTCGGCACCTTCCCCGTAATCGGAGATTTCTTCCGCTCGCTCGGCGACGCGTTGAAGCATTAGTCAGATCCGTTAAAAGGGCATAGAAAAAGCCGGGTATTACCCGGCTTTTTTTTTGATGAGTCACTAACGGAACAAGTAGTGGCCGTCGACGACTTTACTGTTGTTGAAATATTGTCCTGTCACGGCGTCCCGGTTGCACAAGGATTCCGAAAATACGACCCGACCGGCTTGGGACATCGGCAAATTGGCCACGTTCCAGGCGTAGTCCCGGTTGCAGCTGTTATTTATGGCATGGGAAATGAGGGCCAAATCAGCTTGTCGCGAATTGAGCATGACAACGAATGATATGGCGATAGCGTTGAGAAGCAGTGAGATTCCCAGCACGACATATAAACCACGAATCCGCCATGGCCAGGATATGGACTTCTTTTTCTTGGATTTGAACATGCAAATTCTCCAATAATGAATGACTGATATAAGCATAACCCTTATAAATGTAACTGAATAGCATAACCACAAGAATTATCAAGTCTGTTGCCGGGGCGGAATGACGCATATAATTAACAAACGAAACGGGGGAGTGAACGTGGCTGCATCTACGACGCCGGCGAAAGCCAGCGAGCCGCAGACGGACACGCCGAAGGCGCAGTTCGTCCATCTACATAACCATAGCCACTACAGCCTGCTTGACGGGCTGCAAAAAGTGCCTGGCATGCTCGACCGCATCCAGGAACTGGGGATGGACGCCGTCGCTCTCACCGACCATGGCACGCTCAGCGGTACCGTCGAGTTTTACAAAGAGTGCAAAAAGCGCGGTATTAATCCCATCATCGGTATCGAAGCGTATGTGGCACCGCGCGGGCACCTGGACAAGTCCGGCCGCCAGGACCTCAATCCGTACCACCTGGTGCTGCTGGCCTACTCCACCAAGGGCTACCACAACCTGATGAAACTCGTGACTATCGCCAACCTTCAGGGTTTTTACGGCAAGCCCCGTATCGACCGCCAGCTGATGGAGCAGTATCACGAGGGCCTGATCGCGCTGAGCGGGTGCGCCGGTGGTGAGGTGGCGGGACACATCATCGACGGCAACATGGCTGAAGCGGCCAACGTCGCTCAGTGGTATGAAACGACTTTTGGCAAAGGCAATTATTTCCTGGAACTGCAGGCGCACGAGCACCAGTGGGCGACGCAGAAGACCATTAACGCGGGCAAGATCGAACTGTCCAAACAGACTGGCATCCCCGTGGTGGTGACGGCCGACTCGCACTACTCCGAGCACAAGAACCGCGATGCGCACGAGACGCTGCTGTGCGTTCAGACCGGCAAGACGCTGGACGACCCGACCCGCATGTCCATGGACATGGATTTGTTCCTGTCGAGCCAGGAGGAAATCATGGAGCGCTTCGCCCATATTCCCGAGGCCTACGAGAACACGGTCAAGATTGCCGAGCGCTGCAAGGTCAAGCTGGACCTCGGCGGGATTTTGATCCCAACCTTCCCGGTACCGGAGGAGGGCATCAGCGAGCTGGATTATCTCCACAAGCTCTGCTGGCAGGGGCTTACTTTCCGCTACGGCGGCATCCCCAAGGAGGATGTCGGCACCATTACCGAGGCGCGGGCCCGCGAGCTGGTCGAACCTGAGGTCTGCGCGCGGCTCGATTACGAGCTGGGCGTGATTTCCAAAATGGGCTACGACGGATATTTCCTGATAACCGCTGACTTCATGAACTGGGGCAAGAACCAGGGGATTGTTTTTGGACCGGGCCGCGGCAGCGCCGCCGGCTCCATCGTGGCTTATGTCTTGAATATCACCGACCTTGACCCGCTCAAGTACGACCTGCTGTTTGAGCGCTTTTTGAACCCCGACCGCATCAGCATGCCTGACATCGACATCGACATCCAGGCCGGCCGGCGTGGCGAGGTGATTGATTACGTGACCGAAAAATACGGCACGGAGCGGGTCTCCCAGATTATCACCTTCGGGACCATGGCCGCCCGCAACGCCGTCCGCGACACGGGCCGGGTACTGGGCTACAGCTACGCCGAGGTAGACGCCATCGCCAAACTTATCCCGCAGCCGGTCCAGGGACGTCACACGCCGCTGGCGGTCTCAGTGGGGCTCAAGGAAGGCAAGCAGCCGGCCGATCCCATCCTGACCAACGAGTACAAAACCAACGCGCGGGCCAAGAAACTCATCGATCTGGCTATCCAGCTGGAAGGTACCATCCGTAACAACGGCGTGCACGCGGCCGGAGTCGTGATCGCCCCCGCCCCGCTGGTGAATTACCTGCCCATCCAACGGGCGCAAAAAGGCGGCTTTGCCACCCAGTATTCCATGAGCTACGTGGAAGAGCTGGGCCTGCTCAAGATGGACTTCCTAGGCCTGCTCAACCTGGACGTCATCAACCAGGCCCAGCGCATCATCCGCAAGGTTTACGGCCGCGACATCGACCTGCCCAACCTGCCCTTGGACGACCCCGAAACCTACGCTCTGCTCAGCCGCGGCGATACCACCGGGGTGTTCCAGCTGGAATCGGCCGGAATGAAAAAGTACCTGCGCCAGCTCAAACCCAGCGCCTTTGACGACATCGTCGCCATGGTCGCGCTCTACCGTCCGGGCCCGATGCAATTCATCGACGACTTCATCGACCGCAAGCATGGCCGCAAAGAGGTAACCTATGAGCACCCGGGGCTGGAAGCCGCCCTCGGCAGCACCTACGGCATCCTGGTGTACCAGGAACAGTTCATGCAGATATCCAAGGACATGTGCGGGTTTACCGGCGGCCAGGCCGACACGCTCCGCAAAGCCATCGGCAAGAAGCAGCTCGATACCATGCGCAAGATGAAGCAGCTGTTCATCGCGGGCATGATTGAGAAATCCGGTGTCACCAAGAAGTTCGCCGAAGAATTCTGGCAGCAGCTGGAAGCCTTTGCTGACTACTGCTTCAACAAGAGCCACTCGGCCTGCTACGGACTTATTGCTTATCAGACGGCTTATCTGAAGGCCCATTACCCGTCAGCCTTCATGGCGGCGCTGCTGACCCAGGATTACGGCAATATCGACCGCATCGCCATTGAAATCGCGGAGTGTCAGCGCATGGGCGTCAAGGTGCTGCCGCCGGACGTCAACGAAAGCTTCCGCGAGTTCGCCGTCGTAAAAGACAGCGGCAATATCCGCTTCGGCCTCTCGGCCATCAAGAACGTCGGGGCGGGGGCCATTGAAGCCATTCTGCGCACCCGGGAGGATGCCGGCAATTTTACCGGCATCGAGGATTTTGCCAAACGGGTCAATTCGCGGGAGTGCAATAAAAAAGCCTGGGAATCGTTCGCCAAATGCGGCGCCTTCGATCAGCTCGTGGGAGGGGATCGCAACAAGCTGCTCCAGAATCTGGAGCTGATTACGGCTTACGGCAGTAAGGCCCAAAAGAATGCCCTGAGCGGCCAGATCGATATTTTTGGTTCACTGGGAACGGACGAGGCTGCCCCGCAGCTGCATCTGGAGCCGGCCATCAGGCAAGCCACCACCCGCGAACAGTTGATGTGGGAAAAAGAGCTGATGGGGTTGTATTTGAGCAGTCATCCGCTCGACGACTACGCGGCCTATCTGGCCGATACGGCCCAACCGATTATTAACGTTACTCCCGGGGCCGACGGCAAGCTGGTCCGCATCGGCGGCATGATTACGAGCGCCCGCAAGATACTGACTAAGAAAGGCGACGTCATGGCCTTTGTCGGGATCGAGGACCAATCCGGCGGTTCCACCGAGCTGATCGTGTTTCCGAAGGCCTTTGCCAAGAGCCCCGACGTGTATGAGGTGGATAATATCATTTTTGCGACCGGCAAGATCTCGGCCCGCGACCGGGAAGGGCGGCTGGAAGACGAGGCCAAAGTCATGGTCGACAGTGCCAAGCTCATCGATTACGATACCGCCGTCAAATATGTGCCGCGCCCGGTCGCGGTATCGGCAAGCACGGTACGGTCTCCAGCGGCATTGCCGGTGAGGACCGCTGGTCCCACAATAACCGCGCTGGCCACCCGGTCCAACGACGAGGAACCACCGCTCGTAATGGCTCTGAGTGATTTGTCTGATACGGCTCTTTTGCAACGTATCAAGATAATTTTGAGCGCCCATAGCGGCGGGGTCGAAACTTACATCGTCACCGGAGGTATCAGCCCCAAAAAGATTCGGCTGCCGTTCAAGGTCGCGATTTCAGACGATCTGATGAGCGAGCTTACCGGCGTCATCGGTGAAGGCCGGGTGGTCCGCGGTCGCTCATAATTAAACTGGCCGCGACTTAGGGGTTGATTAGGGGGCGGCTCGTGTGTTAATCTACTGAGGTTATGGAAGCAATTACCCTACTCGAAAACAAATACCGCAAGCCCGCCCTGCCGCAAGTGCAGTCGGGGGACACGGTTCGTGTTCACCAGCTCATTCGTGAAGGTGCTAAGCAGCGTGTTCAGGTTTTCGAGGGCGTTATTATTCGCCGCCACCGCATGAATGAAGTATCGGCCTGTATTACGGTCCGCCGTATCGCTTCCGGTATCGGGGTGGAGAAGACTTTCCTTCTCCATTCGCCGAACGTACCCAAGATTGAGATTTTGCGCCGCGCCAAGGTCCGCCGTAACTTCCTGTCCTTCCTGCGCGACCGCCGTGGCAAGAGCGCCCGCCTCAAGGAAGTGGCTTTCGACAAGCTTGCCGCCAATGACGTTTCCGTCGCGGAAAACCTTGATGCCGACGTGACCGAACTCAAGAGTGAAGACACCCGAGACGTGTTGGACGAAGCTGCCCCGCTGAGCGAAGTTGAGAACGCCGAGAAGCGCGAAATCGCCGCCGAAGACGATGGCGCAGTTGCCGATACCGACGAAGCGGAAGCTCCAGCCGAAGAAGTCCAACTGGGACTCGACAAGGCTGAGCCGGGCGAAGGCGAAGCCGTTCAGTCGTAAGTTATAAGCCTTATTTGCATCCAGGAGCCTTCGGGCTCCTTTTTGGTTGAGTCTATTTTTACGGTAGCATATTTAGGAGGTTCGTTAGGTGGTTTGGGTATTACCTTTAAGGGAGAGGTGGTTTTGAGTGAGATTTGAGCGATTATTTATTCCGGGGCCTATTCGTTAAATTGGTAACGGAAGGCCGGAACAGCAATCGCCTATTTGTCTAAATTAGTAGGCCAACAATGATTCATAGCCATAGGACGGAGGGTTACTTTATGTCAATAGCGGTAAAATACCACTAATTTAAGCACTTTCAATAGCGGTATTTTACCGCTATT
>DHXV01000002.1:39623-67684 GCA_002415345.1 Patescibacteria group bacterium UBA5147
ATAGCGGTATTTTACCGCTATTACGATATATGACCGACCTATCTTAGTAATTGAAGCAGTCATCACGCAAACGATATCCTAGAATATAACCATTTCAGGTACGAACCAAGCCCAGTTACCCTCAGAAGAAAATTCCAAACCCCCTAACGGACAAAAAGGCTATATACTCGCATATATGCAAACAAATTCTATCAATGAAGATTAAACCGGACTGGAGTTTGATAGCCCCAACAGCATCGGATGACCAGATGGTTGTCGGGATCGACGAAGTGGGCCGTGGGGCGTGGGCCGGACCGGTGGTAGCCGCCGCGGTGATCTTGCCGTTCGGCCTGCAAATCGACCGGTTAGCGGATTCTAAACTCATCAAAGAGTCGGTTCGGGTCGAGCTTGATCGCGTAATCAGGGCCCAGGCTATCGCCGTCGGCATAGGTTGGGTGTCGCCGGGGGAGGTTGACCAGCGCGGCCTTAGCTGGGCGGTACGACAAAGCGGGCTGAGGTCCCTGGCGGCAATTGAGACCGAGTTCGAAGCGATTTTACTCGACGGCAGTCATAACTATCTGGCCGATGACGCGCGGGCAACGGTCACGATTAAGGGTGATGCGTTGATTACGCCGATTGCGGCCGCCTCGGTAGTCGCCAAAGTCGCGCGCGATCGTTACATGGCCGCCTTGGCCCGCGCCTATCCGGCGTATGGCTTCGAGGCACATAAGGGTTACGGTACCGCTTTACATCAACAGGCATTAAAAACGAGCGGGGTTTCGTTGCATCACCGACGGAGTTACCGACCGCTCCAGGGTTTGCCGGCATGTCAGTAGCGCTCGGCAGAATAGCAGAGGATTTGGCCTCCGAATACTTGGAAGCATCCGGTTATCACCTGCTTGATCGCAACTGGCGCAACCGTTGGTGCGAGCTGGATATCGTCGCTCGAAAGTCGGGCGCAGTACATTTTGTCGAGGTCAAATATCGCCGGAACACGGCCTACGGTTTTGCCGCCGAATATATTACCCGCGACAAGATTTCTCGGCTGAGGCGGGCAGCGTTGGCTTGGTGCCAGGCACACGGCTATGACGGTGCTTATCAAATTGACGTGGTAGCAGTGGAAGGTGCCTTGGAAGCTCCCCGTATCACCTTGACCAGCAACGCAATTATCGATTTTTGAGTTGGTCCTCTAAAAAGCTTTCAACCGCCTGTCGGTCGCGGGCAAACCAAGCGGCCTTGAGCCGTATCGTCTCAATCGCCTGCCGAACGGGACGCGTCATGGCCGGATGCGGTCGGGCGGCAAAAAACTGTTCGATATCGTCGGCTACAGTCGTGGAGGCAAAGCCTTCGCCGAGGTAGGCGGGGATGCTTTCTAACATGTGGCCGCCACCGCCGAAGCGCTCCAGGAGCCGGGGCCACTCCGCTTTAATGAAGTCCCATGCCTGGTCGCGGCCGTCGCGGTTGGTGCAGCACCAGGCCAGGACAAAGATAACGTCCTGATTGCGGACATCGTCGGAAAAGGCCAACCCCAGCGCGCGGCTGATGAGCTCTGGTTTGCGGAAGCGGCACAGGGCGCCGAGCAGGCGCATCCGTTCCTGGGGCACGGTTACCTGTCGGTAGCGCGACAGCAGAGCGTCAAAATCGATTTCGTCTCCGGCGTAGGCCACGCCGTAGTAGACGGCCGGCCGCAAGTCGGGGGCAATATCCTGGCCTTCCAACATCGCTTCAAACCGCGCCCTGGCCGCATCAATGGTCGCGCCGTCGCCAAAACGAATGGCTTGCTGAAGAATCATCGGGCGCATGAGACTATCAAAGTAGGGCTCGTTCGGCACCGGCGACCAGCCTAATCGCACTAGGTTAGGGGTCACCAGACGACGCCCAAAGTCGTTCAACCGCTGCCGTAAGCTATCGTCCTCAACTGTGTCAATCAGACCCTCAAACCCGCCGGACAGGCTCTGCCACACAGTGAAGTCGGGTTCACGCGTCAATGCGGCAGTGGCGTCTAGCGCCAAACGGCTTGAACTTAGGCCGGACTGAGCTGTGGCGTACAAGTCGCCAATGATGCCGAACCGGTCGATGACGCTAAGTTCCTGGCGCTCCATGAGGGGCAGCAGCTGCGCTATCGCTGCTTCGTCGTAGCGGATTCGCAGGAAAGCCGACTGTCCGGCATTGGCCTTGAGTATTTTTCCGGCGGCGAGCTTAACCATGGTGGCGTCCGGCTCAATGAGCAGGGCGGTTTCCTCGTTGTCGTCTGAAATCAGCCTCAGTGGCAGCGGCCACTTCTCCGCGCTGCCGGCCGAAGCTTCAAGCGACGACGCGAAGTAACGCTGCTGGGTAACGGTGAAGCGTCCGCGATCCTGGGATATTGTTACGAGCGGGTAACCGGGCAGGGACGTCCAAGCCGCCATTATCCGACTAACCGGCTGGCGGGAGCTGGCTTCAAGGGCTTGCCACAGGTCGGGCGTAGTGGCGTTCTGGTAGCTGAAATCCTTGAGGTACCTACGCAGTCCATTCCGGAAGACGTCCGCTCCCAAATAGGTTTGGAGCATATGGATAATGGCCGCACCCTTGGAATACGATACGGCGTCAAAGATTTCATCCAGTGCCCGAGGATCCTCTACCTCAACTTCAATGGGGTGGGTGCTGGCGAGGCCGTCAAGTTCCATGGCGTAGGCGTAGTGACCAGAGACAAATTGCGTCCAGACCTCCCATTCGGGGAACAAATGGTCTTGCGCCAGCACTTCTATCCAGGATGCAAAGCCTTCGTTAAGCCATAAATCGTTCCACCAGGCCATCGTGACCAAGTTGCCGAACCACTGGTGGGCCAGTTCGTGAGCTACGACTTCGACTACGCGCTGGTGGTTGCCCAGGCTGGCATTAGCCGGATCCAGCAACAGCGCCGTTTCGCGGTAGGTGACCAGGCCCCAGTTCTCCATGGCGCCGGAGGCGAAGTCCGGAATAGCGACCATATCGAGTTTCGGGAGCGGGTAGGGGATGGCAAAATAGTCCTCAAAAAAATCCAGCGACCTAACCGCCACGTCCAAGGCAAATCCCAACTGAGCGGCTTTGCCCGGTGTTCCATAGGCGTTCACTACCACGCCGTGCTGGGTCTTCGCACTGACCGCCTCCAGCTCGCCGATAGTAAAGGCCACCAGATAGGTGCTCATAACCGGCGTAGCCCCAAACGTATGCTTGATTCTGGAGGTTCCAGCCGAACTGGAAGAAACCTCATTGGTATTTGCTAGCACGGTATAGGCCGAGTCGGCCGTTATAGAGATATCAAACACCGCCTTGGCGGCCGGCTCGTCAATGCAGACGAAAGCTTCCCGAGCGTGGACGGCCTCGAATTGGGTGGATGCCAGATATGTCTTCACCCCATCACGGGTATAACTGGAGCGGTAGAACCCATGCAGGTTATCTTCGATCGATCCGGTTAACGAGATATCCATGGTGTGGCTGCCACTAGCCAGCCCGATATCAAAGGCAAAGGTCAGTGTCTGGTCTGCCTCGTGGACCGTGATGCTGACGGCCGGATTGGTACCGTCGGCCACGGCCGAGGTAACATCCAACCCAACCCCGTGAAACACCAGCTCGGACGTGGCGGACGTCAGGGTAAAAGTAACGCGTTCGGTGACCGAGTAAGTGAATGAATCCAAAAACACATCAATATTAAGGTCGTAATGCGCCGGCTGGACTGTCGCAAGCAGTCGATTAGGTGAAGCGGACATAGGACCTCGTAATTACTGTCTTTAACTATACCGCAATGGACTGTGCTTGGCGTTGATGTTATAACATTGTAATTATTGTAATAATCTGGTACAGTTTTATAACTTTGCTCTTTCAAAATACCTCGAGCTTCGGGAGTGATATCGTGAAGCGAACAATTCCTTTTTCAAAGGGGGGAAAAGACCGGGGGCTGTTAGTAATTGACGGCGACAATCTACGTGACATTATGGGCAAGCACAAGCGCTGGCCGGACGTTAGCAAGCTCATCACGTGGGTGGCCGATCCTGGTAATCTTGGCATCGACAAGCTCGTTGAGGTAGTTTACTTTGCGACCGTCCGCGATGTTGACAACCCTTCGTTTCAAGAAATTCCACTGAGCAAGTTTGACCAGGCTGGACTGCCTCCTATCACGATGGTAATCGAACCATATCGCTGGGTTCGATGGGACACCTGTTCTTCAGAGATGAAGAACAAGTTACGGAAAAGATCGAACGCCAGGCAGATAAATCCTGAAACCGGCAAGCTCGAGATTCGCATCGGGATACAGGATGAAGCCATTTTCCATGGTGCCCTCAGCCGCATCAAGTCCTTTGATACCTTGGTCTGCGTGTCGAGCGATTCGGACTTCCTACGGTTCACTGAACAATTACGAACCGGAAATCATCCGTTTCTGTTCCATCCCAGGCACCGAACTACCCGCCGAACCGTCATCATCGGCAGCGAAATAAACGCGGGAGCCGAATGGAAAGAAGAGGCTGATGAACTGGTTGAGATTGAGGCTATTCTCCCTCAACTGTTATCGCGCACTGACCTCCCCGACTTTCGCACCGCCTGATTCGTCAGGCGGTTTTTTATGCCCTGGTCGTTGCACCAGGGCTATTCCCGGGCTACAATGAATTTAAATCGGCACTCGCCGATATTTTTTCGACAACAGAATAACAATTGAATTAGGATCCAAATACCATGAGTGAAATGCCCAACTTTTTACCCGCCATCAACATGCTCGCCGAAGAGAAGAACCTGCCTCGCGAAATCGTCATCGAAACGGTTGAGGCAGCTCTGGCCGCAGCCTACAAGAAAGACTACTCCGACAAGGACCAGGAGGCCCGCGCCGTACTGGACCAGGTTAGCGGTGAGGTCAAAATTTACGTGTCCAAAGCCGTCGTACCCGATGACACGGAAATAGAGAACGAGCACCTATATATTACTTTGAGCGAAGCCAAGAAGATCGACAAGAAAGCCGAGGTTCGCGAGGTCATCGAAGATGTTGTCGACGAAGAAACCGGCGAAATCACCCAGCCCGGCGTGGGTGCTTACATGGTGGAGATGGAAGTTTTTCCAGAGGATTTCGGCCGCGTGGCCGCCCAAACTGCCAAGCAGGTTATCATCCAGCGCCTGCGTGAAGCCGAGCGCGAAATCGTCTTCACCGAGTACAAGGACAAAGAGGGCCTGGTGCTAAACGGTACCGTCCAGCGCGTCGAAGGCAACATCGCCTACGTCGACCTTGGCAAGGCTACCGGCGTGTTATTCGGCGGCGAGCAGATTCCCGGCGAGCGCTACTACACCGGTCAGCGCACCAAAGTCTACGTCGTACGCGTCGAGCAGACCGCCCGCGGACCGCAGATCGTCCTGAGCCGGGCCCACGCCGAGATGGTCCGCCACTTGTTTGAACTGGAAGTCCCGGAGATCGAGGCCGGGTCGGTTGAGATCGTCGGTATTGCCCGTGAGGCGGGAGTCCGCAGCAAGGTGGCTGTCGCCTCCCACGCCGCCGGTGTCGACCCGGTCGGTACGTTCGTCGGCGGCCGCGGTAGCCGCGTGCAGGCCGTCATGAGCGACCTCGGCGAGGAGAAGATCGATATCATCCCATTCTCCGAGGACATCAAGGAATTCATTGCCAACGCCCTGTCGCCCACTAAAGTTACCCGCGTCGACCTGAACGACGCCGACAAGAAGGCGATTGTCCGCGTCCCTGAGGACCAGTTGTCGCTGGCCATCGGCAAGCAGGGCCAGAACGTTCGCCTGGCCGCCAAGCTGACCGGTTGGAACATCGATATCACTTCGGCCGACGAGCATCACCTTGAAGCCGCCGCCGAGGCGCCTGCCGCTAAGCGCGACCTGGAAGACGACGTGATCAGCGCCGTCAACAATGGAGCCAACGAGAAGGCCGAGATTGACCCTGACATGGACGAAGAACTGACCAATGGTCAGACCGACGCCCTGAGCGGACAAGCCTCGGACGACACGCCGGCTGCCTAGCCCGGTCCGGTCATAGAAATAACCCCGCGCCTGTCGCGGGGTTATTTTATCTTTGTGGATATAAATATTGATTAGTTGGCCGAGTTTGGGTACTTTTCTATTATGGGTGGATCCAGATATTAATCTCCAGAAATCCTGTTAGCACTCTCGACATCCGAGTGCCAGCAGTGCTATAATAAAACCAATCTCTTGAGAGGAATCTTCAGTACTTGCGGCCAACTTGAAGGGACAGATAAGAGAAGGGAAATCACCATGGCCGATTTAAATGCACAATTCGATCGGTTCACTGATAATGCTAAACGCAGCCTCGAGAACGCCGAGACCATTGCGACGCAAATGGGATCCAGTTACGTGGGTACGGAACACATCATGCTGGGGATTTTACAGCAGGATTCTTCCGTGGGGGCCAAAATCCTCAAGCAGGCTGGCGTAACGTTCGAGAAGGCCCAATTGGTCTTGAGTTTCTCCCAGCAGCTGGCCGGTGGCTCATACAAGGGCGCCAGTCAAACGGCCAAAAACACGCTGACCTACAGCTTGCGGGTAGCCAAGGAATTCGGTCAGCCCTACTGCGGAACCGAACACATTTTGTTTGCTATATTGAGCGAGAAAAGTGCCCGTGCCATCAGTCTGCTCAAGAACGACCTGCAGATTGAGCCGGCCCTTATCCGAACCGAGCTTGAGAGTTATCTTGGCAACCAGCAGTACTTTTACGCCGAGGATGAGCGAACCGGCACCCGCAAGGGCGATAAGACCAAGGGCAAAACTCCGGCCCTGGACCATTTCGGTATTGATCTGACCGTCAAAGCCAAAGCTGGCGAGTTGGATCCCGTGGTGGGACGTGAAACGGAGATCGGCCGAGTCATTTCTATCCTGAACCGGCGGACCAAGAATAATCCGGTGCTCATTGGTGAACCTGGCGTCGGTAAGACGGCCGTGGCCGAAGGTTTGGCCCAACGGATCATTAACGAACAGGTACCCGAGATGTTGCAGAACAAGCGTCTGGTGATGCTTGATCTGGCATCGGTTATCGCCGGAACCAAATACCGCGGCGAGTTCGAGGAACGGCTCAAGAAAATCCTGGATGAAGCCAAGGCCTCGCCGGATGTCATCCTGTTCATCGACGAGCTGCACACGGTGGTGGGCGCAGGCGCCGCCGAAGGGGCGATCGACGCGGCCAACATTCTCAAACCCGCCCTCTCCCGTGGTGAAATTCAGGTCATTGGTGCCACTACCCTTGACGAGTACCGCAAGCACATCGAAAAGGACGCCGCCCTTGAACGCCGCTTCCAACCGGTCCAGGTACCGGAAACCAACATCGAGGAAACCATCGAAATCCTGCGGGGTTTGCGGCCGCGCTACGAAGAGCACCACCGCGTGGAAATTACCAATGAGGCCATTGAGGCGGCGGCCAAGCTGGCCAAACGCTACATTGCCGACCGGTTCCTGCCGGATAAGGCCGTCGACCTGATTGATGAAGCGGCTTCATTGGCGCGGATCAAACGCGGCGGATCAAGCCGCGGTATCCGCAACTTGCAGAAACAGTTATCGGAAATCCGGGATGATATCGAAAATGCCGTGTACGACCAGGACTTTGAGTTGGCTGCCCGTCTCAAGACTCGCGAGAGCGTGATCAGCAATCGCCTAAGTTCCCTCAAGATCAAGGAAGGCGCCGCCGATCAGGCCATCCTGATTACTCCAGAAGATATCGCTCAAGTCGTCGCCTTAATGACCGGTATTCCTTTGACCCGGCTGATTAAAACCGAAGTGGACAGCCTGATTAAGCTGGGCGAATCACTCAAGCGCCGGGTGATCGGCCAAAATGAGGCCGTTGAGGTGATTGCCCGCAGCATCCGCCGCTCGCGGACCGGCATCGCCGATGAGCGCCGTCCGATCGGCTCATTCATCTTCCTGGGCCCGACCGGGGTGGGCAAGACAGAACTGGCGCGCGTACTCGCTGAAGAAATTTTCCATGACCGCGACGCGATTATCAAGATCGACATGAGCGAATTCATGGAAAAGCACAACGTGGCCCGTCTCGTCGGGGCACCGGCCGGATATGTCGGTTATGAAGAAGGTGGCCAATTGACCGAGCAGATCCGCCGTCATCCATATTCGCTGGTCCTGTTCGATGAAATCGAAAAGGCCCATCCCGACGTCTTCAACATGTTGCTGCAAATCCTCGAAGACGGCCAGGTTACGGACGCCAAGGGCCGCAGGGTCGACTTCCGGAACACGGTGATCATCATGACTTCGAACGTGGGTGCCAGTGAGATGAACCGTGAGGCGCAAATCGGCTTCCGCACCGAAAGTGCAGTCGAAGAAAAGCTCTTGGAGGCGACTCACATCAAAGTCAAAGAAAAGGTTACGGCTGCCTTGAAGAAAACCTTCAAGCCGGAGTTCCTCAACCGTATCGATAGTGTCGTCGTCTTCAAGTCGCTCAGCCAAAACGACATTAAACAGATTCTGACCCTGCAGATTGCCGACCTCCAGCGACGCCTTGACGAGCAGGGGATCAAAATTAAGGTGAACGCCGCTGCCCGCGCCTTCCTAGTGGAGAAAGGCTATGACCTTGAGCAGGGCGCCCGCCCGATGCGCCGCGCCATCCAGGACTACCTGGAAGACCCGTTAGCCATGGCGCTCCTTGATGAGCAGATTTCATCCGGCGACACCGTGGCCATAACCCGCCGCGGCGAACTGCTCCATATCGCTCCGGCCAAGGCTGCCACCAAGAAGCCAATCGCCGGTAAGGAACCCGAGACCGCCTCCGCCGAATAACCGCTAAAAAAGACCCCTCAAAGTCCAAAAGGTTCCGCTGCCCAATCAAATTTCTGGACCCAGTGAGACTGTTTGTTCGGGGGCTGATATACTAACTACATATGGCCAAGACCTCCCCCCAATTCATCTGCCAGAGCTGTGGCGCCAAATACCCCCGGTGGATGGGCAAATGCGAACAGTGCGGGTCGTGGAATTCGCTGGTCGAAGAAGTGGCCAGTATCTCGAGCGGCGTCGGTAAGGCGCGCTCCACGGCAGCGTTGGTGCCGGTTAAGCTGGATGAAGTCGAAACCAAGCACCTGCCGCGGGTCAGCACCGGCATCGGGGAAGTGGACCAGGTGCTGGGCGGCGGGATTGTCCCCGGGTCGGTGATGTTGCTGTCCGGCGACCCCGGCATCGGCAAGAGCACTATCGTGCTGCAGATCGCCGGGCTGATGGCGGCGACCAAACGGGTGCTCTACGTCAGCGGTGAGGAGAGCCAGACGCAGATTAAAATGCGCGCCGAGCGTATGGGCGTTGCGGCCGAGGGCCTTGAACTGTTGACCGAAACTAACATTGACGCCATTGCCGCCACTATCGAGCACGGCGCCTACGACCTGGTAATCATCGACTCCATCCAAACCATGGCCGTCGAAGTGCTGACCGGCTCGCCGGGTACCGTGGGGCAGATCACTGCCAGCGCCCAGGTGCTCCAAACTATCGCCAAACGCCACAACGTATCGACCATGATCATCGGGCACGTCACCAAGGAGGGAACTATCGCGGGGCCCAAAATCCTGGAACACTTGGTGGATGTGGTGTTGTATCTGGAGGGTGACCGTTATGGTTCGTTCAAGGCTCTGCGCGGCATCAAGAACCGCTTTGGCTCTACCAGCGAAGTCGGTATTTTTGAAATGAGCGAGGTAGGGTTGGTGCCCGTCGAGAACCCGTCGGAGGCTTTGCTCGCCGAACGTCAGCCAGGTGCCGGTTCGGTGGTGCTCGCAACCTTGGAAGGGACCCGGCCGCTGCTGGTCGAGGTTCAGGCCCTGGTGAGTTCGACGGCCTTTGGTTACCCAAAACGTACTGCCGTAGGTTTTGACCTCAACCGACTCAACCTGCTGGTGGCGGTGTTGACCAAACGGGCCGGCCTAAATTTGAGCTCAAGCGATATTTATGTTAATGTCGTTGGTGGACTCAGAGTTACTGAACCGGCCGCCGATTTAGCAATTATTTTATCGATCGCTTCCGCTTTCAAAGACGCTTTGATCCCCAAGAACCTCGTCACCTTCGGCGAAGTCGGCCTGAGCGGAGAAGTTCGCTCGGTTACCCAAGTCGGGAAACGCCTTGAAGAGGCGGCCCGCATGGGTCTGTCATTTGCTATCACGCCCAAGCGCGGTGCGGCCGACAATGCTCACGGCGTCTCGACGGTTGCCGAAGCTGTTAAACTGATTATAAGCTCTAAGCATTAGGGTGTTTCCACATAACCCGTTCACATTATTGTCCGCGTATTATCAACCAGTTTTTAACAAAGGAATTATTTAATGACCGATCTGGCAGTGTTCTCACTAATTATCGTAGGCATCTTACTCGTCATGCTAGCAGTACTCCGACTGCGCCATGCCTCTATGCAGGACTTGGTTCTTGGCCTGATGGGAGCTATTATCGGGCTGATGCTGGGCGCTCTTCTGAGTGTCCCTGTAAGCAAACTGCCTGAGCCCTGGGGCGGTCTGCTGCCATTAGTGATGTCAGTGGTTCTGACAATTACCCTGACGGCTGTAATGTTGTCGCGGAAAAATTCCATTCTTCACCTATTGCCGATATTGAAATTTGAGAACTCCAAGTCACAGGAGTCAGGCGTCTCGAGCGGCCAGATAATCGTCGATACATCGGCGATTATAGACGGCCGTATCGCCGATATCGCGGCCGCCGGCTTTGTCCCCGGCAAACTGATCGTGCCCCGCTTCGTGCTGGCCGAGCTGCAGAATATCGCCGACTCCGAAGACGCGATGCGTCGCGGTCGTGGACGCCGCGGACTGGAGGTATTGAATCGTCTGCGCGAAACCGCCGACCTGGAGGTTGAAGTGACCGACGAGGACGTCTCGGGCGTTAAAGAAGTGGATGCTAAACTGGTCGCCTTGGCCCAGAAGCATAACTGCAACGTGTTGACTACGGATTACAACCTCAACCGTGTCGCCGCCATTCAGGGCGTGCGGGTGCTCAACGTCAACGAGCTGTCGAATGCCATCCGCCCGGTAGTGTTGCCCGGTGAAGATCTGATTGTCCGGGTAGTTCAGCCAGGTAAGGAGCGCAACCAGGGCGTCGGCTATCTGGCCGATGGTACGATGATTGTTGTTGAGAACGGCGACAAACTGATGGGCCAGGAAGTGATTACCGAAGTCACTCGCGTTTTCCAGACCGTCGCCGGCAAGATGATTTTTGCCACGCCACGCAAGGGCGCCGGTCCCGTCATTCATACTCCCAGCTTAGTTCCTGTTGCCGAACTGCCCGCCGAGGAAGTGATGCCCGATACCGTCATCCCCGACAGCGCTGCCCCGGCCGAGGCCTCGGCACCGTCCAAGAATAACGGTCGCAGCGGAGGGTCGGGCCGCCGCAACGGTGGCGGGCGCAAGCGCCAGCAGCACGCAACTTCCGGCAGTATTGAGGACCGCATCGTTAACCAGAACAACCGGAACAACCATAACGGCCAGAACAACATCAACTAGGCCGCCCTTGAGCTGGCCCGGTCTGCGGAACGCAAAAGACGCCCCTCGGGGCGTCTTTTGGTGCTTGGGCTACTTACTGAGCAGTGAAGGTCATCGTACTGGTCCTGGTGCCGTCGGCGGCTTGGACGTACCAGCTGTGCTGCCCCGGCGATACCGCATGCGAGATTGAGGTGCCAGCTGACGTGACGGGCGCCTGGTTGTCGATGAAGAGACTGTATGGGCCGCCACCGTCAGCCACGGTCCAGGCGAAGGTTACTTTGTTGCTCCCTGGCAAATTGACGGTGTTGTTATCGCCCGGCGATACCCCGAAGAAACTACCACCGCCCGCCGTCACATTGACCGTCTGATCATCCGTACCCTGGTAGAGCCCGGTATCGGTGATTACGGCCTTGAAGTCGTGCGAGCCGGAGGAAGGCGCCGTTATCGGTCCGATGTTGTAGGAGCCGGAGTCGGGGATATTCTGGGTCGATACGAGCTGATCGTCCAAGTATACCTGGAGCGTGGCCGAGCCGATTCCCGGTTTGGTCGTACCAAAAGTTCCCAGGGTAACGTCGACCTTGAAACTGTATTTGGGACCGCCGCCGGATAGCCCGGTAATAACAACACGCGGTTTAACATCGTCGCAGGCATGGAAATCATCGGTCTCGGTCGTGCCGTCATCCTGGACCGTTTCGACAGCCAGCGGTGGGGTACAATCGGTGGCAAGTTTATGCGAGACCTTATCGAGCTTGATCATCTTTCGTGAAACTTGCTTATACCACTTTGGATAGAGATCGAAGGACGCCGTAGATTTGAGGGCCCCTCCCGCGATGGGCAGATATTGGAGTCCGGTCGGCTTGACGAAAGTCTCCATGGGCTTGTGGACTAAGGCCGCGTTCATGAATCCCCGCCAAATGGGCGCCGCGATATCGGCGGCCTGGTTTGTCATGGGGGAGTTGTCATTGTTGCCCGCCCAAACTCCAGCCGCAATCGATGGGGTATAGCCTAAGGTCCAGGCATCATTGAAATGCTCCGTGGTACCGGTTTTAACCGCGACGCCTTGTCCGACGGTCCCGCCGCCCGTGTGGCCGGGAATATTAAGTTCATTGCCGAACACGTAGGCGCGCGAGGTGGCATCGCTCATCATGTTAGCCATGATGTAGGCCACCTGGGCATCAAGGACACGCTTGGGGGTCTTGGGCTTGGTATTGTCCTCCATGACGTTGTTCTTGGAGTCGGTAATCTTGAGAATCATGGTCTGGTCGTAATGGACTCCTCCGTTGGCGAAGCTCTCGTAGCCGTTAACGTGGTCGGCCAAGCTGACTTCGGCTGATCCCAATACCAAACTGAGCCCGTAGGTTGAAGCCGGCTTATCGAGCGTGGTGATGCCCATGGATTTGGCCTGCTCGATCGACTGGGACACGCCGGCAAGTTGGAGGGCCTGGACGGCCGGAATATTGAGCGAACCGCCCAACGCGGTGCGGATGGTAACCGGGCCCCCGACTTCCGCACTGCCCCCGAAGTCGCGCGGCTTGTAGTCGCCGAAGGAATTTCCCTGGGTTATCGTGTCGTTGAGAATGCTTCCAGCCCCGTAGGTGGCACAGCCGGTTATGTTGCTGGCGCAGTTAGCGTCTTTATTCTTGCTGAACAGCGTCGCGTACACGTAGGGTTTAAAGCTGGATCCCGGCTGGCGCGGCGAGGTCGCCATGTTGATTTGGGACTCCGGAAAGTTGTACGAGCCTACCATGGCCAGTACTTGGCCGGTGTTTGGATCGGCGGCCACGACGGCGGCGTTGGAGCCTTTGCTCGCCGTCAGATTGCGATAGTTCGAATTGTTACTGTTCGGGTTGACGCTAGTTTTGCCATCAGGCTTACAACTGGCATTACCTGGGTTGTAAACGGCCAGTTCGGCGCAGGTCTGCAAATTGGGATCAAGGGTTGTAATGACCTTCCAACCGCCTTGTTCAACGGCGGAGGTTCCGTACTTCTGTTCCAGCTGGTCCTGAACGGTATAAACGAAATTCGGGGCTGTCGTGGAGCTGTAGAAGGTCGGGTTCTTATTGATTGCCAGGGTCGTGGGGCTGGCGGTATCGAGCTGTGCCAGCGTCCACTTGGCCGCGTTAGCATCCGCCCGCTTGATGTAGCCCTGATCGACCATCTGATCGAGAATGATGTGTTGGCGGTCAATCAGTTCTTGCTTGTGCTGGCCGTACGGGTTGTAAAAGGAGGGCGCATTTGGGATAGCTGCCAGCATAGCCGATTGGCTGACGTTCAAATGTTCGGCGCAATTGACCTTGCCATATTCATCAGAGAAGTAAGTTCGGCAGGCAGCTTCAATGCCATATGAGCCGTTACCATAGGGAATCTCATTGAGGTAGAGTTTTAAGATATCGTCTTTGGAATAGAATTGACCGATTTCAATGGAGAGAATCAGCTCCTTGATCTTGCGGGAGTAGGAGCGCTCATTCGTTAGCAGTGCGTTCTTAACATACTGCTGGGTTATCGTTGAACCGCCACCCGCAGCGGCATTGTGTGTCAGCACCCCGGTAAAAGCGCGGGCCAGGCCCGAAATCGAGAACGCCCCCTCTTTGTAAAAGTTCTTATCCTCAATCGCTATGGTGGCCTGCTTGATGGGCGTGGGCATTTGGTTGAAGTCGATCACTAAACGGTTTTGGTCGCCATGAACTTCGTAAAGCTTGGTTCCGTGACCCGGGTTATCGAGTTCGTCGCGGGCATAGAAGGCCGTCGTCAGCCCAATGCGCGAGTTAATCTTACCGGGTGAAGGCAGATCCTTGGCGTACCAGAGGAAAACCAGAAAGACAAAAAGCAGGCCGGCTCCCCCGAATTTAGCGAGACGGATCAGTCCTTGTCGATTGAGCCAGTAGCGGCGGAAATTTGCTGGGGTAAAGGATAAAACGAACCTGGTGACATTCCCTTTGAATCCGGTGGACCGGGACGACATTGGTTTGGCGGGGCGGCGTCTGACATGACGTTTGTTTGGCATAATTCCTCTTATTGCAGCTACAAAATGGTAACGCATCCAATTATACCAAGGATATGCGCCGAATCCTGAAATCAGCGTCAATATATGACTCTAGGGCTAGGATTCGGCCGTATTGTTGCACGTTTTGGGTCTCATCGCCTAAATCTGATACACTGTGTGCCATATGGATGAACTATTTACCCGCGGTGTTGAGCAGATAATCGGTCGCGAGGAGCTGGACAAGGCGCTTAAGTCCGGCCGTAAGCTCCGGCTCAAGTTCGGCGTCGATCCGACGCGCCCCGATATTCATATTGGTCACGTCGTGCTCCTGAGGCAGCTGCGCCAGTTCCAGGACATGGGCCACACGGTCATTTTCTTAATCGGCGACTACACCTCAAAAATCGGCGACCCATCGGGGAAAAGCAAAACCCGCCCGGTCCTCACCGACGATGAGATCATGGCCAACTCGCAGACCTACCTGGATCAGGTCGGGAAAATTCTGGATATCAAGAAGATTGAAATCCGCCGTAACAGCGAATGGCTTTCCAAGCTGACTTTTGCGGATTTGTTGGTGTTGGCGGCCAAATTCAGCGTGGCCCAACTAATCGAGCGGGACGATTTCAACAACCGTCTCAAGTCCGGGCAGGAACTGGCCCTCCATGAATTGCTTTATCCGTTGATGCAGGCCTACGATTCGGTCGCCCTTGAGGCAGACGTTGAATTCGGCGGCAACGACCAGTTGTTCAATATGCTGGCCGGACGGAGCCTTCAAAAAAAGATGGACCAGCGACCGCAGGCAGTCTTTGTGTCCGAGCTGCTCGTCGGCACTGACGGCGTCAAGAAGATGAGCAAGAGCCTTGATAACTACATCGCCATCAACGATGAACCGGTCGACATGTACGGCAAGGCCATGAGCCTGCCCGACTCCCTAATAGCGCCTTATTATAAGTTGTGCACCGAAATCCCGATGAATATCATTGATGAATTGGTTAAGACTTTGGCCGAAGGTGCCAACCCGCGGGATTCCAAGGCCAGCCTGGCGCGTGAAATCGTCCGGCTGTACCACGGCGAGGCCACTGCGCTTAAAGCCGAAGACACCTGGAACAAGCAATTCCGTGAGGGTGGGCGCCCCAAGGAGATCAAAATCTATCAGGCTAGGGACGCGCACATGACGCTCGTCGACCTTCTGGTTGAATCCGGCATGGCAACGAGTAAGAATGAAGCCCGCCGCCTGATCGACCAGGGCGGGGTCAAGCTCGACGACACCGTGCAAACCCCCGAAGCGGAACCGGTCTTTACCAGCGGGGATATCCTTCAAGTCGGCAAACGCCGCTACCTCAAGCTGAAGGTCAAATAATGCATGATTGGCTGCAGCGTCCGGTCGGATCCCTGAAGGGGGTCGGGGAGGAGATGGCTAAGAAACTGGCCCGGCTGGGCATCTATACGGCCGGCGATTTAGTGAATCATTTCCCCAGGCGCTACGATGATTTTTCCCAGATAATTCCGATACGCTCGATGCGCCCAGGCAAGGTAACCTTCAAAGGGGAAGTCGAACGGGTTGTCGGGCGTTACGCCCGGGCCCGCAAATTGCATATTACCGAAGCGATTATTTCCGACGGCACCGGTACGGTGAAAGCGGTGTGGTTTAATCAACCGTACTTGGCCAAGACTATTCCCACTGGAACTCCGGTGATGGTATCCGGGGAGCTGAAGTTCAAGAACAATGACCTCGCGATGCAATCGCCGGCCATCGAGCGCACGGAAGCCGGCACCGATACCCGCGATACCGCCCGCATAGTGTCGATTTATTCCGAAACCCAGGGGCTGTCATCGAAACAGCTCCGTGCCCTTATCCAACCGTTGATGCCGCTGATCGCGACGCTTGAGGAGACATTGCCGCCCGAGGTTACATCGGACCCCAAACTCATGCCGTATGCCATGGCAATGGCCGAAATCCACGTGCCGACCTCGGCCGGAACGCTGGAAGTTGCCCGCCGGCGTCTGGCTTTTGAAGAGCTGTGGTACCTTATGCTGGCTAGCCTTGTGATCAAGCATGAAATCAAAACCGAGAAGACCACGCCGGTGCCGTTCGAGGTTGAGGCTGCCAAGGCATTCGTTGACGCTCTGGAGTTTGAGATGACCCCGGCTCAAAAGCAGGCGGCCTGGGAAATCTTTCAGGACATGAATCATGACCAGCCGATGAACCGGCTGCTCGAGGGGGACGTCGGCTCCGGTAAAACGGTTGTGGCGACCATGGCCGCCACCATGGCGATGGCCGGAGGATTCCAAACCTCCCTCATGGTTCCGACGGAAATTCTGGCTCGGCAGCACGAGGTCAATATCACGCCGTTGCTCGAGAAGCTCGGATATCAGACCGCTCTTATACTAGGGAAGCAAACCGCCGCCGAACGCAAAGCGGCGCTGGCAAAAATCGCCTCGGGCGAGCCGCTCCTGGTCATCGGCACGCAGGCTCTGCTCGGAGACAAGGTTGAGTTTGCTAATTTGGGGCTGGTAATCATTGATGAGCAACACCGGTTCGGTGTCGGGCAACGGCAGAACCTTAAAGCCAAAAGCGGCCGGTTGCCGCATCTGCTCAGCATGACGGCTACGCCCATCCCCCGCACGTTGCAGTTGACGGTCTACGGCGACCTTGATATATCCATCATCGATTCGCTACCGCCGGGACGGCTGCCCATTAAGACCCAAGCGGTTGAGGCGGGCAAGCGCGAGGAAGCCTACGCCTTCATCAATACCCAGCTTGACGAAGGCCGGCAGGCCTTTGTGGTCTGCCCGCTCATTGAGGATTCCGATACGCTGGGCGCCCGCAGCGTAACCGCTGAAGTGGAGCGCTTGAGTAAAGGGGCTTTCAAGGGCCGCCGTATCGGTCTGTTGCACGGGCGGTTGAGTGCCGAGGAGAAACAGGCGGTCATGAGCCGGTTCGCCGCCGGGGAATTGGATCTGTTGGTGGCGACCAGCGTAATCGAAGTCGGTATCGACGTGCCGAACGCCAGTGTCATGCTTATCGAAGGCGCGGAGCGGTTCGGCCTGGCGGCCCTCCACCAGCTCAGGGGTCGGATCGGCCGGGGAGAACATGCCTCATACTGTTTCCTGGTGGCAGAATCCAAGGGCGCCGCAACCATTGAACGCATCAAGGCGCTGGAAAAGAGCCAGGACGGCTTCCGACTGGCACAAATCGATTTGGAAATACGCGGTCCGGGCCAAATCTACGGCCGCGCTCAACACGGCACGTTAGATCTGCAACTGGCCGATATCGGCGATGCCAAATTATTGGCTGAAGTCCGGAATGCGGCCATCAGGTTTCTGAACAATTCCGGCGATATGACCCGCTACCCCAAGGTCGCGGCCCGGGTTAACCGTCTCAAAGCCGTTACCTCGCTCGACTAAGTGCCAAACCGGGCAATTACGGTTATAATAATTGACAGATAAGACTAACCAAAAAGAGCATATGAATTCAGGTTTCATTACGACGAAACGCGTCGTAAATCAAATTGGCGTGCATCAGCGGTTCGACGTTGCAGCCTACCGGATGATTGAGCAGTTCCTGCCAACCGGTGCTTTTCCGACCATCAAAGATATTATTCATTTTGAAGGCTTTAACGGTCCCGACGGTTTGAAGATTAAATCTTCCGGTGTCAACGAACCGAGCCATTTGTATGACCCTGTTTCTGACACCGGTGATGCGGCCATGCACATTGCCAACCATTACGCAGGACTGGTCGACCGGCTCAAGAACGGTGATATGATCCGAGCCGCCTTTGAGGCTGCCTGGATGGCTCACTATATTTGCGACGGGCTCACTCCCGCCCATCACTGGCCTCTTGAAGAACGGCTGGCTGAGGCGGCGGCGCTGTCTCCGGCCTCGCTTAAGCGTGGTGATACCACGAAGTTTGCCGGCACCATGGTCAGGGTCAAGAAGAATTGGGCGGTCTACGGCGTAAAAGGCCACTTGTCGACGCATTTTTACTTTGAAACCGGCATCGCCTTCGCGCTCCTGATATTTCCCATCCGTCCGGTCTTTCAAGATGAGGATTTTGTCCGGGCCCGAAAACTGGGGCCTTTAGGCTATTTCAAAGCGGAAGCTTTGGATATCTCTGAACTGCATTTGTACGAGCGGTTTTATAAGGAGGGTTGGAACAACGACATCGCTGCCGCCATCAAGAATAAGATCGCGCCGCAAACCGCCCGGGCTATCGGCCTGATCTGGCTGCTGGCCTTGTATGAGGCGGGGGAGCAGTTGATCCGTACCGATGACGAGCTGTATCATCGCGAGCACGGCAAAGTGGTCTACCGGAAGACCGATTAACCGGTGATGAAGATTTTGTCCGGTTCGCTAAAGAGCCATCGGTTTGAGCAGCCCAAATCCAGCTCCGTCCGTCCGCTGAGCGATAAGGTCCGGGCCGCTATCTTTGATGTGTCCGGCGACATCGAGGGCTTGGTGGTACTGGACGTTTACGCCGGCTCCGGGGCCGCCGGGTTCGAAGCCCTCTCCCGGGGCGCGGCCATGGTCGAAGCCATCGAAGGCAATCCGTCGGTAGCCCGGGTTATCCAGGCCAATATCAAGGCCCTGAATATTGACTGGGGTTATGTGCTCCATGTCCTGAAACTTGAGACCTGGCTAGGGCTGCCTGCCAACCAAGCTGACTCTGACCGCCCGCAGGCGCGTTATGACCTCATCATCGCCGACCCGCCGTATGCCAGGCTCGACGACGATCTGCTGAGCCGCTTAACCCGTTTCCTCACCCCAGAGGGATTACTCGTCGTATCCCACAGTAGCAAGCTCCCCTCACCAGTGCTAGAATTGACTGAGCTCGCCCGCCATAAGGTTTATGGCGACACGGCTCTGAGCTTCTACAAATTGGTTTCTTAGATCGCATCCTGCGGATGTGGTGGAATGGTATACACGCTAGTTTTAGGAACTAGTGCCGCAAGGCGTGGAGGTTCGAGTCCTCTCATCCGCACCAAAGAAAAACCCCGGCCAGGCCGGGGTTTTTCTTTGGTTTGATAATGCGAACATTTATTGTCGTTGACGCTTGGGTTATATAAGCGTATAAAGATTAAGTTTACTGTTCGTTCTCTTTGAAAACACCAACTTCTGACGACCGCGCAGCCTTCGGGTTTGCCAGTGCCGTCAGGTTAGTAATCCGCGGGTGCCTTGACTCACCTCCGGATGGGAGAGGCCGTGCTCTCCAGGTCGTATGGCGATTTAGCGCAGGACCGAGGTGGACGCTGCTCTAGGCAGTTGTTTGCATACACACCCCGCGCCTTAGCCATATGATTATCGTATCTGGGCTCGCCCGCCCCCTCGTTTCAGCCGAATGGCGTAGACTGGCTGTTACGAGGTACGACATAAGACCCAAAGCGCCTTGTGGTCTTAAACGGAGAAAAAGTCTGCGGCCCGGTTTTCTTGCACTTCACCGGGCCGCAGACCCAATGCCCTCAAAGCTCAATTGGCCGAGCAGCGTGAAATGGCGCTGATCATGAGTTGTGTTACTCTGATTAGACCGTCTGAGCGAAGGTTGCAGGTTCAAGTCCTGCTTTGGGCACCAATTTCGTTCGAAGCCTACCGCTTCGTCCTATCCGACTACTGCTCGACTATCACGGTCGGGCTTTTCGCTTTTTAAAGCATTTATAGATGACACGCTCACCCGGCTGTGATAGCCTTAGAACCTATGGAAACCAAGATTACCTCAACCACCGATAACGAAGCCAAGTTCACCGTAACCCTTAGCGAAGCCGAACTTAAACTCTCCACCAAGCACGTCTATGACGAGCTCCGCCCGCGCGTCAAAGCCGCCGGCTTCCGTCCCGGAAAAGCGCCGGATGCCATCGTCGAGCGCGAGCTTGGGCCGAATACCGTCCAGGGCGAGGTCATTGAGCACGCCGTCCAGGAAGCATACGTCAAAGCCGTTCGCGAACAGAAGTTACAGGTTGTTGCTCCGCCCCAGGTGAGCGTAGACAAGTTCGTGCCCTACACCGAGCTCGAGTTCAGCGTAATCGTGGAGCTCATGCCCAAGGTCAAACTCCCGGAGTACAAGTCCTTCCGCCTGAAGCGTCCGTCGATTTCCGTTGATCCCACTGAGGTCGATGCGTCAATCGAAGATTTACGTCGCAGAGAGGCCACTCGTCTGGAAGTTGAGCGCCCGGCTGAGTCAACCGACGAAGTCAATTTTGATTTTGCCGGCACTAAGGACGGCGAGCCGGTGCGAGGTGCTACCGCTACAGGCCAAACCCTCAAACTGGATTCCGGCCAATTCATCCCGGGTTTTGAAGACAACCTGGTCGGCATGACCCCCGGCGACGAGAAGAGTTTCGACATCCGCTTTCCCAAGGAATACCACGAAGAGACGCTGGCCGGCGAAGTCGTGACTTTCAAGGTGAAGATGAACAAGGTTACCGAACTGGTGTTGCCCGACGTCGACGATACCCTGGCCGCCAAAGTTGGTCCTTTCAAGACGGTTGCCGAGCTCAAAGCTGATTTATCCGAGCAGCAGACCGCCCAAAAGGCCGAGGACGTTTCCCGCCAGTACGAGCAGGATGTTCTCGATAAACTGCTGAAAGAAAGCGATTTTAAGGCCCCAGAGTCTCTCGTCAAGCAGCAACTGACCCGTCTCAGAAGCGAACTTGAACAGAACCTGGCCTATAGCGGCCTGAACTTCGACAAGTACCTGGAACTGTCCGGTAAAACCCAAGACCAGATGGATGCCGAAATGCGACCCGAAGCCGAAAAGCGCGTTGGTCTAGCGATGATTCTCACCGAAGTCGCCGCCGCCGAAGGTATCAGCCTGAGCGCCGAAGACCTCGACGCCGAAATCGTCCGCCTCAAAGGCCAGTACAACGACGAAGCCACCCAGGCTGAACTAGACAATCCCCGCACCCGCGAAGAAGTTTACAACCATCTTATGGCCAGCCGCGTCATCGCCAAACTCGTCGGTTACGCCGAGAGCAAGTAGCATATTTTCCCGGTCTCGAGTAAAATAAGGGACGCTATGATAAATCCTCAAAACTCAATTTTAGTACCGACTGTAATCGAAAAAACTCCCGGCGGCGAGCGGGCTTATGATATTTATTCACGCCTGCTTAAAGAGCGGATTATTTTCCTCGGAACCGGGATCGACGACACCGTTGCCAACCTGGTAGTTGCCCAACTGCTCTTTCTGGAAAGCGAGGACCCCAAGGCCGACATCAAGCTCTACATCAACTCGCCTGGCGGCAGCGTGTATGCCGGGCTGGCTATACTGGATACGATGAACCTGATCAAGCCGGACGTGTCCACGATTTGCATCGGCATGGCCGCCAGTATGGGCGCGGTGTTGCTAGCAGCCGGGGCCAAAGGGAAGCGCTACTCTTTGCCACATTCTCGCCTGATGATCCACCAAGGTTCGGCCGGTTTTGAAGGCACCCCGTCCGACATTGAAATTACCGCCAGGGAAGTGCTTAAGGCTCGCGAGACTCTGGAAGTAATTTTGGCCGAACGTACGGGCAAAACTCTCGAACAGACGCACAAGGACATCGACCGCGATTATTGGATGAGCGCCCCGGAGGCTGCCGAGTACGGCCTTATTGACCACGTAATCCAAGGCTAGGATGGCTGTTCGCTGGTGGCCGACTCAACGCCTAAAAACAGGCGGCGAAAGTACGCTCTTAGTTAAGAACGCCAATTTCAGCCGACTGTGGGGGGCTCAGGTGCTTTCGCAGATTGCGCAGAACCTGCTTAATTTTGCCCTGATCATTCGGGTTTTTGACCTGGCCCAGGGAACCCGCCTGGCCAACGTTTCCGTGGCGCTGGTTATCCTGTCGTTCGGCGTTCCGTCGATATTTTTTGCGGCCGCGGCCGGTGTTTACGTGGACCACTGGAACCGCAAGTACGTCCTGGTGGTGGCGAACCTGCTGCGGGCCTTGCTCGTTCTCGGTTATTTGTTCGTAGAGCATAATTTGGCCCTGGTACTGCTGCTGAGCTTCCTGATCTCATCGATAACCCAGTTTTTTGCCCCGGCTGAAGCCGCCAGTATTCCGATGCTCGTCGGCAAGAAGAACCTGCTGCGGGCCAACTCGCTGTTTATTTTTACGATGTACGCCTCATTTATGGTGGGCTATTCCGGCTCGGCTCCGGTTATCGCCGTGTTCGGCAGCAACGGTCCCTATTATTTGACCTCGATAATGTTTCTGCTGGCGACGTTACTAGTGGCAGCTCTGCCCACCATGAAGCCCCGTAGCCGGAGGAGCGTGAAGTTCTGGAGCATCGTCAAGACCACACGCCATGAGGTAACCCGGAACTGGGAGATTATCCGAGCGAACCATAATTTGTCCTTTCCAATCCTGCAGCTCACGATAACCCAGGCGATTGTCGGAGTGATTTTAGCTTTGGCCCCGGCTCTTTCATTGGCGGTCCTTAAGACGCCGATTCAAAACTCGTCGCATGTGCTGATAATTCCGGCCGGGCTGGGCATGATTCTGGGAGTTATTGCCGTCGGGAAGCTCGCCACTAAATATCCCAAGGTCGGCCTCATCAGCGTCAGCCTCATTATCGCCGCTTCTTCACTGATGTTACTCGGGCTCAGCGGCTTGCTCCACCGGTCGATTCAGGGCCATACCGCCACGTTGTCCCAGATCGGTGGCTACATCGCCATGCTGTTGGTGGTACTTGGTTTCATGAACGCGTTGGTATCGTCGGCCGCGCAGACCTTGCTGCAGGAAAACACCACCGATGAGACGCGCGGCAAGGTGTTCGGGGCGCTCAACATGATGGTAAATATCGCCGCCACGGCTCCGATCTTTTTTGCCGGTATCCTGGCTGACTTCGCCGGCGTTACAAGGGTTGTCACGGCCATCGGATTTGTTCTCCTGATGTTTGCGATTGCCCAGTACTTTGTACTGCGTTCGCGGGGGCAGCTCCAAACTCGTTAAACAGGGTTGACACATCTGTCTGATGGGTAGAAAATAGTAACCAAGAGGATGCTTAAATCGCCAAATAGGGCTTAAATGCCACTAATTTTTGTGTTTAGAAAAGCCTCGCCAACAACAGCATCGGTAATACCGGTAACAAACATCCTAGTTTCGGCCATTTTGGCACCGAAACACTCTCAAAATCCAAATATTCGGCAAGACATTATTTAAGACAAGGGGGCAACCTTGGCTCAACCTGGTGCGCGCACACGTAAGAAATTTTCTAAAACGGCAGATGTCCTACCGCTTCCGAACCTAATCGATATACAACTTAAGAGCTTCCAGTGGTTCATCACTGAAGGTCTTAACGAGCTCTTCGCCGAAATTAATCCCATCGAGGATTTCACCGGCAAGAGCCTTGCTTTGTATCTACGGGATTTCCACTTCGAGGAGCCTAAATACGACGAAAAAACCGCAAAAATCAAGAACTCATCCTTTGAAGTCCCTTTAAAGGCGAAAGCTGAGCTCGTCAACAAAGAGACCGGCGAAGTCCGCGAGCAGGAGATTTTCCTGGGCGACTACCCGTTGATGACCGACCGCGGTACGTTCATCATCAACGGCGCCGAACGTGTCGTCGTCTCCCAGCTCGTCCGTTCTCCTGGAGTATTCTTTACCAGCGAACGCGGAGCCAACGGCGACCTCTTTGGTGCCAAGGTAATCCCGAGCCGTGGTGCCTGGCTGGAGCTCGATACCAGCGCTGCCGGCGTCATTTCCGTCAAGATCGACCGCAAGCGCAAACTGCCTGTTACTACTTTATTGCGTGCCTTTGGATTTGGCACCGACGAAGAAATCAAGGACCTGTTCAAAGACGTCGACACCGGCGACATCAAGTTCATTGACGAAACTCTCGAAAAAGACGCTTCAGCGACCGTGGCCGAGGCCCTGATGGAAGTTTACCGTCGCATTCGTCCGGGCGACATGGCGACTGCCGAGAACTCGCGCAGCCTAATCGAAGGCATGTTCTTTGACTTCAAGCGCTACGACTTCTCGAAGGTCGGCCGTTACAAGCTCAACAAGCGCCTGAACCTCGACGTCGCTAATATCGTCGAGAACCGCGTTCTGCGCCGTGAAGACATCGTCGCCATCGTGTCCGAGATCATCAATCTCCAAAATGGCATCGGCGTGGCCGACGATATCGACAACCTGGCCAACCGCCGTCTCAAGATGGTCGGTGAGCTCATTCAGGCCAAGTTCCGCATCGGTCTGGCCCGTATGGAGCGTATCGTCAAGGACCGCATGTCGGTTTATGACACCGAAACCGTTACTCCGGGACAGCTGGTCAACGTCCGTCCGATCGTCGCCAGCGTGCGTGAATTCTTTGCCAGCTCACAGCTGTCACAGTTCATGGACCAGGTTAACCCCCTGGCCGAAACCGTCCACAAGCGCCGCTTGAACGCCATGGGGCCGGGCGGCCTGAGCCGTGAGCGTGCCGGCTTTGAAGTCCGCGACGTCCACAAGACCCACTACGGCCGTCTCTGCCCGATTGAGACTCCTGAAGGTCCGAACATCGGACTCGTCTCCAACCTCGCCAGTTACGCCGCGGTCAACGAGTACGGCTTCATTGAGACGCCTTACCGCGTCGTCGAAAAAGACGCCAAGGGCCGCGCCCGCGTCACCGACGAAGTCCGCTACCTGGACGCCGCCGACGAGGAAGGCCAGTTCATTACCGAGGCCGGCGTCGAGCTCGACGAGAAGGGTTACTTTGTCAACGAACGTGTTCCTGCCCGTATTACGGGTGAGGCCGAAGAAGTTGACGCCAACACGGTAAACTTCATGGACGTATCCAGCCGCCAGATCGTTAGTATTTCGGCAGCCTTGATCCCGTTCGTTGAGCACGACAACGCCAAGCGCGCGCTAATGGGCGCGAACATGCAGAAGCAGGCCGTGGCGCTCATCAAGCCTCAGGCCCCAATCGTCGGAACCGGCATGGAAGCCATCGTGGCCCGTGACTCCGCCCAGGTGGTTCTGGCTGCTCAGGACGGTGTCGTAAAGAGCGCCACCGCGCAGGCTATTACCGTCGAGTACAAGAACGGCGATGAGCAAACCCACGAACTCCTGAACTTCTCCCGTTCAAACGTCGGTACTTCAATTCACCAGAAGACCATGGTTAAGGCCGGAGAACACATTAAGAAAGGCGACGTCCTGATTGACGGCATGAGTACTCAAAACGGTGAGTTGGCCCTGGGCCAGAACGTTTTGGCCGCCTTCATGAACTGGCACGGCTTCAACTTTGAGGACGCCATCGTCCTGAGCCAGCGCCTCGTCCAGGACGACCGCTATACCTCGATTCATATTGAAACCCACACCGTAGACGTCCGCGACACCAAGCTGGGACCGGAGATGGTCACCCGCGACATCCCGAACGTCTCGGAGGACCGCTTAAAAGACCTCGACGAGCGCGGAATCGTCCGCATCGGTGCCGAAGTCACCGCCGGTGACATCCTGGTAGGAAAGATTACTCCCAAGGGTGAACAGGAACTGTCGAGTGAAGAAAAGCTGTTGCGTGCGATCTTCGGCGAGAAGGCCCGCGACGTTAAGGACTCAAGCCTGACGCTGCCAAACGGCGAGCGCGGCAAGGTCGTCGGTCTTAAATTGTTCAGCCGGGAAAACGGCGATGAGCTGCAGGCCGGAGTGATCGAGCAATACCACATCAGCGTCGCTCAGATGCGTAAGATCAGCGTCGGCGACAAGATGGCCGGACGTCACGGCAACAAGGGCGTCATCGCCCGTATCCTCCCCGTTGAGGACATGCCATATCTGGAAGACGGCCGTTCCGCTGATATCGTCCTGAACCCGCTGGGTGTAGGCAAGCGTATGAACATCGGTCAGATTTTTGAGACCCACCTGGGTTGGGCTGCCGCCACTTTGGGCTACACCGTAGCTTCCCCCGTCTTCGATGGCGTCACTGCTGAGCAGATCAAAGGCGAGCTTAAAAAAGCCGGACTCCCCGAGGATGGCAAGGTCCAGCTCTACGACGGCCAGACCGGCGAGCCGTTCGGTGAGCGCACCACGGTCGGCTTCAAGTACATGCTTAAACTCAACCACATGGTCGACGATAAGATTCACGCCCGTTCCACCGGTCCGTACGCCATGGTCACCCAGCAGCCGCTCGGTGGTAAGGCTCAGATGGGCGGACAGCGGTTCGGAGAGATGGAAGTGTGGGCCCTGGAAGCTTATGGCGCCGCCAATACGCTCCAAGAAATCCTAACCATTAAGTCCGACGACGTGGTCGGCCGCTCCAAGGCTTATGAAGCCATCATCAAGAGCGAAGAGATCCGCGGTCCGCGCATTCCTGAGAGCTTCAACGTTCTCGTCAAGGAACTCCAGTCGCTTGGCCTCGGTGTCGAACTCACCCGCGACAGTAACAGCGAGCACGAAGAGCTGCTTGATGCGGAGAACATTATCTCTAAGCATCTGGAAGAAGAGATTACTGATCTTGGAACTGAGAAGATGCTGGAAGGTAACGTCGTCGTAGCCGACATGCCCCTGGTCGACCTGGCTGGTGGCGGCGGAGACGAATTTAAGACCCTCGATAGCGCGGATGACGACGAAACGGCCGAGGTCGAAACGGCCGATGCCGATAAAGAAGAGTTGAAGGGTTAGATTATGGAATTTCAATCAGAAAATCAAACAGCAACAGATTTTGACGGCGTCAAGCTGTCAGTGGCTTCTCCTGAGCTGATCCTCCAGTGGTCGCACGGTGAAGTCACCAAGCCCGAGACCATTAACTACCGTACCCAAAAGCCTGAGAAGGACGGACTCTTCTGCGAGAAGATCTTCGGACCGACCAAGGACTGGGAATGTTACTGTGGTAAATACAAGCGAATTCGTTATAAAGACGTCGTCTGCGACAAGTGTGGCGTCCGTGTAACCCGCTCCATCGTCCGTCGCGAGCGAATGGGCCACATCAGCCTGGCCGTCCCGGTTACCCACATCTGGTTCCTCCGTGGAACCCCCAGCTCAATCGGCCTGATCCTCAACATGAGTATCCGCGACCTTGAGCGCGTGGTTTATTTCGCCAACTACATCGTGACCAGCGTCGACGACGAGAAGCGCCAGCGTGCTCTGACCGACCTCGAAGGCGAGTTTAACAGCCGCCGTAACGAAATCGTTAAAACCTACGATACCCGCGCCGGCGAGCCCGAGGCGGATGTTCGTGCCCTGGCCGAAGCCCAAACCAAGGAACTCGAAGAGCTGGACGCCAGCCGTGCCAACGCCAAGACCGAGCTCGAGTCCTTGGCTCGCCTCACTCTGCTTCCCGAGGCCAAGTACCGCGATCTTAACCTGAAGTTCGGTGAAGTCTTCCGCGCTGAAATTGGCGCCGAGGCAATCCGCAAGCTGCTCGTCGAAATCGACATGGACAAGCTTATCGAAGATCTGACCACTGAATCGGCTAACTCCCAGGGTCAGAAGCGCAAGAAGGCGCTCAAGCGCCTCAAGATGGTCGAAGGCATGCACGTTGCCCAGCTCCGCCCGGAGTGGATGGTAACAACCGAACTGCCTGTCATCCCGCCCGACCTGCGTCCAATGGTGCAGCTGGCCGGTGGACGCTTTGCCGCCTCCGACTTAAACGACCTCTACCGTCGCGTGATCAACCGTAACAACCGTCTTAAGCGCCTCATCGAGCTGGACGCCCCTGAGGTTATCCGCCGTAACGAGAAGCGTATGCTCCAGGAGGCCGTTGATGCCCTCATCGACAA
>DHXV01000002.1:67993-171808 GCA_002415345.1 Patescibacteria group bacterium UBA5147
CGCGTCGACTACTCCGGCCGCTCCGTTATCGTTGCCGGTCCGGCGCTGCGCCTCTACCAGTGTGGCCTGCCTAAGATGATGGCGCTTGAACTCTTCAAGCCGTTCGTCATCGGCAGCCTGATTGAGCAGGGCGAAGCCCATAACGTGAAGTCCGCTTCACGGATGATCGAGCGTGCCACGACCGTCGTTTGGGACACCCTTGAGGAGATTATCTCCGACAAGTACGTGCTCTTAAACCGCGCCCCGACGCTTCACCGCCTGGGTATTCAGGCCTTCCAGCCTAAGCTCATCGAGGGTAAGGCCATTCAACTGCACCCGCTTGTCTGTCGCGCCTTCAACGCCGACTTCGACGGTGACCAGATGGCTGTCCACGTTCCGTTGAGCGCCGCCGCTCAGCGTGAAGCCAGGGAGATCATGCTTTCCACCAAGAACCTGCTGAAGCCGGCCGATGGTGAAGTGGTCGTAGACGCCAGTAAGGACATGGTCCTGGGCTGCTACTATCTGACCTACCTGAAATTTGCCGAAAAGAAGGCTGGCAAGGCATATGCTGACGTCAACGAGGCGATCTTTGCCTACGAAACCGACAACATCAAGCTCCAGACGCTTATCCGGGTTCCAATCGAAGGTAAGCTGACCGAAACCACCGTCGGCCGCATTCTCTTCAATGAGATCCTGCCGGAGGAATTTGGTTTCCTCAACGCGACCATGACCAAGAAGATGCTCCAGCGTATGATGGCCGACGTGTTCGTCCGTTTCGGCGGCGAGAAGACGGCTGAAGTCATCGACTCGGTCAAGGATTACGGCTTCAAATATGCCACTAAGTCAGCTATCTCAGTCAGCCTGGATGATTACATCATTCCCGAAAGCAAGCACGACCTGATTAAAGTCGGCGAGAAGAAAGCTGCCAGCATCGCGACTCAGTACTTGCAGGGGCTCGTAACCGACGAGGAACGCTACCAGCGTACCGTCGACAACTGGAAGCTGGTCAATGAGCAGATTACAGCCGCCATGGCCGAGAAGCTCCGTGAAGGCAAGACTTCAACCGCCCTCTTCATTGAGAGTGGCGCCGAAGGTGACCTGAGCGTCGCTAACCAGATTGCCGGCATGCTCGGTATGGTGCAGGACCCCGCCGGACGCACCATCGAGCTCCCAATCAAGAGCAACTACAAAGAAGGTTTCTCCGTCCTTGAATACTTCAACTCCACCCACGGTGCCCGTAAGGGTCTGACCGACACCGCCCTAAAGACCGCGGAGAGTGGTTACCTGACCCGCCGCCTCGTAGACGTCGCCCAGGACATCATCATCAACGAAGATGACTGTGGTGAAAAAGAGGGTACGACTATCCTGCGTAGCCTGACCGCGGCAATCGGCGAAAACTTCGCCTTCCGCGTGGCGGGACGCGTACCTGCCGCCGACATCAAGGTCGGTGACAAGGTGCTCGCCAAAAAAGGCGTGCTCATCAGCGACGACGTCGCCAAGGCTATCGACGAATCCGGTGTCGAAATGGTCAAGTTGCGCACCGTCCTGTCCTGCAAGACGTCATGGGGCATCTGCCGCCTCTGCTACGGCCTTGACCTGGCCCGTGGCCAGATCGTCGGTCTCGGCGAGCCGGTCGGAGTCATCGCGGCTCAGTCAATCGGTGAGCCTGGAACGCAGCTAACCATGAAAACCTTCCATAAGGGAGGAGTGGCCGGTGAAGACATCACGGCCGGTCTCCCTCGCGTTGAGGAAATCTTTGAGGCCCGCAGTCCTAAGGGGCAGGCCATCCTGGCCGAACTTGACGGCGTCGTAACCGTCAAGCTGTCGACCGGCAAGACCACCATTCGGGTGAACCCGGCCAATATGAAGATTACCGCTCACGAACTTGGCGTCCGCAAGGCCGCTGTTAAGACCGGTGACAAGGTTATCCCTGGTGATATCCTGGCCGCCGACGAAAACGGCAAGAAGGTCATCAAGGCCAAAGTCGAGGGTACTGTCAAGGTGACCAAGGAAACCGTCGAGATTTCCCATACTGGTGGTGCCGAGCGCGAATACGTCATCCCGTCCTACCAGAACGTCGAAGTGGAGTCGGGTGACCTGGTTACCGTCGGCCAGCGCCTGACTGAAGGTTCCATCAACCTCCAGGATATGCTGACACTACGTGGCAAGCGCGATGTCGAGCGCTACATCATCTCCGAAGTTCAGACAATCTACGCCTCACAGGGCCAGATCGTCTCCGACAAGCACATTGAGGTGATCATTCGCCAGATGTTCAGCCGCGTACAGGTGGAAGAGCCCAACGACTCCCTCTTTGTTACCGGTGAGATCGTACCGCGTCAGTCGGTCATCGACGACAACGTGCGCCTCGAAGGCCTCAAGAAGACCGGTTCCACGTTCACCCAGCTGCTGCTGCCCGTTACCAAGATTTCGCTTTCAGCTGAATCGTTCCTGTCAGCTGCCAGTTTCCAGGACACCACGCGAGTCCTGATTGCAGCGGCTATCCGCGGCAAGACCGACAAGCTGCGCGGACTCAAAGAGAACGTGATCATCGGCCGTCTGATCCCTGTAGGTACCGGTTTCAACGTCGAAGGCGGTCAAACGCTCGAGATCGAAGCCGCCCGCAACGCCGGCGTACCCGTGTCCGCAGTTGACGGAAAGCCCGCTTCAGAGTAATATTTGAGGCTGTACCAGACGGTCCCCGATCGTCTGACTCGGGCGCAAGCAAAAGCTTCGCCCGAGAAGACGGTCTAGAACACCCGCTTTAACGAAAGAGATCCATGCCAACTATCAACCAATTACTTCGCAAGCCCCGTGTCGACCCCAAGAAAAAGTCGAATACGCCTGCGTTGAACCTAACCCGCAACTCCCTCAAGGGTGTCTCGTACGCCATGAACTCACCGTTCATGCGCGGCGTCTGCGTCAAGGTTTCAACTACCACCCCGAAGAAGCCAAACTCGGCTCTCCGTAAAATCGCCCGTGTGCGCCTGACCAACGGCATGGAAGTCACAGCCTATATCCCCGGTGTCGGTCATAACCTCCAAGAACACTCTGTCGTGCTTATCCGCGGCGGTCGTGTCAAGGACCTTCCTGGTGTCCGGTATCACATCGTCCGTGGAGCCTTGGACACCGCCGGCGTCGCCAAGCGCGCGCAGGGTCGGTCCAAGTACGGCGCCAAGAAGCCAAAAGCTTAATATAACCAAATAACGCATCACCCGTCGGCACAGTTGCCGGGGGAGTATCTCAAAGGAGAGAAAACATGCCACGCAAAACTACCAAATCCCTCAAGCGTCCCATCGAAGCTGATCTGAAGTACTCGAACGTACTGGTTACCAAAATGACCAACAAGATCATGCGCGACGGTAAGAAGCGCCTCGCCGAAAAACTGCTTTATTCCGCCCTGGAAATCGCCGAGACCAAGGCGAAGACCCCCGCTGTCGAAATTCTGGAAACTGCCATCAAGAACGTCGCTCCCGCCGTTCAGGTCAAGGCCAAGCGTATTGGTGGAGCTACCTATCAGGTCCCGATCGAAGTCCGCGGCGATCGTAAGATCCACCTGGCGATGACCTGGATTTTAGAGTCCGCCAACAAGAAGAGCGGCAAGGGCTTTGACGAGCGCTTAGCCGACGAGCTGATGAATGCATACAACGGCACCGGCGACGCCGTCAAGAAGCGTGAAGACACCCACCGTATGGCCGAGGCCAACAAGGCCTTCGCCCACTTTGCCCGGTACTAATCAGCCTCAAGCTTATTACCAAAAAAACCGCCTGTTATAAGGCGGTTTTTGGTAATGAAACGCGGCCGGATTAATATCCGGCTGCGGTAGGGTGATTAGAAGTCGGTTAGCGGCAGATAGTCGCTAATGCTCGGACAATCGATTTGCAGGCCTCCCGGGTAGTTATTACGGATCCGGGGAGGCAACTCCCACTCTGCGGCTAGGAGCTGGCCGATGTAATCCTCCCGGTTCAATGCATAGAACTGTCGGGCCTTTACCGGCACAAGCCGCCAAGCGGGTTCATGCTCCTGCCACGTCCAGCCGGAAGCGGATTTAATCCATCCGCCGTCAAACAGCGCATAGGTGACGTCGCTCCGGTCTTCGGTCGCATGAAGAACTCGGTAGGTGGTTCCCGAGCCTTCGGCGTAGGCGGTTCGGGGCGCCGCATTCGTGCCGGTGCGACAATCTTGGCAGAGGCTCCGCAATTCTGAGATCGGCTCGAACCACTCGCGAGTGCTCATGCAGTCCGAGACCGAGCCGATGCCCGTGCCATCGATATATACCAGCAGGACATCCGGCTTTGCCACGTGACAACCGGAGCACACGGTAAGTCCGGCTGCGGCGATGCGCTCCTGTAGCAGCGTCAGTCGACCCTGGTTGTAGGCGTCGATATGGTCATCGGGGCGAGTCATGCGCCCGTCGTACTCCTGTTTGATAGCCGCGATACGCTCGTCGCGTTCGGCCGCTAAGGCTGTTTGCTGCTCATGGTCGATGTAAAAAGCCCGGATATGCTCCGCCAGTGGGCTTGAGCGCACAATTGCGGTCAGTTGCCTGGCTTCGGCGTCTTCATCAGCAGCTATTTCGGCTTCCGCTTCAGCCTCCAAGCGCACTTTTGCCTCTTTGACCCGCTGATTCATTTCCTGGTAGCTGAGCTGGCGCAGCTCGGTCGCGTTGTCGCTGCGCCAGTTATCGACTTTCTCCTGGGCGAGCCGGTAAACCCGGAATTCTGCCATGTACGACATGATTTCTCCTTTTCGGCGTGCTCCTAGTGGATGTCTTTATTTACCGGCTTTGACGTTGCAGCATATATATCATGCCTGCAAAGTCGCGTAACAACTCCTCGGTCGATTTTCCGGCCAGCATTTTTTCGACGACGCCCTGGAAAAACTCGTTCCAGTGGTCGTCGCAGAGACGTCCGTACGACTCTGCTCCGCCTAAAAAGGAACCCGGCTCGAGAGATTGTTGTTTGCAATCTGACTTTGGGCATGTATATGCATAGTAGTTGGAGTGGTAGTCGTGGCAACCCATCATATGCCTCTTTTCAACGAACTTCCTACTGGACACCTCAACGATAACTTTGACGAGCAAGCTAAAAAAGTCGATAATAATTGAGTCAAAAAGAGTTACCCAATGCATCGCTTGCAACAACACATCCTGGAACGGTTGATTCGCCACGAGAACCAGCGCTACGCTGACCTCAAACCCGATGAGGTTGAGGGCAACCTTTTTATGTACCATCTCCGGCAATTGACGAATGGTGGTTTGGTGGTTAAACGACTGGATGGGCTGTATGAACTAACTGCCGAAGGTAAACGCCACGTTGGCGGTATGAGCCTGGAGACATTCACCCCTAGGGCCCAGCCCAAAATCGTCACACTGGTGGTCTGCCGAAACGAGGCTGGTCAGTACCTGTTCTACCGCCGCCGGCGTCAGCCATTGTTGGGGAGGGCGGGCTTCCCATATGGCAAGATCCATCTGGGCGAGAGCATCGCCGATGCGGCTGTTCGCGAGCTGTTCGAAAAAACCGGCCTGGCCGCCGACCTTGAACACAAAGGGGACGGCTACATCACGATTTACCAGAACGGCGAGCCGGTGAGCCAAATTATGTTCCATCTGTTTTACGGCGAAAATCCGGTAGGGGAACTATTGCCCGACTCAGCCGGCGGTAAGGCCTTCTGGGGCACGCTGTCGGATGTCGATAAGACCTTTATGCCGAGCGTAATCGACCTGTTGCAGCTCTTAAAAGACAGTTTGTCTGAACGATTCTTCGCTGAGCTGGTCTATAAAGAAAACTAGGCCGGACGTATGTCCGGCCTAGTTGGCCCTTCGCAACATTTCCGAGATGTAGCGCTGCTGTTTTTCCGGGAAGTCTGAGCAAAAGGCCGTGGTTGCCATGGCTTTGATGCGGTGCGCGGGCATTCCGTAAGGAAAATGTGGCAGGCCCTTGGCGCGTAGCTCAGAAGATCTGAGTGAGCGGAGAACCAGCTTCACGAGGTCGGCATCGGTGTTGGGTGGACGTTTTTGACTCAGAACCTCGAAGTTGTTGAGCCAAAACAGTGCCCAACATGCAGCAATTTCGGCGAACACCGGCGGCACTTTGTTCTGGTCTAAGAGCAGGAGCGTTGTTTCCTGAATCCAGAGTCTCTTGTTGGCCCGTGACGCGGTCGGCTTTGAGGTGTTGATGGACATTCTAGGCTCCGTTCCGTGAGGTAGCGCCAGAATATATGCATCGTGACATACGAACAACGTCAGCGCAAGTTTAGCAATTAACGCTCAACAATTAACGCTCAACATGGTATAATAACTTCATTATGATTATTCGACGCGCCCCGACTTTTGCGCTTCTGATCTGACTTCCGGTCAGATCGTTTGACGTCACCACCTAATCTGCGCGCCTACCCAGCTCCGCTACTTCAGAAAGAACCAACATGTTAATAAATCTCCAGACCATCGGAAAATCGATGGGATCAAAGCGCCTGTATGACGGCCTTAATGTCATGATCCAACCGGGTGAGCGCATCGGCCTGGTTGGCCGCAACGGCATCGGCAAAACCACGCTGCTTGGCATCATGGACGGCTCCGATACCGACTTCACCGGCCAAATCGACAAGCGCCGCGGCCTTATCACCGCTTCGACCAGTCAGGAACACCATGGTTTGGGTGACGTGGGCGTGCTCGAGTACATTTTGGGCAACCTGCCCGATTACGCCCGCCTGCACCACATTATGCAAACTTATCCCGACACCATGGGTGACGACATGAAGATGATCGGCGAATATACCGACGCCCTCACGCGCTTTGGCGAGGTAGGCTACTACGACATCGAAGACCGCGCCAAACAGGAATTGGACGCCTTCGGGCTAACACCGACCCTGTGGGACGGCCCGCTGGAGCGGCTGTCGGGCGGACAGAAGCGTTTCGTGGAGCTGGTCAAGGTTACGCTCAGCGACGCCGACCTGGCCCTCATCGACGAACCTACCAACCACATGGACTACGTGGCAAAACAAGCCTTCATCGAGTGGCTGCAGGCTGCCAAGCAGGCCGTCGTGGTCATTACCCACGACCGTGACGTTCTGGCCGAGGTCGACCGGATCATCGAAATCAAGGACCACGAAGCGGTATCATTCAACGGCAATTACAAGGCCTATCTCAAGCAGAACTCCCAGACCACCCAATCCGGCGTGGAGCAGTATGAAACCGCCTTGCGCACGCTCGATAACCTGAAGAAGCAGATCCAATCCGCCAAAGCCAAGAGTGCCGGGGCGGCCGACTCCAAATTCCGGATCATGCAGGAGCGCCTGCAACGTCAGCACGACAAACTGGCCGCCAACACCAAGAAGCCGACCTTCTGGATCGACCAAGAGAGTATGAACGACATGAAGGGCAAGGCCGTCGAAAAGTACGACAAGTACAAGGCCCGCAATATCCGCATGAACGTCCATGGCAAGGCCGAGTCGTCTCAGCGGCAGCTAGTTGGCATCAACCGCCTGTCCTTGGGGTTTGTCCACCCGCTGTTTGAGAACATGAATTTCAACGTCAGTATCGGCGAACGCTATGAACTGCATGGCCGTAACGGCGCTGGCAAGTCAACTTTGGTCAAGGCTATCCAGGCGGCGGCCAACGAGACCAAAATAGCCGCCAAGGTGTATGCGGGCGAGATTGAATGCGATTCCAAATTACGCATCGGTGTCTACGAGCAGGAAATCGATGAAAAGTTCCTGAGCATGCCCCTGGCTGATGCCATCATGGATATTCATCACGCGCATGACGTGACGGTTAACGACCAGCGCGTCCGTCAGCTGATGAGCGATTACCTGTTTGATCCCACCGCCGACGGGAAACTGCCCATTAAGCATCTCTCCGGAGGTCAGAAGGCGCGGTTCCAACTGATCGCCATGCTCTGCCACAGTCCCAATCTGCTGATTCTCGACGAGCCCACCAACCACTTGGACCTGCCAAGCATCGAGGAGCTGGAAAAGGCTCTGGACGCCTTCACCGGTGCCATCCTGTATATATCTCACGACTCATTCTTCGTTAAGAACCTGTCCGGTGATCGGATAACGCTGGCCGCCCCGGTTGCAGCGGGCGTATCGGCTTCCGCTTAAGCGGATCTGGTTTTGTGCTGATAGACGGCAAAACCATGCCAGGCAATAGGCAGCGTCAGGACAGCGGCCAACAAATAGGCCAGTTTTAGACCGGTAGTGTTACCGGACAGGTGGACGCAGATTGCGGCAAGTCCCAGCAGGAGAGCTGCACCGAGGGAAATGGCCGCCGACATCAGGCTCAGGTAAGTGATGCGGTATCCATGGACGCTATCGGCGGTATCGCTCATTCCCTTGATGAAGGGCATGGAATATCCGGTGGTGGCAATTTCATTGGTGATGTTTAGGGCCGCTACTCCCGGAACGTTGGTAATGAACGAGCGCAGGAGGTGGACGCTGCTGTTGGCTAGCACACTCAGTCCCAAGAGCTCTCCGCCACGCCGATTATCGATAAGGAGGCCGAACACCCGTGCTGATATCACAGCGCTCACCAGTGTAATCGAAGACAGCGCTCCAACTTGCGCGTAAACGGCTGTCCCTGACCCGGCCAGAACGATAATTGCGATGAAGAGGGACCACAGCGGTCCCGACGCCCCGAAATCGACGCCGGCCGCCGCTTGGGAAATCAGGTTGCGCCGGATGTGCCGCAACTGCAGGCCCTTCATTTTCAGGACTTGACGGGTAGGAACCGGTTCCGGGGTAAAAAAGAGCGGTGCGGCAGCAATAATAAAGATTCCAGCGGCCACGACCATAGTAAACTGCGGGCCGAATAAACTCGCCGCAACGCCTCCGACCAGGGGACTCAAAGTCATCCCGATCTTGGTCATGATATAGAGGAAGCCCAGCTCTTTGCCTTCATGGTCCAGGGCCTTGATCTTGGAAAAGTTAACGTTTGAACTGATATCATATAGCGTAACTGAAAGTCCTTGAAAAACCCCGGCAATAATCAGTGAGGCGATGCCGAGCTGTGGCAGGGCGGCCAACACCAAGAGCGAGGGCACGTATAGTAGGTTACTGATCAGCGTACCGTGTTTTGGACCGATTCGGGCCACCATATGAGCAGCGGGCCACACGAACAGGGCTCGAAACAAGTAATACAGACAAAAGTAACCCAGCGTGAATTCAACGCTGTAGCCGGTCCGTATCAAATAAATCGCGATGAAGACGGAAATCATGCCTACGGCCAAGGCCCTAAGCATTCGCGTGGCATATAACTCAGCGATTTCACTAAAATCGGCAGCTCGCCAGAAATGACGCTTCAACAATAGGCGATGGATTAATCGGGTGAGCAAAACGGACTCCGGTAGGTCAGCTGATAGTATCTGTCTATTCCATCATAACCGTAAGCTTTATACAAATGGATATTGCCACTGATTGTCCAAGATGAAACCCGCCACAAGCGGTGGAGGATTCCATCGTTCGTGGCGGGCGTTTGGCAATTACTTGCGCTGGCTACATGAGCTCGTCGAATCCTTCTAAGGTGTCGCGCAGCTCGTGCTCATCGACGAGCCGATGGGCCAGATGAGTCCAGTTGGTGGTGAAGAGAACCTCGGAACTCTTGTTGGGTGTTGATCTTGCGGCCTCAACTCTGAGGCCTAATGAGGCGGATCCGATCGCTTTGATGAGCTCAGCGAAGTGTATTCGCATCACTATGCCGCGGTTGTCTTTGCCGCCGATTCGGTTGTCGAGGACATAGTCGGCAAGACTTTGAAAGCGCGACGCCGCGTGGTAAAGCTTATTCAGCACGTTACTAGGCGTAAAAGGATGCGCCAGGTCCCAAGTCATGAGGTAATCTGATAACTCAGGGGACTCATCGACAGCGTAGCCGAATTTATGTTCGGCTCTCATAACGTCAGCATAGGCAACCAGTGGGCTGAACGTTTGGGTCATCGGAAGGTTCATGTCAATATCCAAATCGTTGCAGGGAATTGGGTTGCTTGTCCGGGTCGTGGGATAAATCCTGCGAATGGGGCAGTTATACAATTAAACTATATTTCTGTAAAAAAAGCAACAAAACATTCTTAACCTTTGTCTCGAATTACGTCATGGTCACGATAAAACCCGCCACTGGCGGTGACGGGTTCATCGCTGGTGGCGGGTTAGGGGACGTAGAGGATTGATCGGCTGGTGTTGAGATCGAGCCCGACGAACGGAGCCATCCTGGCCTCTCTGAACGATATCCAAGCGTCGTCATCCAGCGATCGCCCTACGGTGAAGCCCGGCTCTAGAGTTACCAGGCGTATCTGGCCGCAATCTTCGAGACGGACGCTGCGCGCCTTTGGGTGCGTCCCTAGCTTTGTCAGGTTGTCGTCCAGTTCCAACACGAGGAACTTGGTTGTGCGTAGTTCACGGATAGTTTGGACAAGGCCCAATTGCAGCAACCGGTGGCGGTTCCTGCTGGAACGTTTGTAATTAAGCCAGATACAGCCTAGAACGATGAACAGAACAACAAAGGTGAGGTTCCAGATATGATCAAAGCTGTATTTAGCAGCTAGCACGATGGAAAGCAGAATAATGACCCCGACTACCGGCATTTGCAGGGAGTCATTGTCAGGATTGGCTCGTAGTACTTCTGCCAACCGTACGTCATAAAACGCCGGGTCGATAGTGGGCCGTTGGGAGCTTGGAGATTTGTTAGCCTCCACGCTTCCCTGATTGGATGCGTTGGTCGAGGTATTCATGGTGCAATCCTTTCGCAGGAGGGTGGGGTAACGCGCGAAAAGTCTATCTGCATATTATAGCAAATCGCGAGTGCTTTGTCAAATAGCCAATTCAGCTGAGCTTACTTGAAAAAGAGCTCACAATCGGGTAATATTAAGGTAATCAGTGCGGTTAGCGCTGTTTTCTTTTGCGCCAAGTTAAATATAAGTGGAATCAATAACGAATCATGGCTCGCGACTACTCGCTCGAAAACACCCGAAATATTGGAATTATCGCCCACATCGACGCGGGTAAGACCACCGTAACCGAAGGTATCCTGTACCGTACGGGTAAGACCCACAAGATCGGTGAAGTCCACCAGGGTGAGGCGACCATGGACTGGATGGAGCAGGAGCAGGAGCGCGGCATCACTATTACCTCGGCTGCCACCACTTGTTTCTGGAAGGGCAAGCGCATCAACATCATCGACACCCCGGGACACATCGACTTCACCGTGGAAGTTGAGCGTTCGCTGCGTGTGCTCGACGGCGCCGTGACAGTGTTCGACGGCAAGATGGGCGTTGAGCCTCAGAGCGAGACCGTTTGGCGCCAGGCCGACAAGTACAGCGTGCCCCGCATCTGCTTCATCAACAAGATCAATCAGACAGGCGGTGACTTTTACAAGAGCCTCGATTCTATCCATCAGCGACTAAACAAACGGGCTTTCGCAATCCATCTGCCGATCGGCTTCGAGCAGACCATTAACGGCCTCGTTGACCTCATCGAAATGAAGGCCTACACCTATAGCGACTACAAGGATCACGAGCTGGTTCAGGGTGAAATCCCGGCCGATATGCTCGAAAAGGCCGAACGCTATCGGGCGCACCTGGTGGAAGCCGCCGTGGAAGCCGATGACGACATCATGGAGAAATACCTTGAGAACGGTGAAATTTCCATTGACGAGCTTAAACTGGCTATCCGTAAGAGTGTCCTGACCGGCAACTTCTTCGCCGTTTCCGGAGGCGACGGCCGTGGTGTCATCGTTGAGAAGCTGCTCGACGCCATGACCGACTTCCTCCCGAACCCGCTCGACGTCGGCAGCGTCTGGGGTACCGATCCTAAGAACGCCGAGGAAATTGAGCGCAAGCCCGCCGACGAAGAGCCCTTTGCCGGTCTGGCCTTTAAGATTGCCACCGATCCCTTCATCGGCAAGCTCGTATTCTTCCGCGTTTACTCCGGCACCATCAAGAGCGGTTCATATATCCTGAATGCCTCGACCGGCAACAAGGAACGTATCGGCCGCCTGGTACTTATGCACGCCAACATGCGTGAGGAAGTACAAGAAGTTCACGCCGGTGAAATCGCCGCCGCCGTGGGTCTCAAGAGTACGACAACCGGCAATACCCTGACCGATGTCGACCACCCCATTGTCCTTGAATCCATTACCTTCCCTGAGCCGGTTATATCCATTGCCGTCGAACCGAAGACCAAAAGCGACCAGGAAAAAATGGGCATGGCTTTGCAACGCCTGGCCGAAGAAGACCCGACCTTCCGCGTCCACACTGACGAGCAGACCAATCAGACCATTCTTGAAGGGATGGGTGAGCTCCACCTGGACATCCTGGTTGACCGCATGAAGCGCGAATTCAAGGTTGAAGCTAACGTCGGCCGGCCCCAGGTTGCGTACCGTGAAACCATTAAGAAGACCGCCAGTGCCCAGGGCAAGTTCGTCCGCCAGAGCGGTGGCCGCGGTCAGTACGGCGACGTCTGGATTGAACTCTCGCCGCTTGAGCCGGGCGGCGGTTATGAGTGGGTGAACGCTACCGTTGGTGGATCCGTACCGCGTGAGTACATTAAACCGACTGAAGACGGCGTCAAGGAGGCAATGCAGAACGGTGTTCTGGCCGGCTTCCCGATGGTCGACATCAAGGCTAAACTCTACGATGGATCTTTCCACGAAGTCGACTCCAACGAAATGGCCTTTAAGGTTGCCGGTTCCATGGGCTTCCAGGCTGCAGCCCGCAAGGCTGACCCCATCATCCTTGAGCCGATCATGAAGGTGGAAGTCACCGTGGCCGAAGAGTTCATGGGCGACGTCATCGGCGATCTCAACTCCAAGCGCGGCCGAATCGAGAAGATGGAAGACCGCTCCGGCGCCAAAATCATCGACGCGATGGTACCGTTGGCCGAAATGTTCGGTTACACGACGCAGTTGCGCTCAATGACACAGGGCCGGGGTTCCAACTCCATGGAATTCGACCACTACGAGGAAGTTCCTCGCAACGTTGCTGAGGAAATCATCGGCAAGCAGGCGGCCGCCAAAGCCTAAGGCCTATCTCAATTAAAAGGCCCGCTTCGGCGGGCCCTTTTGTTAATAGACTTATGCTTGCAAGCTCTTTGACCAGCTATTACACTGATTTCACGTCTAATTGATACGAATTGAGTTAGAAGTTCTTTTTTAAGCCACGCCAATAAAGGCAGCTCAGCGAGGCTGCATTGGCGGTACACCCGCGGCTCGTTCTCCGCTCTTGTTCATACCAAGAGCGTACGCGACCGCAACCGGCTCCTAGGGTGGCCGGTATCTCGCGAGGACGTGAATTAGTAGGGGGTCGGTCCCCCGAGCATTCAGACGTTATGCGAGAGCGGTGGGTGCGGTTCGGACCATAAACAGGCGCACGGCGCAGCTGTAGTGCCCCGTCTGTTGGTTCGTTCCGCATCCACCTTGAACTTGGCTGCTCGCCAGAGCTGCCGTATGACTGCCGGAACGGCTTGGTACAATTCCCTGAGCCGAGTCGTTCCGGCACAACCCGTCGGGCGGCGGCGCACACCGAGGTGTCCCCCGCCCTGCTGCAGTTCTTGGAGCTGTAACTCCGAGGATAGTCGCCGTCCGGCCCATACCTTCATTGCCCTCTGCTGTTACAGCGGAGGGTTTCCTAGTTTAAGACCCCAGCCCTTTACAATTCGGGCGTAATTTGCCTATAATACGTAGGTCTGAAAGCGGACGATATTTTTTTATTGTCCAAGCAAATATAAGGTTAACTATCCGGTTCTATGGCAGATAGCTGATGCGGCGCCTCACGGCACTAGCCGCTTTAAGGCCCACGGCCACATTATCCATCTGGAATAGAACTAAAAAAGGAGTACGAATGGCAACATTTGAGCGTAACAAGCCGCATCTTAACGTCGGTACCATGGGTCACGTCGACCACGGCAAGACCACCCTCACCGCGGCTATCACAATGGTTCTGGCTAAGCATTTCCCATCAGACATCAACAAGGCCGTAAATTACGACCAGATCGACAATGCTCCTGAAGAGCGCTTGCGCGGTATTACCATCGCTACTTCCCACCAGGAGTACGAGAGCGAGAAGCGTCACTACGCCCACGTCGACATGCCAGGTCACGCCGACTACGTCAAGAACATGATTACCGGTGCCGCTCAGATTGACGGTGCTATCCTCGTAGTTTCCGCCGCCGACGGCCCGATGCCTCAGACCCGCGAGCACATTCTGCTAGCCAAGCAGGTTGGTGTTCCTTCGGTCCTCGTCTTCATGAACAAGATGGACATGGCCGACCCGGAGCTCGCCGAGCTAGTTGAGATGGAAATCCGCGAACTGCTCGAAAAGAACGGTTTCGACGAGAATGCCCCGATTATCAGCGGTTCCGCTCTTAAGGCCGTCGAAGGCGACGCCGATGCTGAGGCCAAGATCCTCGAGCTGGTCAAGGCCATGGATGACTACTTCACCGACCCCGTCCGCGAAACCTCCAAGCCGTTCCTCATGCCGATCGAAGACGTCTTCTCAATCAAGGGCCGTGGAACCGTTGCTACCGGCCGTATCGAGCAGGGTGTCGTCAAAGTTAACGACTCGGTTGAAATCGTGGGTATCCGCCCAACCAAGACCACGACCGTAACCGGCGTCGAGATGTTCAAGAAATTGCTTCCTGACGCTCAGGCCGGTGACAACGTCGGAGCCTTGCTCCGCGGAATTGAGCGAACTGATATCGAGCGCGGCCAGGTTCTGGCTAAGCCCGGTTCGGTTACCCCGCACACCGACTTTGACGCTGAAGTCTACGTCCTGAGCAAAGACGAGGGCGGCCGCCACACCCCATTCTTCAAGGGCTACAAGCCTCAGTTTTACATCCGCACCACTGACGTCACGGGTGCCGTAACTCTGCCGGAAGGTGTCGAGATGGTTATGCCAGGCGACACAATCAAGATGAAAGTTGAGCTTATTGCTCCAATCGCCATGGAAGAAGGCCTCCGCTTCGCTATCCGCGAAGGCGGCCGTACCGTTGGCGCTGGTGTCGTAACCAAAATCAACAAGTAGTTTGACCACTACCGATAAAAGAGCGGGCTTCGGCCCGCTCTTTTGTTGAGAGATCCAGCCGATAAGCATTCTTGTCAATTATGACTATTAAGGTTATAATCGCACCATTACCATTTAATTTGTACCGAGAACTCATCCGGTTAAACCCCGCGAAGAGGTTACGGTATCGCACCAGGAGACCCAGTACATGGCAACAGCCGCCGATAAGACCCCCGAGAAGCAACGAATTCGTATTCGCCTTAAGGCTTATGACTCAAAAGTCATCGACCAGAGCGCCAAGCAGATCATCGACACCGCAATCCGCACGGGAGCCAAAGTAGCCGGCCCCATTCCGCTGCCGACCGAGCGCAACTCAATGACCGTGCTCCGCTCGCCCCACGTCTACAAGGACGCCCGTGAACAGTTCGAAATGCGCACCCACAAGCGCCTCATCGACATCACCGAGCCAACCCCCAAGACCATCGACGCCCTGATGAACCTCAACCTGCCGGCAGGTGTGGACATCGAAATTAAGATGTAATCTTACTTAAAAGCTCCGCTTAGGCGGAGCTTTTAAGTAAACTGGGAATAAATGAAACACCTTTCAAAGGTAACACGATTCACATATAGGCATCCGACTACTAGCGTTGTGGCAATCCTTATCGTATTTAGTGCGCTTTTCTTATACCTAGGTTTTCACACGGCAGTCCATGCAAATCCAGCTGACCTCTATATCAACTTAGCGGCAGGTGGTATATTTTCCATCTTCGCATTACTATTTATTGAACTTTTTAGGGATAGACAGCGCAGCTTTAGCGGCAAGGAGGGGCGTTTTGCCGCTACATCGGATGCTAATAGAATGAGCAGAATGCTTGTTGAGTGGGCAGCGGGAAACTTCGGCGAGTCAGTGCTCACTTACAAGATCGATCCAAATAATGAAGATATTTCTCGGAATCAAAATGCGATAGTGATGTCACAAAAAATGATGGCTCTATCAATGATTAATGCTTTACGAGAATTTAGTCCAGGCAAATGGCAAATTCTACGTGATAACCTTATTGGGCTGAAAGGGCAGGTTAATGAATTCGCCGAGTACTATAAGGAGATGACCCCATTAGATGTTTATGGCAAATATCTGGAGGTAAGGCGATTGCACATGGGTATGGTTACGAGCTTTGCCCCGAACCCATTTAGCGATCTGCTCACGAAACCTGAGGATGAATGGGCTCATAACAAGTATGGTGTTGTTTATATGCGTCAACTTCGTGAAAACCAGTTAACTCAAATGGCTGAGATGTACGAGAAGTACATTTCGTCGCTAGTCAGCTTTCATCTGGCTGTAGTCTGCTGGTTTGACTTGGAGGATGGCCGCAAATAGCAAATCTAACTTTAGATTTGGTTCACGGGCATAGTGCCTGTTAATCTTCTGATTAAATAAGAGGTGGCTCTGTGATTGTGTCTGTGATAGTCGCGTGTAAGTGTTGGGCGGAGGCCTGATATTTGCTTGGAGCGATTACAATGAGACGCTGCGCAAGAGGCAGATACAGCGCCCTGGTTTCTTCGTTTTTACGGATTTGCTTGGCTGGGCTGCATGAACCTAGCGTTCGCTGGTTATGCAGCCGGTCCGACAGCTTAATGATAAGCGTCTGCCAATCAGCCTTTTCTAATCCTGCGTAATAGTTGACCCCCGACTGCTTGGTAAGCAGGTCAAGACGGTCGGCGACTTCATCGCCGAAATTCACGCGTACCCGGTGGTCACTTAAGAGGAAGGTGTCTTCGCGCACGTCGTGGAGCAGGGCGGTAATGATGATTTTCTCATCGTAGACGTGCAACTCATCGATGAGGATCATCGCGACGGCCTTGGGGTGCTCAAAGTACCTCTCACCGCTGGAACGGGTTTGGCCGCGGTGGGCGTATTTGCTGAAGATGTAGGCTGCTTCGACAGCTTCCAACTCCAGGTGTGACATTGTAGGCGCGAGTCGGGCTAAAAATTCTGGTCGTCCGATTTTGTGGGTCATGATATTCTCCTTGCCTTCGTTTCTCCGGAATCGAAAAAGAATAAAAAAGGCGGCTTGGAACAAGGAACGATTCCTTGTAGTAGCCGCAATAGACGCCTGATGGCCGCTGTCCTAATACAATGTGATTATAACATTATGTGGCGTTACTAGCAATCGGCGGTGTCGGGTTTTCCTGTAAGAGTTCGAAATGAATCGCCAAGACCCCGTATTCAGCTTCTTCGGTAGCTGGGTATATGCCGCGATAAATTGTTATTCCGTCTGCAATGGATTTGGTACGCGGTAACACTTGTTCCAGCCCGGTTAGCATAAGCATTCTTTCGAATGTCGGGAATGAGTCAACGAAAGTGATTTTCAATAGCGCACGGTTGGGAATTTCGCGAACCGTACCGTCTGGCAGCGTGACGTCCTCGCGTAAGTATATTAGATCACCTGGTTGGTACTGGCTGAACTTACCGCGATTGAGCCGACCTTCGACGGTCTTGGCTCCGGCTAGGATGTCGTTGATATATTCGGTCGAACGGCCAGCTTCAAAGATTTGCATTAGATTAGTATAACAAATATACGCAATGAAAGGGCCCTGTCGCTGTTAAGCGACAGGGCCGGGGTGGATGGGTTATTTACTCCCCTTGATGAAGAAGATTGTGCGGGCCTGTTCGCCGGGTTCGGGGTGGTGGCAGGTTTCGTGCGCGGTCGCAAAGTTCTGAAGGCAAACCTGGCGGTTGATCTCGAAGTTGTAGACATAGCCTGTGCCTGCCGTGAACAGGGAAAAAAATGCAAAGAGCGCGACCCAGAAGGATCGCGAGGGTCGTATCATCGCTTTCCGGGACATGAGAGCTCCAATGTCGAAGGTTCGGGACTGAAGATATTATATAACGTTTATGATTGGAAGTCATTCTTTGTGGTCAGTACTTGCTGAATAGATTTGATGGATTGCATATGGCAAAAGAGGGCTATTTGGAGTAGAAATGACGCATAATCCCTTAAGCGAGGAATAAGCAATGACTGAACTCGAAGCTTTCAAACGGGCGGACGCCTGTTTTCTGGCCGTATTAGGTAAGGTTGGCGAGCACCAATGGAAGGATCCTACACCGAACCCAGGGTGGAGTGTGACCGACTTGGCGGGGCATATTATGGAGGGAATCGTCTGGGTGGGGCACGTACTGTTAGGAGCGAGTATTGCGGCGGCCGGTGACAAATTCAGCGGCGACCTGTTGGGTGACGATCCTAAGGCTGCTGCGGAGCGGGCCTGCCGTGAGGCGGAAGCGGCCATAGATAAGACGGGCGACCTGGAAGCCATAGTGCATCTAAGCTATGGAGACGTCCCCGCCCGGACCTATTTGCGGCAGCAGATAATCGATATCACGATTCATACTTGGGACCTGGCGCGGGGCATTGGCGTCGACGAAAAATTAGACTCGGACCTGGTTGCCATAGTTTATGACTGGTTTGCGCCCGAAGCGGAGGGCTGGCGCGAAGCAGGCCTGCTGAAGCCAGCCGTTCCGGTTCCCGCCGATGCCGACCTCCAAACCAGGCTGCTCGCTTTATCAGGCCGCCAAGCCGTAATGGCGGATTAGGTATATTATGGGAGGACAGTATAGGAAACCCCGCCATGCATGAATCAAAGACCCTTATCCTCGCCTGCCGCCAGCCCGACGGAACATATGATGGTAAAAAAGTATGACGACAGTCTATTTCGATTATGCTTGCGAATATACCTACCGTCTCCAACGACTTTTGGATATGGCCGACGTTCAGGCGGACTGGCAACCTTTTTCTCTGGCGCAGGCCAAACGGGGGGAAACCGAAACTCCGGTTTGGAATCTTGCGGGTAGCGACCTTCCTGTGAGTGTGTTAGCCCTGGCCGGTCATGAATTTGTCAAAGCCCAGGGCGGTCCGGGTATCAAAGCTTACCGCCAGGAAGTCTCGCATTTGTTCCATGAAGTCGGCCACGAGCCTGACGCCGGCCAAATCTGGCATTTGGTTGAGAAGTTTACGGGTTACGCTAAAGCCGACCTCGATCTTGAGGGAGCGCTGGAGCGGGTTAAAACCAGTCATGAGTTAGCCGAAGCCAAACGGGTGTTCGATACCCCGACGCTGTTTATCGACGAGAGCGACAAGCCGTACTTTATCCGGCTGGAGGCGATTCCCGAAACGCCACAGGCCGCTAAAGCCCTCTGGAAGTCGCTGCCAAAATCAGCCCATCATTTTCCGCGACCGATAACTATTGAGGCGGTGGACTAGCAGGGGATTCAAGTTAATAGTCCGCAACATTTGGAGCTCTGCCCAATTAGTCTGTCGGCTATCTTATTTATGATGGTGTGGTAAGAGGAGAAGACGATGCAATACACCGATACCAATGAGTATCTGCGGAGAATACTTATGCTTGAAGAGGTAGTACAACACCATCCGAAAATAATGGAGGCCGTGACCGATGGTGATAGAGTAATGTTGCAGCGGTATTTCCTCGGAGCAACTACGGCCGTTGATGTTACCGAGTATCGGCGTCAGGTAATAAAATCCGACCCCAAAATTGAAATTCAGGCAAACAAGGCCTACGAACGTTTTATGGCCGAAGCCGGCATGTCGGAGACTTTACTGCCTGTTCGATAGTATTGACACGATAACGAACGCCACCCGAAAGGGTGGCGTTTTCGTTTTGACGCAGTAAACCCCCGGAATCGAGGACCTACCGTGAGCCGGGGCTCAAGTTGATCTGGTTTTCCGGGGGCTAATTGGGATGTTCGGCACTAGGACGAACAGCGGACTGAGTTGGCCGGTGAAGCAGACGGTTGATGGGAATTCAACCTTCCGTTCAATAACTCGGCGTTGCTTCGGAGTAAATAGCATGCGATCGCGTTCGCCACGGTGCGCCTTTAAGAAAAAGGTTTTCCCTGACAAAAAGAGCACAGCTAATCCAAAGGACCGTTGAAGTACCAGACTTCCAGCGGTTGGGCTGGATAACTGCCGGATGACCGACAATACGTCTGCATCGTCGATCCCGACAAGACTTACCTCAGTTTGTTGTTTAAGGTAGGCGACCGCAAGTGCGTCAAGAATTCTGGATTTATCAAGCTCGGCCTGAGCGGCGAATTCTTGCTCGTAGGTCCGGTTGGGCCGGGTAATAGTTATCACCGAATCTCATTTCATTTTCGGAGGACAGGGGCTACCGAGATTGCAGTTCGCAATCTGAGCATGGTTACAAATGTTAGCACGGGAGGGTATCTCTGTCAATAGTGACAATTAATTCCAACAGATATAAAACGAACACTTACCGAACGCCATGATATACTATTACTATGAATCTATTCGGTGAAATGAATCGGCCGTTGGCCGACAGGGTGAGGCCTCAAACTATCGACGAAGTGATCGGGCAAGGTCAAGTGGTCGGCGAGGGCCAGTTCCTGCGGACCATCGTGACTAACGGCATTCCGACGTCGCTGATTCTCTGGGGGCCGCCGGGAACCGGCAAGACGACGCTGGCCCGCATCATCGCGCGAGGCGGGGACTACGCTTTTGAAGAAATCTCCGCCGTTACCAGCGGTTTGCCGGACGTCAAGAAGGTGATCGAACGGTCCAAGGAACGCCGTCGGGCGGGCCAGACGACGCTGTTGTTCGTCGATGAAATCCATCGGTTCAACAAGGCCCAGCAAGACGCGTTCTTGCCACATATGGAAAACGGCACCATCGTGCTGATTGGGGCGACAACCGAGAACCCGTCGTTTGAGGTCATTGGGCCGCTGTTGTCCCGCAGCCGGGTGGTGGTGCTGGAAAAATTAACAGTTCCACAGCTGGTGGCCATTTTGGACCGCGGGCTAAAGGAATTGGGCGGTCGGGCCATGAAGCCGGACGCCAAACAAATGCTGGCCGAGCTGGCCGGCGGCGACGCACGGGTAGCTTTGGGCGGATTGGAAGCCGCCGCTACTCTGACATCGGGTGAAATAACCCTCGAACACGTCAAGCAGGCCATGCAGAAAACCGCACTGCGCTATGACAAGTCCGGCGAATACCACTACAACCTGATATCGGCTTACATCAAAAGCCTGCGCGGCTCGGCGGTGGACGCCGCTCTTCTGTATCTGGCGCGCATGCTCGAAAGCGGGGAAGACGCCAAGTTCATTGCCCGGCGGTTGGTGATTTTCGCCTCCGAGGATATCGGTACGGCCGACAACACCATGCTGACGCTGGCCGTCAGTACGTTCCAAGCCATCGAGCGCATCGGTATGCCCGAAGGCCGCATTATCCTGTCCCAGGCGACAGTGGCTCTGGCATTGGCGCCCAAGAACCGCGACGCCTATGACGCCATCGGCCGGGCTATCGGCGCGGTCCAGAGCAATCCGGGCATGGATGTGCCGGCTCACCTCCGTAATGCTCCCACCAAACTCATGAAAGAGCTGGAATACGGCAAGGGCTACCAGTGGGAACCGGGTTTTGAGCATCCCGACGGTTTCATGCCGACTCAAGTCCGAGGTCAAAAGTTTTATCGGCCGCACGACAAGAAATCGTCCAAATAAAATAGCCCTCATAAACAGAGGGCTGTTAGGGGTTCCATTCGCGGATGAATTCGCCGCATGCGCGGCAGTATAGGTCTGCTTCCCGCAGTACCTCATTGAAGTTGCGCCATTCTACGCTTCCCTCACCGGCGCCGCAGTGAGGGCAACCGAACAGGGTATCTCTCTGAAATTGCGGGGTCGTACCAAGGCGTGCGGGCACTGCCTGATTGATAGCTGCGCCAATAAGTCCGTAAATCTCCCAGTCGTAAACTGCGGTCACCGATTTGACCTTGTCGTGTTCGCTCATAACATAAATGTAATGAGGGAGTCCGCTCCATTCACCGAAATGAACGACGATTTCATTAATACGGCTTGGGGCTGCCGCTGGACTGTCGACCAGGATCCGCTCCATAATAAGTCCGATCCCGGTATGGGCGGGATGCTCATTATGCCGCCACGCCCGGATGATCTGCGGGATGCATTCGGCAGTTAGCGCGGTAAAGGTGTTTTTTCCGCAATGTGAGCAGAACAGTGCCGCTTGACCGAGTCCCAGCATCCCGGTAAACGGAAGCATGAAGTCGTCCGGAGGTGCCACACACCATTTGCAGGGTTTCAGCGGTATAGAATCTTTGACGAGTCGTTCGACGGCGATGGCGTCTTGGAGCTGGAAATCCAGGGTGATTAATCCGGTCATTATGGCCTCCGGTTGATGTTAAAGGACTAATTCCACCCTAGGCGGAATTGTCACGGACTGGTAGCAAATTATTTTGTACTTCACGGATGTGGAGTATCTTAATACACATGCACTGGATTGCCCGTCACATCCTGAAGCGGCTGGCTTTTGCCGACCATTTGACCTACTCGGAGCTGAAACCGGATCAGGTTGAAGGCAATCTGTTCCAATACTATGCCCGGAGCTTAGAGAAGGAAGGCCTGATAACCCGCGGTGTGGACGGATATGCTCTGACTTCCGCCGGTAAGGCAGTTGTGGCCGATTTGAGCCAAACCCAGCTCATGCGGCGCCACGAGCAGCCTCAGCCTATGGTGGCGGCTTTTGTCAGGAGAGGAACACAGATTCTGCTGTTCGAATGGAAGCGCCATCCTTACCGAGGGATGGTCAGTCTGTCCATGGGTCGACACGGAATCGAGATGGATTTGGTTACGGCAGCCGCCGATCAGTTGTTCTGGAAAGCCGGGCTGGCAGGTACGGCTGAATATATCGGTCAAATTGAATTAATTTCCCACGACGGCGATAATCGCGAGGCGCACACCCTCATTAATGTAGTTGAGTTTAGCGATGTAGCGGAAGTAGCAGCAACTGATGGTTTGACCGGACAATATTTCTGGTCGGAAATGGACCGGACTAAGACCGATACCTTGGTACCGGGATTCAGTGAAATTTTGGATTGGTGCAACGATGATGCACGACCGGCGTATTTATTGATCAAAACAACCCGATAGCCCGTTATAGCGTAATTTATTTGGAACATACACCAGTACCAACGCAACGCCGTTCGTCATAGGCTAGGAGTAAGCACTATAACGAGGGGAACAGCATGGATTTAACTGACATCAAAATTGCTATTATCGCGACGGATTTATTTGAAGAGACCGAGCTGATTGAACCCAAAAAAGCCTTCGAGGAGGCCGGCGCCGAAGTAACGGTCATAGCTCCGGACGAAGGCGATATCCAGGGGGTGAACCATCACGAAGATGGCCGCAGCGTGGCAGTAGATCAGACGTTGGACGGTGCTGATCCTGCCGATTACGACGCCGTATTTCTGCCCGGGGGCGTCATGAACGCCGACGCACTTCGGGTAAATCAAAAAGCCCAGGCCTTCGTTCAGGCCATGGACGCCGATGACAAGCCGCTGGGAGTAATTTGCCACGGCTCATGGCTGCTCGTCGATGCCGGTCTGGTTGACGGCCGCAGTATGACAAGCTCTCACGCCATGGCTGAAGATTTAAAGAATGCCGGGGCCGAGTGGGCGGATAAAGAGGTGGTGGTAGATGGCAATTGGGTTTCTTCCCGCAAGCCGGATGACCTGCCGGCCTTTATCCGGGCCTTCATGGAACTTACTGAAGACTCAGCCGAAGAAGAGTAGTGTCAAATCATTATTCTTATGCTTTAATATAGCTATGAAGAAATCAACCGGCACCAAACACATCGCCAAAGAAACCGATAGCGTTTATTTCTTAAAAATCCTGGTGTTTTTTGTGCTGGGTTCGATTTGGGTCAAATACCACGGCGTCGTAGTTTTCCCCGCCGGTTTGGTTTTAGGGGTAGCCCTGACGGCTCACGACCACTTTGCAATTGACCGTAAGGTGGAATACGCGGTCCTTATTGTCTCAGCGCTGCTTACACTCGCCACGGGCTACGTAGTTTTCGTCGTCGTTTAAGGCTTAGAAGTCTTCGAGGATCGTTTTTAACACGTAGGCCATTGTTGCAGCCATGGCTACGAATTGTAATATATCGATGATGCCACGACCGACCGTCATATTTATCGGTAGAAACCCGTAGGCGAAGCTCAGGACAATGACCACGCTCATCAGCAGGCTAAAATTGCTGATGAAGGATTTAGTTCGCGCGCGAGCCGTAAAGCGGTTATACATCAGCTCATTCTAGCATATATCACCGCTTATGTCAAGATTTGGGTTCTCTAGGTGACAGTTGCGCCTTTTACCCTGGCCTAGGTGTTGACAGAGCTCAGCCAGATAAGCTATAGTCACATGGTATTTGTTCGCCGCAACTGATGCGGTGCAATCAATCTAGGTAGCAAGCAGGTCTGATAGATACCACTTGTAACCTGGAATTTACGTTTGTCGCAGATGTCGCATAACAAGGATCAATCATGAAGGCCCTCCTCGGAATAAAACTCGGCATGACCCAGATCTTCAGTGAAGACGGTAACGTTATGCGTCTGACCCTCGTCCAGGCTGGTCCCTGCACGGTGACCCAGGTCAAGACAGTCGACTCGGACGGTTACAACGCCGTCCAGCTTGGTTTTGGCGACGCCAAACACCAGCCAAAGCCTCAGGCCGGACATCTCAAAGACTCAGGCAGCAATGCTAAGACCATGCAGGAAGTCCGCATCGACGACGTCCAGGCCGGCCACCCCAAGGCCAAAGCCCTACAGGCCACGGCTGACGAGGCCATGGCCTTAACGGTCGGGGCGACTATCGACGTCAACTCGTTCGAGGTCGGCGATGCAGTTCAGGTTACGGGAACTTCCAAAGGCAAGGGCTTTGCCGGTACCATCAAGCGCCACAACTTCTCCCGCGGACCCAAGACCCACGGTTCCCGCAACTACCGCGCCCCCGGTTCGATCGGCTCCGGTTATCCTGAGCACGTTTTCAAGGGTATGAAAATGGCCGGCCGCATGGGTCACGATCAGGTTACCGTCAAGGGGCTGAAGGTAATGGTAATTGACGCCGAGCAGAACATCCTGGGTATTTCCGGTGCTATTCCGGGCCCCAAGCGTGGCACAGTAATGATTAAGGGATTCTAATGGTAAAAGCGGTATCATTCTCCAGGACCGGCACCAAGCAAGAAACAGCTGCCAAGCTTAACGATGCTATCTTCGGTGTCGAGGCTAACCACGAACTTATCGGGCAGGCATATCGTACGTATATGGCTAACGGCCGCAGTGCCGGTGCCTCTACGCTCAAGCGCGGCGAAGTCAGAGGCGGCGGTAAGAAGCCATGGCGTCAGAAAGGCACCGGCCGAGCGCGCGTCGGTTCCATTCGTGTGCCTAACTGGCGCGGCGGCGGTGTGGTCTTCGGACCGACCGGCAACGAAAACTTTACTTTGGCATTCCCGGTCAAGATGAAACGGGCTGCTATTCGCCAGGCATTGAGCCTGCAGGCCACATCCGGCCTGATCAGCGTCATCGACGCCTACGAGTCCACCGACGGCAAGGTCAAAGCGACACAGGCTCTGTTGACCAAGCTTGAGCTGGATGGCAATATCCTTCTGGTCGTCAATGAAAAGACCGACCTTGTGCTGCGCGCAACTAACAACGTCGCCGGCCTGAACGTCGTCTCCGCAAATTATCTGAACGTATTTACCATCATGAACGCCGATCATATCGTCTTCACCAAGGACGCGCTTGAGACCGTTGACGGATGGTTGGGAGAGAAATAATGAGCCAGGTAACCCTAACTCCAAAGATCAGCGAGAAGGCAATCGCCCTCGCCGAACAGAATATCTACGTCTTTGAAGTACCAGTCGGTACCAATAAGATTGAAGTCAAGAAGGCCGTTGAGGCCGCTTTCAAGGTCTCGGTCATCGACGTCAACATGGTCGTCGTCAAAGGCAAGCTCAAACGCTTCAAGCAAGTCATGGGCCGCCAGCGTGACACTAAAAAGGCCATGGTCAAGGTTAAAGCCGGTCAGAGCATAACCCTGTTCGAGGTGGCAAAATAATGGCAGTTAAACTATACAAGCCGACTACTCCCGGCCGCCGCGGCATGACCTCGCGCGACACTTCAGCTATCACCAAGCAGTCGCCGGAGCGTTCGCTGATCGTTGCCAAGAAGGCCGGATCGGGACGTAACAACCAGGGTAAGATCACCGTCCGCCACCGTGGTGGTGGTGTAAAGCGCTTCTACCGTCTGGTCGACTTTGACTTCAAAGCGGTCACTTCAGCCGTCGTTACGGCCATCGAGTACGACCCGAACCGTTCAGCCAACATCGCACTTGTCCTCATCGAAAATGCCCGCAAGGCATATATTCTAGCTGGTTCCGGCATGAAGGTCGGCGACCAGCTGGCCTCAGGCGAGAGCGCCGAAGTCCGTAAGGGCAACCGTCTCCCGCTCAAGAACATCCCCGCCGGAACACAGATCTACAACATTGAGCTCGTTTTGGGCAAGGGTGGACAGATTGCCCGCAGCGCCGGTACCAAGGCGCAGTTGGTTTCCAAGGAATCCTCACAGATCGGTTTCGTTCAGGTGAAACTGCCCTCGGGTGAAGTCCGCTTAGTGCACGAAAACTGCCAAGCTACCATCGGCATCGTCGGTAACGAAGCCCACCAGAATATCAAGTATGGTTCCGCCGGTCGCCGTCGCCGTCTCGGTTGGCGCCCAGCCGTTCGCGGTTCAGCCATGAACCCTGTCGATCACCCGCACGGTGGTGGTGAAGGTGCTCAAGCGACCTCAATATTTAAATATGGTCAGAAGACCCCTTGGGGTAAGCCGGCACTTGGTCTTAAGACCCGCCGCCGCAAACTGACCGACGCCATGATCGTACGTGGCCGTAAGCAAGGTAGGAGACGTTAAATGAGTCGTTCACTCAAAAAAGGACCATACGTAGACGAGCGACTGCAGGGCCGCGTTGAAGCCCTGACGGCCGGTGATAAGACCGTGCTTAAGACTTGGTCGCGTGACAGTACCGTTTCCCCGGAAATGGTCGGCTTCACGATCGCTGTTCACAACGGTCGCATTCATATGCCGGTCTTCGTCTCGGAAAACATGGTCGGCCACAAGCTCGGTGAGTTTGCCCCCACCCGTAAGTTCCGTACCCACGGCGGTAAGTTAGCGAAGGGTAAATAATGAAGACCAGCGCCACAGCTAAGTTCATTGGGACATCCGCTCGCAAGACCGGACTTGTCGCTGCCCTTATTCGTGGTCGTCGCGCAATCGACGCCCAGACTATTTTGCGCAATACCGACAAACGCGCGACCATCCCGGTAGGCAAAGCTTTGGCCAGTGCCATCGCCAACGCCGAGAACAACAACAACTCACGTCTAGCCGACCTCGTTATCGAGAGCATCCTTATCGGACCTGGTCCATCGCTCAAGCGTTCCCGGCCTCGCGCCAAGGGCAGCTCCTCGGCTATCCTTAAGCGCTCGAGCCACATCACGGTCGTCGTGTCCGACGGTAAGCCGGAAGTATCGGCCAAGGCCGTCACTGCGCCAGTAGCTTCAACGGAAGCCGCTCCTGCAATCGAGACCAAAACAGCCGACGCTAAGGTTAAAGCGCCTCGCAAGACGGCAGCTAAGAAGGAGGCTAAATAATGGGACAGAAAATCAATCCACGCAGCATGCGCCTGCAGATCGACCACGACTGGCAGTCACACTGGTACGCCGACCGCGATTACGCGACCTTCCTGATCCAGGACCTCAAGCTGCGTGCCGCCGTCTCCAAGATGCTTAACAAGCGCGCTGGCGTCGCCCGTATCGACATTGAACGTTCACCTGGCCAGCTCATCGTTACCATCCATACATCCAAGCCCGGCGTTGTCATCGGCCGCGGCGGTTCCGGTGCCGAAGCCCTCAAGACCATGCTGGCGAAAATCGCCCTGGGTCCGGTCAAGGTTTCCATCGAAGAAGTCAAGAAGCCGGAAACCAACGCCATGCTCGTCGCCGAGAACATCGCCGGTCAGCTGGAGCGCCGTATATCTTTCCGCCGCGCGATGAAGATGTCAGTTGAAAACGCCATGAAGAGCGGCGCCCTCGGTGCCAAGGTGACCATCGCCGGCCGCCTCAACGGCACGGAAATGGCTCGTCGCGAGACCGTGACGCAGGGCAGCGTCCCATTGCACACGCTCCGCGCCGACATCGATTACGCCAACGCTCTGGCTCGGACCACTTTCGGCGTCATCGGCGTCAAGGTCTGGGTCTATAAAGGCACGAAGTTTTAGGAATTTATTATGTTACTACCAAAGAAAACTAAATACCGCAAGCAAATGAAGCTGCGCAACAACGGTAACGCCACTCGTGGTACCGAAATTGCGTTCGGCTCATACGGCCTCAAGGCTGAAACCGCCGAGCGCATTACCAGCCGTCAGATCGAGGCTGCCCGTCGTGCCATGACCCGTTACGTAAAGCGTGGCGGTAAGATCTGGATCCGTATCTTCCCCGATACCCCAATCACCAAGAAGCCGGCCGAAGTCCGCATGGGTAGCGGTAAGGGTGCAGTCGACCATTACGCTGCCAAGGTTAAGCCCGGCCGCATCATGTTCGAGATGGACGGCGTTACCGAGGAAGTCGCCAAAGAGGCAATGCGTTTGGCCGCCCACAAGCTGCCGGTCCGCACCCGCTTCATTGTAAAGCACGTCCCGGGAGAGGCAGAATAATGAAACTTCAAGAGATCATCAAGAAAAACGACCAGGAACTAGCCGAGTTGCTATCTGGTGCACGCTCCGACTTGGCCAAGGCCATAATCGACAGCCGTACCAAGGAAATCCGTGACGTCAAGCAGCTTGGCCGATTAAAGAAAACGGTAGCCCGCGCCCTGACGATCACTCGTGAGCGCGAAATCGCCAAGCAGGAGCAAGCATAATGATACGTACACTACGTGGGACGGTTGTCTCCGACAAGATGGACAAGACGGTGGTCGTCGCTGTTTCCACTTTGAAGGAACACCCGATTTACCGCAAGAAATATAAAGTAACGACCAAGTTCAAGGCCCACGACGAAAACAACGAGTGCAAAGAGGGCGATCTGGTAGAGATCACCGAGACTCGTCCGATCAGCCGTGACAAGCGTTGGAACGTGGCCCGCAAGATGTCGGCCAAGGACATGGAGGCGTAAGATGATTCAAGCTGAAACACGACTCAAAGTTGCCGACAACTCCGGCGCCAAGGACCTCTACTGCATCAAGGTATTGGGTGGTTCACGCCGCCGTTACGCCGGTGTCGGTGATATCATCACCTGCAGCGTGAAGTCGGCCTTGCCCGGCGCCGCCGTCAAGAAAAAAGACATCGTCCGGGCGGTCGTCGTCCGTACCATTAAAGAAACCAAGCGCGCCGACGGCTCGAGTATCCGCTTTGACGAGAACGCCGCCGTGCTGATTACCAAAGACGGCCAGCCGCGCGGTACCCGTATCTTCGGACCGATTGCCCGCGAGCTGCGCGAAGGCGGTTATATGAAGATAATTTCGCTCGCACCGGAGGTATTGTAATGAAACTCCGAAAAGAAGATAACGTTATCGTCATCGCCGGTCGCGACAAGGGTAAGACCGGTAAGGTCCTGTCCGTAATCCCGACCGAGAATAAGGTGCTGGTCGAGGGGATCAACGTTTCCAAGCGCCACACCAAGCCGACTGAAAAACTCCCACGCGGCGGCATCCTGGATGTCACCAAGGCGATTGACGCCTCGAAGGTCATGGTAGTTGACCCGACCACCGGCAAGCCGGCTCGCATCGGTTACGCATTTAAGGCTGACGGTACCAAGGAACGAATTTTCAAGGTCAGCGCCAGCGCCAAGGCATCCGCCAAAAAGGCCAAGCCGGCCGAGAAAAAAACTACAGAGAACAAGACTAAAGAAGCCGAGTCCGACAAGGGCGCTAAGGCAGGTAAGAAATGACACGTTTTAAAGACAAGTACATAGAAATCGCCGTACCGGCGCTCAAGGAAGAGTTCAAGTACACCAATTCCCATCAAGTACCTCGTATCACGAAGGTCGTGGTGAGTGCCGGTGTGGGTCGCGCAGTCGCGGATAGCAAACATCTGGACGCCGTGGCCGAGACTCTTGAGCGCGTCACCGGTCAGCATCCTGTAACTACCGTCGCCCGCAAGAGCATCGCGTCGTTCAAGCTGCGTGACGGCAACAAAATCGGAACCACCGTGACGCTTCGCGGCAAGCGGGCTGATGAGTTCCTGGACCTGTTGGTCAGCGTCGTTCTGCCTCGTATCCGCGACTTCCGCGGTATATCCGATACCGCCTTCGACGATCATGGCAACTATTCGTTGGGTATCGTCGAGCAGTCGATCTTTCCGCAGATTGCTTTTGAAGACATCGGTACCCCGCACGGACTACAGGTAAATATCGTAACTACGGCAAAGTCGGGAGCTGAGTGCAAGAAGTTGCTCACACTGATGGGCTTTCCGTTCAGGAGGAACGCGTAATGGCACGAACTTCAATGATCGTTAAAGCCGCACGTAAGCCGAAGTTCTCGACTCGAAAAGTGAACCGGTGCCAGGTGTGCGGTCGTCCACATGGTTATATTCGAAAATTTGCGCTCTGCCGTATCTGCTTCCGTGAGTTCGCCTCACGCGGTCAGATTCCAGGCGTAACTAAGGCAAGTTGGTAAAGGAGATGGGAATGTTTAACGATTCAATCGCTGATATGCTGACCCGGATCCGCAACGCCGCCACCGCGCGCCGTACGGACGTGGTCATGCCATATTCGAAGATGCGCGAGTCAATCGCAGTCATCCTCAAAAAGAACGGCTACCTAATCGACTACAAAGTAGCCGAAGACGGTACCTTCAAAGCCTTGGAAGTAACTCTTCCGAGCGATCCAGAAGTAATCACGGCCCTGATCCGGGTTTCCAAGCCGGGCCGCCGCGTTTATGTCGCCAAGAGCGAAATCCCGAGTGTGCTCGGAGGCCGCGGACTGGTAATTCTCTCAACATCAAGCGGTGTCATGACCGGCCGTGAAGCCCGCAAGCAGGGCCTCGGCGGTGAACTAATCTGTAAGGTATGGTAAGATGAGCCGAATTGGACGAAAACCAATTACTGTTCCTGCCGGAGTTACGGTTGGACAGAATGACCGTCACATAACAGTGACCGGTCCCAAAGGAACGCTTGAGCTAGAGCTCATGCCCGACCTTAAGCTTGAGCAGGAGAACGGTGTTCTCACGCTTTCGCGAGTCGTCGAGACTCCTGAGACGCAGCGCACGTTCGGCCTGATGCGGACCCTGATCGCCAACATGGTTTCGGGTGTGTCCGAAGGTTTTACGCGTCAGCTCGAAATCAACGGTGTCGGTTTCCGCGCCGCTGTTGCTGGCAACATGATAACTTTTGCCCTGGGTTTCTCCCACCCTATCCTGTTTGAACTGCCAGAGGGCGTCGAGGCCAAGATTGAGCGCAACCTCATTACCGTCAGCGGTTTTGACAAGCAGGCTGTCGGACAGGTGGCCGCCAACATTCGAGCGCTCAAGAAGCCGGAGCCATACAAGGGCAAAGGTATTAAATATGTAGAAGAGCGGATCCGCCGTAAGGCTGGTAAGACCGCGGCGAAGGGATAAGATCATGGCAAATATACACTCACAACTCATGCGTCGCCGTGCTCGCGTTCGCAGCAAGGTTTCCGGTACCGTGGAACGTCCACGTCTGTCGGTTAAGATCACGCTGCTTAACGTTACTGCCCAAATCATCAACGATGTTACCGGTACTACTCTCGCTTACGCCACTACGGCCGGTCAGGACGTCAAAGGGACGATGACCGACAAGGCCGTTTGGGTCGGCAAGAAAATCGGTTCAGAAGGCAAAGCCAAGAAGATCACGAAAGTCGTCTTCGACCGCAACGGCCGCATTTACCACGGACGGCTTCACGCCTTAGCGGAAGCCGCACGTCAAGCAGGATTGGAGTTTTAAGATGGCTATTGAACAACAGCCCAAAGAGTTCGAAGAGAAGGTCATAGCCATCGACCGCGTTGCCCGTGTGGTAAAGGGCGGTCGCCGTTTCCGTTTCCGTGCCACCGTGGTTATCGGTGACGGTAAGGGCCGGGTCGGCGTCGGTGTCGGCAAGGGTGGCGAGGTTATGACCTCGATCGCCAAGGCCGTCTCACGAGCCAAGGCTCAGATGATTACCGTCCCGCTGCGCGACCACACTATCCCGCACGAAATCGAAGTCCGCTTCGCCGGTGCCCAGGTTCTGCTTAAGCCGGCTTCAGCCGGTACCGGCGTCATCGCCGGAGGTGCCGTGCGTAACGTCGTCGAGGCGGCCGGTATTCGTGACCTCTTGAGCAAGTCGCTCGGATCCAGTAATAAAGTAAACAACGCTTACGCCACAATCGCAGCCCTGTCCCAACTTAGGGCCGTGCCTGAGAAGAAGGCCAAGCCTGAAGCCAAACCTGAAAAAGTAACGGCGTAGGAAAATAGTCATGAAAATTCACGAATTACAACTTTCCGCCAGCAAAGACCGTAAGCGCGTCGGTCGCGGTATCGGCTCCGGTTACGGCAAGACGGCCGGCCGCGGTACCAAAGGTCAGAACTCCCGAACCGGTGGGGGCGTCCGCGTCGGTTTCGCCGGCGGACAGAACCCGCTCTCCAAACTGTTGCCAAAAAAGCGCGGTTTCCGCTCGCTCAACCCAACCCACTACCAGGTAGTCGCGGTTTCGTTGCTGAACGGCTTCAAGGACGGCGACACGGTCAATGCCAAGCACATGGCCGAAGTAGGCCTGGTTAAGAAGCACGATGCTCTCATAAAGCTGCTGGCCGGCGGCGAGGTCGAGCGCAAGCTCACCGTCCACGTCAACGCTGCCAGTGCCACGGCTATCGCAGCCATCGAGAAGGCCGGCGGCAGCGTCGTCATCACGCCGCTTCCGAAGACTCCTAAAAAAGCCACCCGCCCTCAAATCACTGAGGCACCGAGCGCCGAATGAATTTAGCGACGTTTCGCCAAGTCTTTCGTTCGCCTGACTTGCGCCGTCGTGTTCTCATGGTGGTGGCATTACTGATCGTATTCCGATTCCTGTCCCATGTCCCGGTCCCGGTTCCGGATAACGCGGCCTTGGCCAACTTCCTGAAGACCCTGTTTAACTCAAACAAGGTTCTGGGCTTCGCCAACCTATTTTCCGGCGGCGCTCTGACCAACTTCTCCATCATCCTGATGGGAGTCGGTCCCTACATCAACGCCTCGATTATTATTCAGCTCCTCACTCAGGTGATACCCAGCCTGGAATCCCTCAGCAAAGAGGGTGAGGCGGGACGGAAGAAAATCAACCAATATACCCGACTGTTGACCTTGCCGCTAGCCTTTCTTCAGTCGATCGGCATGGTCTTGCTGGTGCAGCAGAGTTCCAAGCAGATTACCGGACTGGACCTGATCGGAAAACCGAACCTGTTCCAGTGGGCCCTCATGACATTGACGATTACCGCCGGAACAATCCTGGTGATGTGGCTAGGCGAGCTGATTACCGAAAAAGGCGTTGGCAACGGTATATCACTGATTATCTTCGCCGGAATCGTGGCTCAGCTGCCAAAGACGGCGGCGCAATTCCAGTCGCTGGTTAGCGGTGATACGGGCAAACTGTTTACGCTGTTCTTCTTCCTGGCGGCATCTTTACTGGTGGTTGCATTCATTGTCATCCTTAACGAGGGTCAACGAAACATCCCGGTTTCATACGCTAAGCGGACAAGAGGGGATAGGGTTTACGCCGGCGTCGATACCCATTTGCCGCTCAGGGTCATCACGGCCGGTGTAATCCCGATAATCTTCGCTCTGGCCTTCCTGTCTATACCAGGCATCGTCGGACAGCTCCTGCAGAGCGCTAAGACGCCGTGGGTGGCCAGCGCCGCTCGTAGCCTGACGACGATATTCTCGTCATCCGGGCCGACCTATGCCATAGCGTATTTCCTGCTGGTTGTCGGTTTCACCTTCTTCTACACCTCGGTGGTGTTCAAGCCCGATGAGATCGCTGAGAACCTGCAGAAACAAGGGGGCTTCGTGCCGGGTATCAGGCCGGGCAATCAGACCGCTGCCTACCTGAAGCGCGTGATCAACCGGATTACGCTTGCCGGTGCGCTTGGGCTTGGCTTGATCGCAGTGCTGCCGTTTATCGTTCAGGGGTTCACTAAGAGCCAGGTACTTACGTTCGGCGGTACGGGAATTTTGATCGTCGTCAGCGTAGCGATCGAAACCATGAAACAGCTTGAGGCTCAGGCGGTTACCACCTCCTATGAGCAGTATTAACCATAAGGAAGTCTCGATAAGGTAGAATAGGCCTTTACAAGGGCCGACTAACTATCTATAATCGACAATTGTAGTCATAGACATGTCAGAATCAAACAAAGTCACAAAGGAAGTAATCGAGTTCGAAGGCACTGTCATCGAAACTCTGCCCAACGCCTTGTTCAAAGTGGAGCTGGCGAACGGGCATGTCGTGTTGGCTCATATATCTGGCAAGATGCGGATGCACTACATCCGAATCATCCCAGGTGACCGTGTCACTCTTGAGATGACACCGTATGACCTGTCCAAGGGTCGTATCACCTACCGGCACAAGTAACTAATTATTTAACGAGGACAGTAGCCGTGAAAGTACGCGCAAGCGTTAAGAAAATGTGCGAATCTTGCAAAGTCGTGCGTCGCGAAGGCGTCGTGCGGGTTATCTGCTCGGCTAAGCCTCGTCATAAACAGAGGCAGGGTTAAATGGCACGTATAGCAGGTGTTAACATTCCGGATGCCAAGCGCGTCGAAATTGCCCTTACCTACGTATTTGGTATCGGCAATACCACCAGCCGCAAGATTCTTGAGGCAACTGGTGTCGACCCGAACACCCGGGTCAAGGACTTGAGCGAGGCTGATACTTCCAAGCTTCGTGAACATATCGACAAGAACCTTCAGGTTGAAGGGGATCTCCAACGCCAGGTTGCGCTTAACATCGCCCGGCTCAAGGAAATAAACTCGTATCGTGGTCTCCGCCACAAGGCCAACCTCCCGGTTCATGGCCAGCGTACCAAGACCAACGCCCGCACCAAGCGCGGCCGGAAGATAACGATGGGAAGCGGCCGTAAGAAATCCGCAGCTAAGACTTAAGGACAGAATATGGCAAAGACACCTACTAAATCCACAACCGCTGCCCGACGTCGCAAGATCAAGCGTACGGTCGCGACCGGGCAGATGCACGTTCAGGCAACGTTCAACAATACTATAATCTCGTTCACTGATGAACGCGGCAACCTGTTGTCGTGGTCCAGTGCAGGGTCAGCCGGGTTCAAGGGCTCTCGCAAGAGCACTCCCTTTGCCGCCCAGACTGCCGCAGAAAAGGCTGCTACGATCGCCAAAGACTTCGGTCTTAGCCGAGTAGACGTCTTTGTGCGCGGCGTCGGCAGCGGTCGGGAGTCAGCTATTCGCGCCCTCATCACGGCCGGCATCGCTGTTTCGAGCATCAAGGACGTCACGGGCATTCCCCACAATGGCTGCCGTCCGCGAAAGGCACGGAGAGTCTAATGGCACGTAACCTTACTCCAATCGTCAAATTGTCCCGCCGCGAGAAGACTCCGCTGCACCCCAAGGCCATCAAGGCCATGGTCAAGCGTCCGTACGGCCCCGGCCAGCACGGTCCGTCGGCCGGCCGCCAGAAGCTGAGCCAGTATGCTATCCAACTGCGTGAAAAGCAGAAAGTTAAGCGTATGTACGGCCTGCTCGAGAAGCAGTTCGTCCGCGTTATCAAAGAAGCTGAGCGCCGCCAGGGCGTCAGCGGTGAAATCATGGTCCAACTGCTCGAGCAGCGTCTGGATAACGCCGTATACCGTCTGGGATTGGCTCCATCACGCCAGGCCGCCCGTCAGGTGGTTACCCATGGCCACGTCATGCTCAACGGACGTCGCGTCGACATCCCGTCAATCCTGCTCAAGGCTGGCGATGAATTCAGTGTCCGTCCGAAAAGCGCCAGCAACAACTACTTCAAGGCTGTTTCTGCCGAGCTTAAAGGCAACGTTCCATCGGTCCGTTGGCTGAGTCTGGATGCTGATAAACTTTCCGCTAAGGTCACCGGCCTCCCTGCCCGTGAAGACGTTAACGAAGAGATCCACGAACAACTAATAATTGAATTTTACTCAAGGTAAGGAAAGGACGATACCGTGTTATACCCGATTCAACTTCCAGAGCTCAAGACCGTCAATGAAGACGGCAATAAAGCCACATTTGCGATCGAGCCGCTTCACTCCGGTTACGGCATGACTTTGGGCAACTCGCTTCGCCGAGTTATCCTCTCCAGCCTGAGCGGCGCCGCCGTTACGGCCGTCAAGATTGACACCGTCGCGCATGAATTCTCAACCATCGCCGGTGTCAAAGAAGACGTCGTCGAGATCATCCTTAACCTCAAGCGCCTGCGGTTTAGAGTTTATTCCGAGGAGCCTCAGTACCTTATGTTGACCGCCTCCGGTCAGGGTGAAGTAACCGCCGCTTCCATCAAAACGACCTCCGATGTCGAAATCGTCAATCCGGAGCAAATCATTGCGACCCTGGATACCGCCAAGACCAAGATCGGTATGGAAATCAAAGTCGAGAAGGGCCGTGGATACGTCCCGGTCGAGAGCCGAGAGGCTGAGAAGCTCGAAGTCGGTATGATTGCCGTCGATGCCCTGTATTCACCCGTTCAGCGCGTTCGCTACAACGTTGAGAACACCCGCGTCGGTCAGATGACGGACCTCGACCGTCTGATTATGGAAATCGAGACTGACGGCACAATTACTCCTCAGGACGCTATCCGCCAGGCGGCCGAGCTCCTGGTTGAGCACTTCCACGTTATCGCCGGCAACCCGGTTGGTGCCGTCGCCGCCGTCGCCGCTGCCGAAGAGCGCACCGAGACTGGCGCGTCTAAGATCAGTATTGAAGAAATCAACTTAACTCCCCGCACCACCAACGCCCTCATCAACAATGAGATCAAGAGTGTTAAAGACCTGCTGAAGCTGAGCGACCAAGAACTCCGCGAGCTTAAAGGCTTCGGTTCCAAGGCTTACGAAGAGGTCAAGGACAAGATTGCTGAGCTCGGGTTCGCTTCAGCGGAGAAGGTAGGCTCGTAATGCATCGCCACGGATATCAGGGGCGCAAGCTCCAACTCGCAGCCGGCCCGCGCCGCGCTCTCATACGCGGTCAGCTGACGTCGCTTGTGCTGCACGAAGCCATCACGACAACCGAAGCCAAGGCCAAGGAAATGGCCCCACGTTTTGAGCGTCTGGTAACGCACGCCAAGAAGGGCACACTGGCTGGCGGACGGATGTTGCGTAAGGATCTGCTCACCGAAAACGCCACCCAAAAAATGCTGCTTGAACTGGCTCCGGCCTTTGCCGAGCGCCAGGGCGGCTACACCCGAATCATCAAGCTCGAGAATCGCCGCGGTGACAACGCTCCGATGGCCCGCCTGTCGCTCGTTCTTGACGACGTCAAGACGCCTGCCGAGGCTCCCAAGAAGGCTGTCAAGGCCGCTAAGCCCGAGGTGTTGACTGCCGAAGTTAAGGAAACCGCCGAGGTAACAGCATGATAAAAACCTATTCGCCTAAACCATCTGAAATTACCCATGACTGGTACGTCATCGACGCCACCGATCAGGCGTTGGGTCGTCTGTCGACTCAGGCCGCAACCTATCTGATGGGCAAGCACAAGCCGCAATTCAGCGGGCACATTGATTGCGGTGACAACATCGTCATCATCAATGCCAGCAAGATCCGTCTGACGGGCAACAAGCTTGAAGACAAGAAGTACTACCGTCACTCGGGTTACCCGGGCGGTATCAAGGAGACCAGCGCGGCCGACCTCATTGAGCGCAACCCGGCTCGTATCCTTGAGACCGCTATCGCCGGCATGCTGCCCAAGAACAAGCTGCGCGATGACCGTCTCTACCGTCTTAAAGTTTATCCAACGGCCGAGCATCCACACGGTCCTCAGTCGCCTAAGCCTCTTCAGGAGAATAAATAATGGCTGAAATCAAAGATCACTATCATTACGCACGCGGCCGCCGCAAGGAAGCCGTTGCAACCGTCCGTCTTTACCCTGGTAAGGGTGAGTTCATTGTCAACGACCAGCCGGCCGCAACTTACTTCAACAACGACGCCCTGATCGCCGTCGTCGAGCGTCCGGTGAAACTGACCGGTAACGACCAGAAGTTCAAAGTCAGCCTGCATGTTTCGGGCGGCGGCAAGCGCGGACAGGCCGATGCTGCCAGCCTGGCTATTGCCCGTGCCCTTAACGTCATGAGTGAAGACCTACGGCCGACGCTTAAGAAAGCTGGCATGCTGACCCGCGATCCTCGCGAAAAGGAACGCATGAAGCCAGGCCTGAAGAAGGCCCGCAAAGCCTCGCAGTTCTCGAAGCGTTAATACTTCCAAAAAGCAGCCCTACGGGGCTTCTTTTTTGGTATCGCGCGTACAGCATAAGCACGATATAATACGTACATGGATTCGCAGAAACATATTAGGGTATGGTGGTTGCTGGCGGTCGTCGTCCTGCTATTCGGAGCTGGTACGGTTGGTTTCAATGTTTTTGCCGGCCTGTCTTATTTGGATGCGTCGTATGAAACAGTCATCCTGCTGTTGACGCACTTCGACCATCATGGCTTTTCCGACGTCGGTTCTCGGACATTAGTAATAATAATGATTCTCTCAAGTTTCGGCTTGGTCGCTTATTTGCTTAAGTGGTTTGCCGAATATATGATGGGATTAAGCGACAACGTACGTCGCAGACGGGTAAAAGTGAAAGTCGATAAACTCAAAAATCATTATATTGTCTGCGGCCTTGGCCGCGTCGGTTATCAAGTTGCGCGGGAAATGCACAACGAGGGAGTGGCTTTCGTGGCGCTCGACCGCGATCCCGCCAAGGTTGAAGAAGCCTTGTCCGCCGGGTTCCTGGCGATGACACTCGACAGTTCCGACGAGGAAGCCCTCAAGGCTGCCGGTATCGACCGCGCGGCCGGCTTGGTGGCGGGACTCGGCGAGGATTCACTCAACCTGTTCATTGTCCTGGCGGCGCGGTCACTCAACCCCAACCTGCTGATTGTGGCGCGGGCCAACCGCTCCGAAAACGAAGTCAAACTCAAACGGGCCGGCGCCAACCGGGTGGCTCTGCCGTATCAGATCGGCGGCTACCACATGGCTTCTATGGCCCTGCGTCCCAACGTGGTTGATTACATGGATATCGTTTCGAGCAGAAACGGCACCGCCGACCTTGAAGTGGAAGAGATGGTCGTTAACGAGACTTCGCCCTTGTCCGGTCACCGGCTTGGCAAAATGTTGGCGGAAGGGGAAATCGGCGCCACGGTCATCGCCATTAACGGCGCGGACGGAACCAGCCGCGTCCGTCCGACCGGTAAGGAAATCATTTACCCGGGCGATCGACTTATTATACTGGGATCGAAGCGGGACCTGACTGCCGCATCGGCAATGATCAGGTGACCAGGGCTCTGACTGTTCCCCAAGGAGTCGCCCCCGGGCGGCTCGATGTGTATTTGGCGGCCGAAACGGGTGAGCCGCGCAGCGCCTTGCAACGGCTCATTAAGGCCGACCTGGTATTGGTTAACGGCGTACCGGGGCGGGGCAGTTACAAAGTGGCCGTCGGCGATGTCATCGAGCTGCGGGATCCGCCGCCTCCCGAACCGGAGGCTTTTACTCTGAAACTGCCTGTCCTGTACCAGGACGACGACGTGGTAATCATTGATAAGCCGGCCGGGCTGTCGGTGCATCCGGGTAACGGCCGCCAGACCGAGGCGACCGTCGCGACGTTCGCCAAGACAGTCACAACCGACATCGACGGCGACCGGCCCGGCATCGTGCACCGCTTGGACCGCGATACCTCCGGCGTGCTAATTATCGCCCGATCCACTAACGCTAAGACGTTTCTGCAGAACGAGTGGCAAAGCCATCGGGTCGTCAAAACCTATCAACTGCTGACGATCGGCAGCGTACGGCCGTTGGAGGCAACAATCGACCTGCCGCTCAACCGCGATCCCTCGCGCCCGACACGCCGCCGTGTCATGGCGGGCGGCCGACCGTCGAAAACCCGCTATAAGGTACTGGAAGAGTATCCCGGGTTTTCTTTGGTAGAGGCATCTCCTGAAACCGGCCGCACCCATCAGCTGCGAGTTCACTTTGCGGCCACCGGCCATCCCATCGCCGGCGATACGACCTATGGCACCCCCAAACGAGTGCTGGGACTGAAGCGCCAGTTCCTCCATGCCTCGCGCCTGAGCATTGTCGTTCCCAGCGGTAAGACCGTCACCGTGGAGAGCCCGTTGCCGCCGGATCTCAAAGAAGTTATCGATAAGCTGTATCTCAGCATATAATATAGCTATGAGCCTACTCCTTCACTCCCATACCGTCCGCCAACTGGGTGAGATTGTGAACGGGACTTTGATGCACGGCTACGTCTTCCATGGCCCGGCCGGTATAGGGAAAGCCACGGCAGCACGTGATTTGTCCAAGCGTTTGAACTGCCGGCAGGGCGGCAATGACGCCTGCATTATCTGTCGCCAAATCGACTCCGGATCTTATCCCAACGTTATAGTGGTCCGACCGCAGGACAAACCGAGTATCGGCATCGACCAGATACGCGATCTTGGTCAAATGTTATCGCTGCAACCGTATGTTAAGTCCGGCCGGCGGGTCGTGATCATTGATGAGGCCCAGGCAATGACGCGGGAGGCACAAAACGCCCTGCTGAAGTTCATCGAGGAGCCGCCGCCGGCGACGTTGCTCATCCTGATTTCACCGACCCTCCAAACGCTGCTGCCAACGGTAACCTCGCGGCTTGGGGCAGTGTATTTCCAGCCGCTGGATGAAACGGCCGTGGCGGCCTGGCTCATGGCCGACCGCAACGCCAGCAGCCTGGACTCAACCACGGCCGCAGCACGGTCGGGCGGACGTCCTGGACTGGCCGTAACGCTGCTTGGGGCTGGGGGCTCGGCCGTAGAGTCCGCCGTGTCGGCCGCCGCCAAGCTCACCCACGGAACACTCTTTGCTCGGCTGGTGGAAGCTGCCAGGATCGCCGCCGCCAAGGAGGACGCCAGTGCGGTAGCAGACGCCCTGCACGCTGCGGCTGCCGAAAACCTTAAGAATGACACTATGCCGCCGGCAGCCGCCGGCCGGATGATGGAGGCCGCCGAACGGATGAAGCGCTATCTCGGCTCAAATGTAACGCCTCGCTCCGCCTTGGAGCGGTTCGTATTGGAGGTCGTATGATTGAGCTTGTTATCGTTCTCCTGGCGGCCGGGGTGGCTTACTGGCAGATCTCACGCTCCGGAGCCAATCAACCGGGCATGGCACCCTTGGCGCCGTCATCGGCCAAATCGCCTCAACTCGCCCAGCTGATCGAGTATGCCAACCGTCTCTACGGCGAAAAGAAGTGGCTATCGGCTGAGAAAGCCTTTTTGAACGTCCTCAAACTTGATCACAAGAACGTCGGTGCCTACAGCCACCTGGGCATAATCTATTCGATGCAAAAGAACCTGCCGGACGCAATCGAGTGCTTTGAGATCGCGGCCCGCTTGCGCCCGTCAGGCAGCACCTACCAAAATTTGGGCATGGCCTACTATGAAAACAAAAATTCCGTTAAATCTGCCGCCGCCTTCGATAAATCAATCATGTTCGAGCCGTCGGTAAGTCGCTACATCGGGCTTAGCAAAGCCAAGAAGCAACTGTCGGATCCCAATGGGACCATCCGCGCTTTGGAGCAGGCCGCCAAGCTTGAGCCAAGTGAGCGAATCCTGCTTCTCCTGGAAACCGCCTACATCGAGGGCAAACGGCGCGATGAGGGCCGTGCCATCAAGGACCGCATCGCCGCACTCTCGAAAGAAAGTGGGGGATACATCCCGAAGCGGGCCGCCGCCCAACCGCGTCCGACCGCCGCCCGAACCCATAGCGCTTGATATTAACCCGCTCTACTGGTACGATAACGTGGTTGAAATCGAGCTGCCGAGAGTGATTCTTCGGCGTTAAATATACGCCGGTGTAGCTCAATGGTAGAGCAACTGTTTTGTAAACAGTAGGTTACGGGTTCAATTCCTGTCACCGGCTCCAGTTTTGCCTCAACAACCTGCCGGGTTACTCAAGTGGCCAACGAGGGCTGACTGTAAATCAGCTGACTTTCGTCTTCGGGGGTTCAAATCCCTCACCCGGCACCATAAACTCTGCTCATGCTCAAGCAGCTTGGGCTACAAGCCCAAGTAGCTCAGTGGTAGAGCACTTCCATGGTAAGGAAGGGGTCCGGGGTTCAATCCCCCGCTTGGGCTCCATTAACAAGGTATCATTACCCGTCATGAAACGATTGACGCTCAGCCAATCCGACAAGAAACTGACCGGCCTCTGCGGAGGAATCGCGGCCTATTTCGACGTCGACCCGACGGTTGTGCGGCTAATCACCCTGACAATTATTATTATGACCCCGCCGTTCGGAGCAATCGCATACCTGCTCGGAGCCGTGATCACACCAAAAGGAGACAATTAACGTGCCAAAGCGCAACCGACCATATGTGGCCCTGGAATGCCAGAGCTGCCATAACCGTAACTACACCACATCCAAGAACCCCAAGAACACCACTGATCGCCTGGAACTGAAGAAGTTTTGTAAGCACGAGCAGAAGGTCCTGGCCCACAAAGAGACTAAGTAACCCCTTAGCGCCTCAAAACGCTCCTGGAGGCTCATAGACCGGCTACACAGCCCTTACCTATGGGCCTCTCGGCATGTCCAGGGACTTTCAGGCGCGTTACGTAGCGGTAAGGCTGTACCACACGGCGTGCCTTAGGTTACAATAAGCGGGTTCGACACATTTAGGGGTATAGTACAGCGGTTAGTACAAGGGTCTCCAAAACCTTAGACCGTGGTTCGATTCCACGTACCCCTGCCATATAGTTTTTGGCTTTCCTAAGCCGACAAATCGTGCAATTTTAGTGTATAATTCTGCTAACGTAAAATTATACTTTCCTAGAGCCATTATTCAGTTCGAATCCTATCACCCATATCGTCAAACAGCACATATATCGTTCAATACACACGTGACGGTCTTGTGTAAACAACTGACAGCATTAATTTAATATGGTACCTGATTATAACTAAATATTTGCCCATATTTCCCCAGAGTATTTGGGCTCTATGGCACGAATACCCTGGGGTATTAACTATTATCCAGAAGTAGCTGACGGCAATTTGGCTGTACAAAGCACTACCATTAACCTATCGTTAATACGGCTCGGAAAATCCGAGCTGTATTTCGACAAAAGGAGGTGGGCGTCGTGAGACGACGCTCAACGCGAGGAGCAATTCTCGCCATCGTACCTTTAGCACTGGCCATAATGGCCAGCGTATCGGGGCAGTCTCCCGCTAGTGCATCGGTCACCACCAATGTATTCGCAGGGACCGGTACAGCTGGTTTTAGTGGCGACACCGGAAACGCAACGGGCGCTGAGCTCAACGCGCCACAGGGAGTAGCTGCAGATGCCGCTGGTAACGTCTACATCTTTGATAGTCAGAACCACCGAATTAGAGAAGTAGGCATCGACGGAAACATTCAGACAATCGCCGGGAACGGCTCAGGGTGCAGCACAACAGGGCTCAGCAACGTGTTCGGACCTGACAATCCAGGCATCTGTTCAAGTAGTTACCCTGTGGGCTTTGCCTCAGATGCGGCTGGTGAACTCTACTTTAATAATGGCGGCTGGGTAGATGAGACATCCTCGAATGGGTCACTCGACCACATCGCTGGCAAGGTAACTGGGAACTATTACCCAGGTGACGGCACCGCATTCAGTGTCAATGTCGCCCCCAATAGTCTTGCCTCTGACGGCCAAGGTGGGCTGTATATTGCTGAAGGTAGCACCAGTGGCGTGCCGGGCTACAGCATAAAGTACTTGAGTTCAGACGGAATTGTCAGCACTTCCGCAGGAATGGCTAGTACCTCACTGTGCAACTCTTACCCCTACGATGGAGAAGCGGCTGCTGGAGCTTGCATCCACCCCCAAGACCTCACTCTATGGGGCCACTACCTGTACTTCTTCGACACATCGTCCGGCTATCAAGGCCCAGAAATGTATCGGATCGACCTCAGTCAGTCTACGCTTTACCTAACAAAAATCGCAGGTACGGGGAGCTGGAGCGATTACGGTAACACCGGACTTGCGGTTAACGCCGGCATTAGCCATGTTGGCCCAATCGCTGTAAGCAGTACGGGACAGGTATACTTTGGTAACATTAGTACTGGTGAAATACGTACAATTGACTCATCCGCAGATGTTCAAGACGTCACCACTTTTTCATCGGGCATAAATAGTATGGCTTTCGCCGCGGATGATATCCTGTACGCCTCAGTGCCAAGTAGCAATAAAGTGATGAAGGTAACGGGTCTTGGTTCTGTGGCAAACAATGGAAGACTGGTTTCTCTAGGCGACAGTGTCGCAGCTGGTGAGGGTATCAACTACGGCTTTGTATGGAATGGCTCTGGATGGACTCAGTCCGGACCCACAAGTCCAACATGGACCGATACAACCTCAGCAACTGGAAGTAACTATCAAGTCTGCCACCAGTCAGCTTTTGCTTACAGTCGACTTCTTTACACGAGGTACCAAGTCCAGAACATGGCCTGCACTGGGGCAAGTGCCGTGCTGAATGGCATACTCGATGACCAGATAATCGGCAGTACCGACGTCCCTGCACAGCTTGGATGGTGTGGATCGAGTTGTAGTGGTGGAGAGCCTAACACGTATTACGATGGTACCTCTCATAGTAACGAACCCGATGTAGTAACCTTGACGGTCGGTATGGATGATATCGATTTCGGATATTGGCTCAACCAATGCTATCAGCCGCTAGCAGGCGACTGTAATACCGACCCTAACGATGCCGAGGTCGATAGCTCAATATCGGCGGCGGAGGCAGGACTGAATGGAGTCCTTCAAGAGATACATGACCGCGGGGTTGCGGCGGGTAAGTTGCCGCATGTTTTCGTGACTGGCTATTACAATCCGTTCCCGTCTACATATCCGGGCAGCCCTTGCAAGGATCTAGTGCCGGTTGGCTGGGCCAACGCTGGTCTTAGTCCAAATGAAGCCGGTTGGATAGAAGATGAGCTTGGTCTCATGAATAGCAACATCAGCTACGAGGCGAGTTTGTTCGCCAATGTCACCTATGTGGATATGTCGACCGTAATCAACGGCCACGGAATATGCTCATCTGATCCCTGGGTCTTTGGAGCTTCTATTGACGCGCCGGCCATCTTCGGCGGCACCGGACTCTCCGGCAACATGGCACCTTTTCATCCGACACCAGCCGGGCAGTACGCTATGTATCAGGCTGTGAACGCCGAGATGGTGTCACTAGGATACTAGCATCGGCGATAAGCATACCGGGAGGGGATGACCTTCCTGGTTAAATAGGTGTCAGCCCTGGCCAACTCACGAGTAATACTCGTGCAGATTGAGCCAGGACTGACACCATTAGCATTATGTTATTGTTGTAATAAATAAGGACTACTTCATTGAAAAATATCAACCGTTACCCACTTGCTGCAATATTCGCCGTAATAAGTTTGATTTGTACTCGTACTGCAAATCTTAATACAACTAGTATTTATCCTCATGTAGTTTTCTATATTTTTTGGGTTAGTCTTGGCCTAACATTTATATTGGGCGTTTATGGTTTACTGAGTGCAATTATGCGGCAAAGAAGCTGGATATTGGGGATTTCTGACTTATTGTCATTGGGTATATTAATTGGGTATGCATGGATATTAGTTATCCTAGAACATAGTCTTCGCTTTACTCCTTAAGTTGCCGAACTTAGCGCACTCCCACAAACACAGCTTTAGTATTAGTGGGAGCCCACATGGGATGACACGAGACCTGTGGCTATCGAGGAAAATATCTCGTCTCGAATCAATTTAGGGTCTAGTTTGATTCACCTGTACGAATTCGATAAGCGGGATCATCAAAGTATTAAATATAGGTCCATCTAAGCTCCCTTAACGCCTCGGATAGTTCATTGTTACCTATAGTTGAGTCCTATTACAAGAATCTGCTTAGTTTCACGAACGCTAGCATCTCCCCTGAAATCTCCTCAGACTCAATTCGTCGCATAACCTCACAACTCGAATTTTGAGACAGTATATTAAGACTGCCTTCATACAAAATATTGCCATCTAGAATAGCCAACTTCCGGTGGTGGTTATTCGTGTATAGCACCTGAACACCCATCTCCTGCAGCTCAGTTATGGCATTGCCGGCTTCAGCCGTCATGCGCAGGTCGTGCTCCTGCGGGTCCCTGGTATTAATTATTACTCGAACTCCTCGTTTCGTAAGCCTACGAAACGTGGGGTAAAGCGCAATCATGCGCTTACGGGTTATAAAGGGGCTCTCAATGACCACCTCGCGGCTACACTTACTTAAGTCGTTCAGGAACGCAGGGTAAAACGATTCTTCATTGTACAGTCTGGACGAGAGTAGGGGAGTCGGGTCAGCCCGCTTGCAGATGTATTTGAATATCATGAGGTCGGCTCCTCGTCCTCGCTTTCATCGGGTGCATCTTCAAACAGGGCTCGGATTTCATCGGGATTGCACTCGACGTCTTGGTCAAAAGTTTGGTTCCAGAACATCCTCCCCTGCCAGTACTCATGCAAGGCTCTGTAGAGCCAAAAAACAATATAATATTCCAACCTAATTTTCAGTAACTGAATGAATAGACAAAGTTGTTGAGTTAATTCTACTTATCCAGAGCCATAAAAGTTTGCAATCAATAGGCAATCCTTCATACTCGTAGAGTCCACCTGCAACTTCGCAGTGGACGCTCTTCGAAATGAAAGGTGTTGTCGTGTCTAATCGACCGGCACCAAATGTAAGACAGGGGCTTGGCTTCGCGCTCAGCCTCGTACTCGGGCTAGGAATCCTAGTCGGAATCCCTGTCGCCGTCATCGTGGCGACGCCACAAACGGCCCACGCTTCCGTTGCTAGTGGCGAGATCGCCTTCGTGCGACATTCAACGAGTGGAATCGTGGTGAACAAGCTCGCAATCCGTCATTCGAATGGCAGCGTCACGGACATCTTGACGCTTGACTCCAATGACTACGACGCAGTGCCGGTCGTCTCCCCAGATGGTAGTCAGATCGCGTTCTGGAGCCGCCGATTCTGTTACGGCTCCTGCGGTGCTGGGATCATGGTAGTCAACAGTGACGGCAGTAACCTTCAGGCACTCACCACGCCATCATCGAGCAATGTCTTCGTCGACTGGTACCCCTCCTGGTCACCGGACGGCCAATGGTTAGCCTTCCGAGAGGACGTTGGCAGCAACCCACCGCAGATCAAAAAAATTCAGGCAGACGGCACGTCTGAGTCTACGGTGAGCCAGGACAGCACCAAGATCTATGACCACCCCGCCTGGTCGCCCAACACGACCGGAACGCAGAAGATAGCCTTCTCGCGCTACGGCGGTGCGGACGCCCAAATCTACACGATGAACACGGACGGCTCTAGTGAGACGGCCGTACCAAGCCAACCGAGCCGGTACAACGACGAGGTCGTCTTTGACCCGAGCAACAGCTCACGCCTGTACTTCCATAGTATGGGCTATGGCGGGTACTCGTTCATTTACGGTATCGACACTAACGGCAGCAATCTGGTTCAGGTGGCTTCACCCGGCTACGAGGACCCAGAGTCTCCGACTGTGTCGCCCGACGGCAGCAAAGTCTCATATTACCTCTTCCCCGACCTCTATGAGGCCAACACTGATGGCACAGGGTCGGAGATCGATCTGACGAGCAGCTCTGGTAACGTCAACCTGAGCCCTGCCTATGTGTCTGCAACCTGGCCGCCAGTTCCGCCCAGCAACGCAACCGTGGCCGTAAATGCAGCCACGGCGCATGATGCGCCGTACACACGCCAGATCACGGTCGGTCTATCGGCAGCGGGCAACAAGTGGTACGACTACGGCTGGTCTACCTCGAGCACTGTGGCTCCAACGAGCAACCTGCAGCGGTCTACCGACATGGTTAATCGCAATGGAGTACTCAACTACATGGGTATAGAGGTCGGGTCAACCACTACGTGGAATGGAGGAACTCAACCGGGACAGAACTGGTACCTATGGGTGCGCTCGGTTCAGACCAACGGCACGATCAACGCCTGGGGCACTCCGCTGTTGGTGCATACGCCAAGACGACCTGTCTGGGTAGGCGTTGGGGACTCGTACAGCAGCGGGCATCACCAGGATTCGGACGAACCATGGTGCCCGAATCAGAGTGACACTGGGTTCCCTGAAACCTACATCAACTGTCCAGCAGGCGGACTTGATCTCACCCCGAACGACCTTAATTACTCTTGGGTCAAGAAAGCTGTAGACAGCTACAACACAGCCCTGCATGCGCCCACCGATCCCACAACGGGATGGTCGTACGGCCTCGATCTAGTCGCCGCAAGTGGCGCCTGGACGTCGTCGTTCGGTGTAGCCGAAACCACCCCTGGCACCGACGAGTGGGCAAGCGGTACTGCGCAGTCCTACTCCATTCGGTCGGACCTTTACGGCCTCTACGACTCATGGCCTGTAGTGAGCATGACTGGAGGAGCCAACGACACCAATTGGGCAGACAAGCTGAGTGATTTCTACAAAAGGCACTTCACAGAGCTGTCACCTGTTGCACCATGGGCCGTATCGACTTCAGATCCCTCCACTGATTGCCCCGACAGTCAGTCGGTCTGGAATTGGCTCAAAGCCAACCAGCTCGATGGTCGGACCCTGGACGCACACATCCAAACTAACCTCCAGGGCATCGTCACAGTAGCCACCCGCTACTCATCAGGAGTGCGGGTAATCAACATGGGTTACCCCTACATGGTGAACGCGGCGAACAGCTGCTCAGCCGATTCGGGTTCTTGGCATGGGTCGAAGAGTGTGATCGATGACCTAAACGCCGTTCATACGGCTGTCACCGGCGCCAATGTCCACTACATCAGCCTCACTGCGGCTACCGGCTTCGGGCCGAACCCCATTGCTGCCGGTGACCTTCAGCTACGAAGGTTGTACGGCTATCCGCATCCGGTAGACACCGGCCAGACGGTAATGGCTAACATATCCGTCAGCAATCTGAGCGGCGCTTGGTAATAAGCATCAAAAAGTCCTGGTCCCTAGCAATTTTGCGAGGGACCAGGACTTAAACTTTATTGATTACAAGTAATTTTCCATGTAGCATAAGTGGTAATGGCAAAATCATCCTTTTCAAATCTGAAGCTCGGAGTTGTCTCGATAATTCTCGGCATACTGTCGTGGCTGATGTACTTTTCGCCCCTTTCTCAAGTCTCGATACCCCATAGAACTGCTAGTGCTGTTCTGGGCATAGTGGGGTTTGCGTTTGGTGCAATGAGCGTAAAAACCAAAGCCGGCGTTGTAGGCATAGCCCTGAGTCTACTCGCAGTTATGTATGCTTTGTTTTTCGTCGTGTTAGCAGCTATGTACCTGAATAGCTAGTTCTCTGGCTCCGGTTCGAGCACAATATTGTGTATGAAGGCTCGGTAGAACTAATCCTCATCGTGAAGCGTTGACGTTAATAAATCGGCTGGAGCGGGTTTATTGCGGGTTAGAAGGTCGAACATGATAGTGATCCTAGTTTAAGTTACTCAGAAGTTTCAAACGGGGTCATACATCTCGTATCAAATTTAAGGGGGAAGTTCTATCATCGGACTGAGCGCCCTGCCATGGAATTATGATTTCTTCTGAAGCTTCGTTGTAGTAAACGAAAGCAGGGCGTAGAATCGGCCTATGAATGGGATACTTAACACTGGATTAAACTTCTGGCAATTCATTGTTGCCATTTTTACTATTGTTTTTAGCTTTGTCGCAATCAAAATAAGCTTTAATTTTGACCTCAACAAGTATCTGGAAAGTAGGCGGGACTCATATACCCAGAAACTCAAAAATGCCTGCACTCACGTGCAGCTTAAGCCTACAAACGATGGCCAAATCCAAGGGCAATCACTATATGTCTCTCCCCGGGGGACTATACAGTGGCAATGCCAGCGCTGCGGAAATGTTACCCACGACCTAGGAGATGAATTTCAGGGGGCAGTGAGTTACTACCTTAAAAACATAGACGAATATCATAAGAAAAATAAGAGGTTTAGCAAGCTCTTAAAGAAGAGTGGCCAAGTTTAGCTCAACAGAGATTGCAGATTTGCGATTGCACCTGCGTGAGTCTCTACCGGAGCGGTTCGAAACTCGGACTGCCACCCCTGCCAGGAATTATTGGAACCCGATTTTTGGATTCTTTTGTTTGGTCTAAACGCGGATATCTCGTAACATGGAGCCAATGAAATACTCCACCGGACAAGCTTTTCTTGATGACCCAAGCAAGCGGGTAGCACTCATGGGTTTGAGCGGCGTCGGAAAGACAACTGCCTCCCGGCTCTTGTCGCCTGACGCGTGGTTTACTTATTCAGTTGATTACCGCATCTGGACGCATTATTTAGGCGATCAACTTAATGATTACCTCAAGTCACTGGCTATGACGCACCCCGTATTAGGGGATCTGCTGCGCCGCGATGCCATCACTATCGAGCACCGTGTCGGTTTCGACAACTTGCTGGCCACCAGTGCCTTTATGGGCATGCTCGGCAACCCCGATCAGGGCGGCTCGACCACAGCCGATTTTGGGTTGCGCATGGCCGACCACGCCCGGGCCGAAGTTCAGGCCATGCTCGATATCCCGAACTTTATTCGTCGGGCCGAGCGGCTATACGGATATTCCAACTTCCTGGTTGATGCCACCGGTAGCGCCTGTGAGGTAATCGAGCCCGAAAATCACGATGATCCGGCCTTGAAAGTGCTCGAAGATACCTGTGTCGTCATCTATATCGAGGCTACCGCCGAACATCAACAGGAACTAATCCGCCGTGCGGCCAGCTATCCCAAGCCCATCTATTACCGTCCCGACTTCATCGATGCCAACTTGCCGGGGCTGTTGGCCGACGAAAATACCGAGCGCGTCGAGAACCTTGATCCGAAAGTGGTGGGCCGCTACTTATATCCCAGGTTGCTAGAACACCGTGCCCAACGCTACGGTGCCATCGCCGAACGTATCGGTTACACAGTGTCGATGGCTGACGTCATCGGAGTCAAAACCGGCCAGTCCGTACTGGAACTTGTCGCCGCCGCAATCGAGGAGCGAAAGTAGCCATTCCTAATGAATTTTATTGACTGCCGGGAGTATAATTCAGGATGAAATGAGGAATGTTATTATGGGCAACTGGGATGGATACGGGATGATGTACGGCAATCAGTGGGGCGGTCTGTTTTCGTTTATTTTTATGATCCTAATTCTTGCGGCTATCGGGGTTGGCGCGGCGGTTTTACTGCGTCGTTTGCCCCAAGGAACCGCCCAGGGTGGGAGGACCGAGATGAGCGCCTTGGATGTGCTCAATCAGCGTTATGCCAAGGGAGAGATTACTCAGGAAGAGTATCGCAATATCAAGAAGGAAATCGCTCAAGGCGACAAATAACTAATCTCGATTTTAGACAAAGAAGAAGCCCCACTCATAAATGAGGGGGCTCTTTTTGGATCGGACGGAATGTCCTACCGTGAGGGGCCGCCGAAGTGACGACCCCTCACGGGTGAGGGTAATGGTCTAGTTGACCGTGATGTTCACCAAGTTGTTGGTGAGCAGCGGAGCAGTACGGGCAGCGTCACGGAAAGCCGTGAATCTGACAATCACTGTCGATCCGGCACTGATGGTGCCAGACTTGATGATAGTCACCTGACCGTTGACCAAATCCTGCGTCTGAGTCACTACTCCGTTGATACTGACGGACCCGCGGTAGAACCGTGGGCTGCCAGCCGGGGCAGTGATGGTAGCAGAAGATGTCTTGGCGGTGCAGTTGCATGAAACCGTGAACGAGGCGACGGCCCAGGCTGGGCAGACGATCTCGAACGGTGTGGCAACTACGACGGTGGCCGTGGTGCAAGCTCCACCGAGCACGGTGCCGGTGTAGCAATATGACGACGAGGTAATGATCTTGCCGTCAGTGAGACGCGCGACCGCGGAACCGGTGGTTCCGGGCTTCGCGCTCAGCGTTGCAACCACGACCGTTCCGACCTTCTCGGTCCACTTGATGGCCTGCGTTCCCGAAGGGTTCGCAAACTTGAAAGTGACCGTGGACAGGCCGTTACAGTCGGTGTCACACACTGAGGTGATGGACGGACGACCGGCCAGCTTGTTGTACGAATAGTACGCGACCGCACTTTCGGTGTAGCCGCCACTCAACGTACGTTGGTGACCTGCCGAGGAAATGCTGATCCCCGCCGTCGCGGACGACGGTGAGGTGAGCACTGCTTTGAAGGTGGCAGCTCCGGTGTTGGTGCGCTGGTTCGTGAACACTACTCCGGTTGACCGGGTGGTGCCCTTGGATCCTGCAACACCGTTGACCGTGAGAATCTTGGCGCCGGTAGCCGTCAGGGTGACGGTGCGGCCGACGGCAGGTTTGCCGTTGCTGCCCAGAACCTTGACTGCTCCGCTACCAATCTGACCGGGCAGCACCTGGGAGGTGCTTTCGCTCATCTTGTAGGGGGCGTGCTGTGTGGCGTCGGCCAGCATGGCGTTGACGGCGTTGTAACGCGCCGCCGTAATGACACCGTGCGACCGGGCCCAGCTGTACCACGTGTTGAACGCGGCATCGTGCTGACGCACCCAAATTGCAAGGGAAGCATTGGCGGCTGTCTCAGGTGACGTCGTGGCCGCGTACTTGTTGGCAATGAACTTAGCCTGTTTGGATTCTTCGGCGTTCATTCCCGGAACTAGAGCGGATGCGGAGAGGACGGTCGTACCGGCTCGGTTCGGCATTGCCTTACCGAAGTCGATACAGAATCCTCTCTTGCCGTTGTTCCAGGTAGTTGCCGACACGGTTGCCCAGTGGCCGGGGCCACCTTTGAAGCTGAGGCCCACGGCGCGGGTTGCCGTGAGGTAGGTGGCAGCCGTCGCAGTGACCGTGGTCGTTCCAATGGAGAGGCTGAGCAACAGTGCGCTCAGAAGGACGATGAAGAGCTTTCTGACAAAGCTGAACATTTGAACTCCCTGATTGTAAACGCATATGCTCTATGCCAGTCGGCAACGAACACTTGGACTTCCGCACCTGCATAGACAGTCAAACTGTTGACAATATGACGTATCGAGTGCGCAGTATGTTGGACAGGTAATATAGTAAACTAGTTATGCTAAAAAGTCAATGGTTTTCTCGCATCGCATTCACTACCCCAGGGGCAGAGTGGTGTGAAATTTGTGAATAAAACCATTACAAAAGCAAAAACCATAGCCTAACTTTTAGGTATGCAGGTAACAGGGGGCAGCCATGAAATTTCAAGATCGTACTCAGGCAGGCCAGCTATTAGCCAGGTCGCTGGCGCGTTATAAGGGGCGGGATGTAGTGGTTTATGCGTTACCGCGGGGAGGAGTATTGGTTGCCGCCGAAGTAGCAGCATATCTTAAAGCACCCTTGGAATTAATCATTGCCCGTAAAATCGGCCATCCGATGTCCCCGGAATATGCCATCGGTGCGGTTACCGAAACCGGCCACCCCGTTTGGAACGAATCCGAGCTTGGCTTCACCGAGCCGGGATGGCGCCTCAGTAAAATTGCATTAGCCCGTCAGGAGGCCAAGCGCCGGCGCATCAAGTATCAGGGCGATCGAGGACCAGCCGATCCTCAAGGGAAAGTCGCGGTTATCGTCGATGACGGCATCGCCACCGGCCTTACTATGGTAGCGGCCGTCAAAGACGTGTTGAAACAACGCCCGAAGGCGGTCGTCGTCGCCGTGCCGGTAGCGGCCGAATCCGCCCTGGATCAACTGGTTCCATTCATCGATGAGCTAGTAGCCCTTAACGTTCTAAGCGGCTATTTCGGCTCAGTGGGCGAGTATTTCGATAACTTTCCTCAAGTTGATGATGAGGAAGTACGCGTCTGCATTGAGGCCTACAGAACAGTTGCCGATAATACGCTGGACCTGAGCGCTTTGAACTCGGTCCTCGCCACCGTAAAACAATATCCTGCGACCAGTGGTGACTTGGCCGCCAGAGCCAAACGCTTGCATTCGCCCGCAAGCGTGGTGAATTTCTTTGAATCCATCCCCAACGACGTTGAATTCACGGATCAGGCCGACGTGATGCGGCGCTCGGAAATTGCTGAATTGATCATGGAAGAGGAGACTGTGCAACCGGATGAATCCCTGCGGAGTTATGACTAAGTCAATGCGGTGTAATTATTAAAGCTTAGGGCCCCCTGAATTAGTACAGGGGGCCCTATAGGGTATTTATCATGGTGGCCCCGTCTCACTTGAGGACATAGATCATGTGCTTATGGAAGTTGGTTTCCATCTGGAGCACGGGCACGCCACGATATCGCGGTGGGTGGTGAGGGTCCTTGCATGGGTTGACCGTACGCCCGCGCCGGCTGACCAGCCGGTTCCGTTTGCCGCCGGGATTTGCCATTGCGGCCGCATTGCCGGCCGATCTGGTGCTGCTGGGGGGCTTTTTTGCGGTCGGCTTGGGCCCGCCCTGCTTGTTCTTACCTTTGGCCATTTCGTTCACCTCTTTCGAAGGTGGTAGGATGTGTCAAACCAGAGCCTGGATCGGCTCTGCCGACATTCTAGCATTTTTTCGGATGCATAAGCTTAATTAAGTCACTGCCGAGACTGCAAAAGGTATATACTGAGGTCACATGAAGTTACCTCAACCCAAACCAGATCAAGAAACATCAGCGACTGCTAGTTTGCGAGTTGCCACAGCCATAACGGTCGGGGTTGTCGGCGGGCTGATGGTCGGTTTTTTTGGAGCCTGGAAATATGCGCCTCTGGCCGTTTGGGACTTGGCCGCAATTACTTTTCTGGTTTGGATATGGGCCGCGTTGTACGGGCGCGACGCCCAACAAACGGCCAATCTGGCGGTACGGGAAGATCCGGGCCGCGGGGCCACCGATTTGCTGCTGGTGCTGGCCAGCGTGGCTAGTTTAGCAGCCGTCGGCGTTCTGCTGGCTCAGACTAAAAATTCGTCCGGAATAACCGAGATTCTTCAAATCGGGCTGGGAATCGCCAGCGTGGTAGCGTCGTGGGCCGTGGTCCATACGGTCTTCGCGCTGCGTTACGCCAGGATATATTACAGCAAGCATGGCGGTATAGACTTCAACAGTGACCAGCCGCCTCAATATTCCGATTTCGCCTACCTGGCGTTTACCATTGGCATGACTTTTCAAGTGTCTGACACGGCCTTCAGCACCCCGGAACTGCGGCATATTGCGCTACGCCAAGCGTTACTGTCATACCTGTTCGGCACGGTAATCGTGGCAACCACCATCAATTTGATTGCCGGACTTGGCAAATGATCAACAAAGTCTTTATCGCCGGATTAGATTTTGGCATCGACGACGCCGCCCTGCTGGATTTATTCTCGGCCTGCGGTGAAGTGCTGAGCGCTCGCGTTGCCTTGGACCGGGAGACCGGCCAATCACGCGGCTTTGGCTTCGTGGAAATGGCCAGCGACGAGGAGGCCGAGGAAGCCATTCGCGCTTTGGACGGCAAGAATCTGGCCGGTCGTACTCTCGTAGTGAACTTAGCTAAGTCTACTGGTGGCGGCCGGGGCGGCCGGTCTTAGGCGCGCAGGATCGCACTAATGGTTCCTCCAAAATTGCGAGATAATTAATATTAAGCATATTTAGGTAAATTCATCGAATTTATTGACTAAGATGTATAAATATTGTAATCTTTTACCCATGTTGCCAAGTTAACAGATAAAGTTGGCTGGCACGCAGCTTCACATCATAAGTCCAAAAACAATCTCGGATGATGATGCATGTCATCCGATTCCTGTCCATTCCCCAAGATTGAGGGAGCATCATGTCAAGTACACGGATCCAAATTGCGCCAGCTTCGCGTGATGCCACCCGTGGCAATATGCGCGTTCCGGCTGGTCTGTTTCATGCCTTCGCTCATCTTCTCCATAAATGGCGGCCCGTAGTCTTTATCATTCTTTTTCTCGGAATTGTCGTGGCACCGTTCTACGTTGTCACGCAAGCCTTAGAGAGTGGTGACGGCTGTTCCGCGGTCAGCGCAACGCCAAAACGTGACGCTGAGGCAACCGTTTCAAAACCTGGCCCTCTTCCGAGTGTCGGATTCGAAAGCTATCCCGGTAATCCTAACCAGGTATTGGCAAAGTCTCGCTGCGTCTTCGACTCCAACCTGGAGCGCGTGGGCGTGGCTCAGTCAACCGCGCTGTCCAGTTCGGAGAGTGCCATCAATGACTTTGCAGCCAGCAAGATGGGAAGCCTATCGGTTTTTTCGTTCCTGCTTTTCATCTTCGCAGCTGTTTCCTGTCTCTATTACTGGGTCAACCGGAAAGGTTCGCCTGATCGGAAGAAGGCGAGTAGTGATGATCTGTCCATGCGCGGCCGGCTCTTTGTCGGACCTGTCGCCTGGTTGATTATGGGGCTTTCGTTGCTCTATTCGCAGAATGCCCTTGTCCTGCTGAACGCTCCGAGCCACGGCATAGTAGCCCTTAGCAGTGTGGGTTCCCTGTCGAACGACAACCTGTCCAACTACACCTACCGCACAGCAGAGCTGAACCCTTTTGGTAGCGTGATGTACGGCTACGACCGTCAGTCCGAGTTCAAAGCCTCCGCCCCACATATCGATGCCTACCTCAGTGGGAGGCCGGTGAGTCAGGTGGAGTATAAGAATTATGCCGCGCTCTATAACCAGCGGGTCATAGCCGACGATAAGGTCGGATCCATGCAGAACACCGCCAAAGCGGTCGAACGCTTTGGAACCAGCCTGAACACCACTTCAGGAATCTTGGCTCAGGCCGTGAATATCCTGCGGTCGGCTTTTTTGGCGATTTTTGTAGGCAGCTTCTTTATCTTGGTTGCCCTGTGCGCGGTCCGACCCGTGAGAGCCAGGCGTTACTTCAAGCGCTGGTTCTTTGCCAACGCGGCACCGTTTGGCCTGCTAATTCTCAGTCTCATTGTCCTGTTGGGCGTCAACTGGGGAGGCATCTACGCGGTATCCTTTGCTACAGCCCCCGAAATGTGGGGAGTGGTGTGGGGTTGGACGTTAGCCGCCTACATAGTTCAAGTGATCGGGTATCTCGTGCCTTGGTTGCTGGTCTATTCGGTTTACCGGTACTACCGGCACACCTCCGGATGGATGCTTCAGTCGATGGCCACATCCGACGACAGGTGGGTAATGGAAGTAGGCAACCGGCTCGTTGCGGCGCGCGAACAGCGTGCCATCACGGGCAGACTGCTTCTCAAAATCCCATATTTCCGCCGTAGGCAACTTACCGCCGCTCGGGTTGGTGGCACACCATGACCACGACGACTGCCGCACCTCAAGATACGGTGCGGCAGTCGGGCCAGAGTGGAACCGGAAGCAAAGGTAATCTTTTCGTTGCCGCTGCTTTGCTACTGGCTCTGGCCTTTCTCACGGGGCTGAACCCTGCTAATGCCCGTGCTGCAACATGGGACGCGGTTCAGTCCATCGCCAAACTCGACGGCAGCGGTCTATCCAAGACCATTGTCAAGGCGGGGGACAAGGCTAAGAGCCAGGCAGAGAGCAAAGGGCTCGTGAACCCCGTTACCAAGGCCGGATACCGGTATGTGGCGATGGATAGTTCATGGGTTGGTAGCTTACCTAACGGGTGCGCGAACAAAGCTCATCCCTACATCGGCATGATGAATAATTCAGCCAAACAGGCTGACGTCGATGTCCGGCTCGTTGGGTCACTAACTTGCCACGAGTCCGGTTTTTCTCCAACCGTCTGTTCAGGCGCTGGGGCCTGCGGACTCGATCAGTTAATGCCTGCAACAGCCCGAGGGCTCGGAGTAACAAACCGGAGCGACCCCCAACAGTCCCTGAATGGTGGCGCACGCTACCTGAGGGGTCAGTTGGATCGATTCGGCAAATTATCCTTGGCTTTGGCTGCGTATAATGCCGGATCCAATGCAGTTCTCGGTTATGAGAAAGGTGTAAAGGTCCGCGGTGTCGGTGTTCCGCCCTACGGTGAGACGATCAGTTACGTCGCAAGGATCCAAAACACCTACCGGGCAACCGGTGGCACACCATGACCACGACGACTGCCGCACCTCAAGATACGGTGCGGCAGTCGGGCCAGGGTGGAACCGGAAGCAAAGGTAATCTTTTCGTTGCCGCTGCTTTGCTACTGGCTCTGGCCTTTCTCACGGGGCTGAACCCTGCTAATGCCCGTGCTGCAACATGGGACGCGGTTCAGTCCATCGCCAAACTCGACGGCAGCGGTCTATCCAAGACCATTGTCAAGGCGGGGGACAAGGCCCAGCAGAAGGCGCAGTCCCAAGGTTTGGTTAACCCGTCAGACAATTCTGTTTCACGCCGCGGACAAGCGTTAGTTGCCAGTGGGAGCGTAACAACCATCTCGATTGGCAAATGCAGGCCGCTACTCGATCTCAAGTCGGGTAAAATGTTCCCCCAGGCTATTACGTATCTGGAGAAACTGGCAAAAGCGGGTTTCACAGTTGAGATTAGTTGCATCTTTACCGGGCACACCTGGAACGTAGCGGGTACCAACCGAACCTCACTCCACTTCAAGGGGCAGGCGTTCGATATCACCCGCGTCAACGGTCAGCCGATCTGCGATGTCATGGTCGGTTCAGTCGACAGTCATCACGACACACGTCACTGTTCAAAGCCGTCCGCTGCTAGCAAGAAACTCACTCACTGGCTCTTCGCCCAAGCTAACAGCCAACTTCCCTTTGAGGTTGGTGGGCCGTTTAGTACAGGGAGTCGTGACAAATCCAACGGTGGTCGGTTTTTCACCAACACCGGTCATCAGACCCATTTCCATTTCGGCTTCAAGTAGACTGACCCCAATTTGCCAAGCGGAACTTGGCGGGGAGGTTCCTAGAATTAAGTTCGTTCCGTGGGCCCGCTCGATTTCGATCGAGCGGGCCCCTTTTCATTTATTGCCTGGAAACTGCAAATATGATGAAACTATATATGAGATAATTTCGTTTCAAAAAGTTAATACTGTACTTAAAATCAAAAAATGATACTTAAAATAAAAATTCTTAGTAACTATTGACAGTAGCTGACAACATGCCTAGAATAGAGAAAATACAACGAGGTGGATTCTGGTCGAGTGCTGCCTCTCGAAAATTCATTTTTCGGAAGACAGGTTTCGACGAGACTGTCGGGGCTAAAGTTTCTTTGATCGAGATCTCTGTTCTTTGAATTTATGTGTCAGGAATACCGTACCCACCACACCCTCTGAAAGGGGGCCGCAATGACAATGCTAGCGGGTGACTCAGCGGATGAGGCAAATCGACCTCGACCACGTACGCTTCAAGGAAGAATCAACCAGGCCATCGGACTGACAAAAGTCTTCTCCCTCGAGGAGATGACCGAATTTCACTCCGAAGCCATCCTGTTTGCGCTGCAACAGCGCGAAGAGGCGGCCAGGAACGAGCTCGGTAGTGCGACCTTTAACGGGCCGGCTGTCGTTGCGACTTTTTCGCCCAAGGGCGGGCCGGGTAAAACGACCATTGGTGCTGGCGAAGCCATCACCTGGAGTACAGCTCGGCGCCGCGACCGCGCGGTCGTCATCGGAGCCGACTCCAACGCCGGCACACTCAGCGTCAAGATGGGGCAGACAAAGGGTTGGTCACTCCAGATGCTTGCCGATAAGCACGACGACATCGACTCCTATGAGAAACTCATCTGGGCCTTCGGGTTCCAGGGCGAGGGTGTCATGGTGGTCGCATCCGACCCGAGCGCCGAACGCGACAATGAGAACGCCACCGACTTCAAGAAGGTGGTTAATCATCTCTCCACCTATCTCAACGTTTTCAAGATCGACTGTGGAATTGATTTCAATAATCCGCTCACGCAGTCGGTGCTTGAAGCCACGGATATCCTCGTTCTTGTGACCGATCCCACCCGGGACTGTCTCACGACGATCGACGAACTCGTTCGCAAGCAGGGTAACGCCCCCATGTTTGGTCCGCTCATGGCAAATGGCATCCTCGTGATCAACAAGGTCAAGGATGACACACCATACCTTGACCGCATCATCGCTCGCTACGAGCGGTTCTTCTCTCGGATCCTCATCGTCAACTACGACCGCCAGCTCGACACCGGCGGCGAAATCGTCATGGAGGACCTGGATTACGAGACCCGCGTCCAGTTCACCGAGCTGTCGGCGGCAATCGCCGGTTGTCTCTCGCGCGTTCGGCCACAGCGGCCGGAGGACCAGCTTGAGGTACCGGAGATTGACTCGAACCTTGCATGGCTTACCGCTCCGGAGACGCAGCCCTATGGCCTCGCTCCGCTCGACGGTGAGGATTTTGACTGGAGTCAGAAAAAGACTCCGGTGACCGTTCACGCACAGGTCACGTCAGCACAGCTCCACAACCCCGTCTTGGTTGGTGACCCTGGTCACCACTCAATGCGTTTCGGCGGAGTTGTGAGGATCACCAAGGCAGCAACCATTGCCGCCATCGGTGCGGCCGGGCTTGGGGGAATATTCCCAACGGTCGCCATTGCCGACTCTGGCAGCGGACAGCCACTCTCATCGGTTTCGGACGGTGCATCGAATGACGGAGCCTCGACAAGTGTCGAGACGCCGCCGTCTGTGGCCCCCGAGGCTCCAGCAGCTCCTGCGGGTGATACCGCTGTCAAGGTGCAAAGCGGCGCTGGTGTCACGGCAGATGTCGGTGCTTCGACGAGCGATGTTCCTACAGCGCAGGTTGAAGTACCACCAACGGCCTCTCCCGTGATTACGGATCCACAGCCTGCAGCAATAGGCGAGAGCCAACGGCATGGCAATCAGGCAACCACGGGCAAGCACAGAAGGCCCATTCCAACAGTTCAACCTGAAGCACAGGTTTCAACTAGCCCGCCCCAACAGGTGCAGGCTGAAAGCCCTCGACCAGTAGTTGCCGATCAGGCAGCACCTCAAGTGGTTACTTCACATCCATCAGCCGCCTCACATCCGTCAACGACGGTTACGGGCACAACAGCCGATGGAGTCTCTCCGAAGTCACCGGTGTACCAAGCACCTGTTCAGGCGCAACGTATCCATAACGAGGCTCAAGCCGCACCTCGCGTCTACTCGTCAACCGGCAAGCCGCAGGCATCCGCCAATGTGGCCGTTAGTTCCACCGAGAAATCGGCGACCGGCATATCGCAGTCCAACGAGCCAGCCAGCTCCGCGGCACCCGAATCACCGATGGTCGGCACTGTCTTCGTTACCAACGGGGACTCTCTTTGGAAAATTGCCGAAGATGCGCTTACGGTGCATCTGAGCAGGCAGCCTACGAATCATGAGATCGACCTCTACTGGCACCAGATTTATCAGGTGCCGGCAAACCATGAGGTTATTGGCGGAAACGACGATTTGATCCTTCCCGGACAACGTCTGGAGCTGCCGGCTTTCCATTCCTGACAACCGCTTTTATCCCTCCGGGTCCAGCAATGGACCCGGAGGGATACCAACTTTATCCGACTCAAGTACAGTCTAGTTTTTGAGCCGGGTCGTGTTGAAAGATACTGGCCCCTATTGCAGTAAATCTGCAAGTTCTTTTCCAATTGAATCGATACAACAACGAGAAGAGGTTATTCTTATGCGCTTTCCAAGCCGTAAGCGCTTCGCGCCCAGAAATGGGGGGAGCCCTCAGTTTCCAACTTCCAAGCTCCGCGCCGAAGGCGCGAGCGTTTGGATGGCCATCCGACTGCATCACATACTTCGCTACTTGCTAGCTGGCATCATTGGTGCTGCTCTTGTGGGTACGCCACTGCTTGTTAATGCAGCCCAGATACGTAGCGATAACACCAAAACAGCTAGTGAAAACGCTGTGAGGGACTCGCGTCTAAATAGTCGCATCGATGCATTTGCAGCTAGTTGCGAGGGCAAAGGAACGTGTAAAACGTTCCCGTTCACGCGAGCGTTGCAGGTCACACAGCTCTACGCCATTACCTGCTTTAACTACAGTGCTCAGAGCCCCACCGACGATCAGCCCATTCGGCTGAAGGCGGTGCCGGGCGCGGGCGCAAGCTGTGGGTGGGGCGGGGACGGAAGCTCGACAACCGTCGCCGTGGTGCCGGACTCCAGCTACCAGCTGGGTGTTCCAACCGCTGACGGAAAGGCACAGGACGCCTCCGTTGGTATTACCGGTGTCAGCGTTCTGCTGGCCGGCCAACAGGACGTTCTGAGTTACGTTGTTCCGCTCAAGACGACGCCATCCGGTGTCGTGATTGCATCACCAGGAGCATTTTACTCCACACCACCGAACACACTCATACGCAGTTGTTCGCCCGACACCGTCTTCAGTGATAGTGAGGGAATTCAGAAGCGTCTCCAGCAAATGGAGGCTGGTCGTGCTCGCACACCCAACATTGATCCTCGCGACTACCTGATGCCGGGGCGTACCATCGGTACGTTCGGTAAGAGTGTCACCAAGATTACTGTGACGGGAGTTACTGTCTGCCAGGGTTCGTCCGACAACGTACGAACCGTGGTTTCGCAAGAACGTTTCGACGGCCCCACTCTGGGGAGCCACTTTGACTTTTCGCTCGGGTACGTCCTGCAGCTGATTGATAATAAGTGGTATGTACTCAACTGGGGCCCCGTCTTGAACCAGAGCTCCCTCTAGTCGCCGAAGGAGGCGAACATGGGTTACAACGACCCGTCGCTCCCACCGGCGACAACGGAATATGGTTACGGAGTGAACTACAAGGACATTTTTGCTGAGTATCGTCACATCCCTTGGCTCAATGGGGGATATACCACTTTTCAACTCATGGTCTTTGGTGCTATTCCGGTGTTTCTTGCCGGCGGCCTGACACTTATTGGTTATGTCGTGAGCTTGAAGTCTGTTTATGCGGGTGGCACGTTCTACGTCATCGCACCGGCCAGCTTCATACTTGGCATGTACCTCAGCGCGCAGCTGGCAATAAGTGTAGGTAAGACCGAACGGCATGGAAATACACAAGCACAATACTTGTGGGACAAACTGAAGTACCACTTTGCCTCGCGACACATCGTCAACGGGCATCCGCATTACGACAGCCTGCATCGCAGGCAGTCAGTTCTTTCCACTCATTCCTCCAAGGAGGCGGCACCACGATGAAGTTTTCAAGTCCATTCGGACGAACGAAGTTGTCAGGCAAGCCGCCCCTCGGGGTACTTGCCGTCGATCGAATCGCCAGCCTAGTGACGCTATTCGGAACCTCATCGCCCATTCGGGATATCGACGGGTGTTTCCTGAAAAGCGCCAAGGGGCAATGGGAGGCCTGGTTCCGGATCGATCTGATCCGGGCCTATGACCTACTCTCAAGCGGCGAAAAGATGGGCGCATTTGAACGTCACCTCAAGCTAGTCGAAGAACTGGTCGGAAAAGTAGTTCACCTCGAAATTCTCGGCGTTCCTGTCGGGTATGAAGAGCGTTACCGCCGTTTCCGGCTTCACGAGCTCGACGATAAGAACCCGCTTCGAGGTGATCCAGAATGGGAGAAGTCTCGCCATGACCGGGTTCATGACATGGCGACCTGGCTACAGGAGAACGGCGACTTCGAGTCCCGAGCCTACCTTGGCATTTCTGTTTCGCCGTCGCCAGTCAATCGTCTATCGGCAGAGGCTTTCGCGCAGCTGCCGTTGGACGAACGATTCGGAGTAAGTTACTACCAGAACAGCCACCTCATCCCCGAGGCAGCACGTCTGCAGTTGTTAATGAAGGCCGCTTGGGGTGGCAAAGTCGACCCCTTGGACCGCGACGAACTGGATGTCCTGCTGTCTCTTACTAACTGGCCGGGGCAACCGCAGATATTTGCGCCTGATCATACGGTCGGAGCTATCGGTGGGAGAGACACAGAAATCAGCCACTATGGCAGCAGTAACTACAAAGTGGCGGCGCCGGGGGTACTTGAGTTTGAATATCTCGGCACCCCGTCCTTCGCCAGCTTCGTTCCATTGGTAATTGCAACTGCCCGGGAGTTTTTGCCAGAGACCGAAGAGGAGTTCGCCTTCTGTACCGACGGTGCGGGCAGGCGGCTTCGAATCAGTTGGCGATTCAAAGTGTGGAAGGGTCTGGATCTTCTCAATTTTGCCCGTAAAACTGCTCGACGGAACGCTAACCATCAGGTATACCTCGGTGAAAACGAGGGACAAATGGTGGATCTCGATACGGCTGTGGCATCAGCTCAGTCATTCTACAAGCACCTGCTCGATGACGGCATCGCCATCGTCGGCCCGTGCGTGTTGGTGGTAACCGGAGATAGCGTCAAATCGGTACAGCAGGAAGTCCGAAATCAGGCCAACAGCCTGAAGAGGAAGGCTCACCTGGTAATCGATGCCGAAGAGTATCAGCAGGCGCTTTACGAGCACTGCCGTCCAGGTTCAGCCAGGTATCTCAACCGTTTCGTGCAGTATCTCATCCCAGAGGCCTTTGCTCGAGGTATGGCGTTCGTAACGTCAGCGCCACGGACGATGGGGCCCGATTTACTGGGATGGGTACGTGGGCGAGAGGGCGTCCCTTATACAGGGGGATACGACTTGGCAACTCTCCTTCCCGGCACCAACGTATCGCCCACGAATTTGTGGTGCGGTCCTTCGGGAGGCGGGAAAACCACTTCAATCACCGATCAGTTGATTGCGCTCGTCGAGCGGGCAGGGTATGTCGGCTTCATTTTCGAGCTTCTCAAAGACGACACCCGTCGTCTACTCGGACGCACGCCCTTAGGCATCACCGTCAGGGCATTTACTCTCGAGAATCACCCTGGCCTGCTCAATCCGGCCGGATTCGCTACGATTCCTTCCGAGCGCGTGGATTGCATGAGCGACTTTTTGAAAGCCTGCATCGGCACCATTCGCTGGCGGGATGAATTTGAAGATCCTTTACGGAGCGCCTGTAAAACGGCAATTCGTGAGGCCGATGAAGCGGGCAACATGAGACCCGATCTCTACCGTGTAGTTGAGCTCCTCGACGGAGTTAAACTCATCGGATCGCTACTGGAGAAGGTAGCCGGCGACCAAAAAGTTGCTCCGGTTTTCTTTTCCAATCACTACGACCAATCGCTGATTGATACAATGACCCAGCCGGGTCTGAATATCATCGGCCAGGAGCATTTCAGTATCCCCGATCGTGACAACTTCGCTGATTACACACCGCAGAACTGGCTGGCACTGGCCGGACTCGACATCGTATCCATGCTTGCACGCAAGGTCGCACATGACCGAGATATTCGCGTGGCGATGGCAACGGTCGAGTTCTGGCGCACTGCCAGGCTCTCCCGGGGCGCAACCGAAGCGGCCTACATGGGGCGTGTCGGAAGAAGCCTGAATTGTGCTTCCGGCTACGACACTCAATTCCCAGACGATGTTGATGAAACCCTGACCAAGCAGGTAACGACTAAGCTGGCATTCTCCGTCATAGGGGCGGAGGAGGTAGAGAAGTCGCTCCATCTGGTTAGTCAGGAGATTACTCCCAAGTCCATCAGAATGTTTGAGACGATGGCAATGGATACCGAAGACGGAACGGATATCAACAAGGGGACGCACATCGTGCAACTCCCAACTCTGGAGACACTCCGTGTCCAGAGCCTGCGCTGGTATTTGCCTGCGGGCAGGACCACCGCATCAGATCTGCCGGAACAAACTCCGGCACCAATCCCCAAGGAGGGATGAAAATGGTCAAAAACTCTGTGTTGGCCGCGATCGGTTTGATGATCCTCGTGATTGTTCTGATCGTGATGGTGATCGGTGCAAAATTCTTTTTCAAGGATCAACAGCACCGAATTGGCGGCACGGTGGTTAACGCCATCTTGCTTGTCGGCTTCGGGATTGTCGGATCTGGTGCGGGGATCGGGGTTCTTGCAAAAGGTCTCGGCGCCGACTTGAAGATCCCTGGCCTCGGCGGTTAGTTCGTATCGATTCAACGTCTCACCCCACTCCGGCCGCCATGTGCGGTCGGAGTGGGGGCTCAACCAGAGTTCTTATTCTTGTTAATAAGGCCTGTGGTTGAGTCGCTCCGCGTCTCAAGTACCTGTTTACATTCAGACATCGTCTCAAACGATATCAAAGGAGCTGATCCGCATGGCCTCCGTACTTAAGTGCCGGGCCATAGCCCGGATCCTCATGACGGCAGTTTTGATGCTAATGTTGTCCTGTTTTGCTTCAAACGCTCAAGCGGCTACCAACATTACGGGTCCAACCGAGCTCAGTATTACCGCCGCCAAGGCTGATACCTCTACCGTTCAAGTATCATGGAAGCCACCACTCGACTTTCTCGGACAGATTACGGCGTACTCCCTTCGGCTAGATGGCAATCAAGTTGCGCAGTTCAAAGTGATAAACGGTCTGCTTCCGAGCACCTATGTCATTCCGGCCGCGCCGTTCAATCCTGGTGGTGCCGTTACGGTAGTAGCTTTGTCCGGTACGGCGCAAGTTGGCGATCCGTCTAACACGGTAATCCTCAACAAGAGTGCGTCTCCGGCGTCACAACCAACTGCCACCCAAGCCACTCCGTCCTCGTCATACCAGGACAATGGGTACGGCGGTGCTCTTCAGTCTCCGCCGTACGCCGACAAAAATCAGCCGTCACCTCTTGAGGTGTATGGCGCTGGCAGCGGCATCCGTAGCCTCATTACCACCAACAATGACGGCACCCAATGGATCTCGGCGGGCATGAACGGAACGGCTGGAGCAATTTGGTCGATGGCGGTCCTCCTGCAAATCGCAGGTAGCGCGATCTTCGGCTGGGCGCTCATCAAAAGCATTTACGGTGCTCTCATCGGTGCGATCCTCGCACTCCTGAACAGCTTCAACGTGAGCCCTATCTTCGGTGACATCCTGCTCATAGCGGTGGCGGTTACCATGGCTTGGGGCGCAATCATGATGATTCGGGACGAAGATCGTATCCGTAAGGGTATCGGCACTGCGTTATTGGTGCTCCTCGCAGGTCTCACATTCTTTGGGAATGCAGCGTCTTTGGTTCCTCAGGTAGTTGAGATGCCTGTTACGGTCACCCAGTTCGCAATGGCAGAGGTATCCAAATGGGAGGTTCCCGGCGACAAGCCGGAGGACTATAACCTTAGTGTCAAGCCGACCTACAATGGCAATGAGTTGGAGCAATCCATCCGGCGCTATCTGAACCAAAACTGGCTTCAGACTACTTACCCGGCCTATTGCCAGCTGAACTTCGGAAGCGTTGCGTGGTCAACAACCCACATCGTGCCGAACGACAAAGACTTGCCTAAGTATAAGGACCTCACCTTCTGCGAGTACCTGTTGAAGGCGCAGACGGAGAACAACACCACTGCCCTCGACAAACTGCGCAGCAATGACAGCGCAGGAGGCGTTGTGGGGGCAGCTACTGGCGGTCTGCTAGGCCACCGTGTGGGATATGTAGAGGCGGCAAGCCCGGAAATCTGGAATAACTACCAAGCCAGTGCTCCGGAAGTGTCGTCGTTGCGAATGTTGTTCAGCATCGTTGCTTTGGGCTCAAACTTCATTGACTTCGTAATCAAGGCAGGTCTGGGATTGTTTATTTCCCTGACGGTTTTGCTGCTTGGAGTCAGTACCATCATGCTGGGTTTCATGCTCTTGGCCGCAGTGGCTCCGCCACTTCTCGATTACCTTTTTCAGCACCTCAAAGAGATGCTGGCGAGGACTTGGAAGCCGGGTCTGGTCATGGCGTTCTTCATGATCGTGGACAAGATCGTATCCATTCTCTTCACCGCCAGCGGTGTTCGCGGATGGCTAATTGAGACAATCCTCAGGGGCATCACCATGGTGGTGTTGCTCGGGTGGGGGCTCTTTAAGATCTTTAGGGGGCAACGTTCCCACCGCACAATACGCGAGCCCGGAGCGCCGACTCCGCCGGAGTACTATGACCGGCCAAGCACTCCCGCTTCACCAGGTTATACGGTTCCTCCGTCCCAGCCAGCCCCGGCTGCGTCTCGGCCGGTTCAGGATTGGGTGAAGGTTCCAAGTTCGCGGCCTACTGCACCGCCGCCGGCCGCCATCGGCGGTCCACGTGTCGTGCAGGGCCGGGTAATCAGCAGTCGGGATTACCCGGCAATTGGTTCGTCTGTTTCTCCGCGTGGTAGTGCCCAAGCATTACCAAGGTCCCTGCCTCCTGCACCAAGCCGACCCAGCTTAGGGTCGCCACCTGCAAAGGCGCTTCCGGCGGCTCCTCGCCGCTAAGTTCGTCCGTTCGCTCCACTATGCGTCGCAAGACGCATAGTGGAGCCCTAACCCGAGTATTCAATATTGGTTGAGTCATCGGGCTGGGAAATACCCAGCGATCCTTCACATCTAGGAGCACTAATGACTCATGTCAGACGGCTCCTTATTGGAGCCTGCCTCGTTGCGATAGTGGCATTTGCTGCCTGGAGAGGAAATCAATTCCAGACAGCACAAGTTACTCCTCGGCAGTCGACGGCATCCAAGGCAAATACGCAAATGCTTCCCCCGGATGCAATGTCTCCAGTGCCACTTCCAACGGCGACAAGCGAGGACTATCAACCGGTTGACTGCTCGCGCGTCATCTCCTCAAGTCAGTTGGGGGATATCTATTCGGCCGCCAAACTTTACGCAGGCTTCCCATCGGCGAAGCCCGCGAAGCAGGATGCACTTTCGCTAGCCCGATACGTTCTCCCAGGTCCGTTTCTCAAGAACACTCAAAGCTCATGGTCGAACTCTGGTGCGCCCATTCGCCGTTCAACCGGCGTTAAGGTAATTGAGTGTTCCGCCGGAGACCAATCCAGTCTGATCCAGCTCCTGTCCGTCATCCTGAGCGTAAACTCCGTCGATACAAGCGGATATGCGAGGATGGATACGGTTTCCTACGACATGTCAGTCGTGCGTACGGCGGGCCGATATTTAGTTGTCTCCATCGTGCCTAAGGGCATGTATGGAGGTGGCGCAAATGCGGCCCCCAACTAATGCTCGGACGAACAACAAACGTCGTTTCGTCCGTAACACCGTCATTGCCTCCGTTCAAGCAGCTGCGGGTAATCCCGCTCCGCTTCTTAAACTGCTTCGACCGGTAATCGTAATTGGGTTGGCGGTAACGCTAGGCCTTTCAGCGGCTATCGGTGCGGCATTCGGGGTTGGGATGTCGCTCGCACACGCAGGGAGTGCGGCTAGCGCGAATAGTCAAAGCGGCGCTGCGAACTGTCAAACAAAGACTGTTCGAACCGGCGCCCTCCCAACCAGCCTTCCGGTGGTATACCGCCAGATCTTTGTGAAGGCAGCAGCCTCTAAAGGCGCCGACGTCAACCTGCTCGCGACCATATTCTGGGTCGAGAACGGTCAACGTTATCCCGATCCTCCATCACCGTATGGTTTGGGGCTTGGGTGGCCCGTATCCGGGCCAGGTGCCATGGGGCCATTCCAATTCATGCCGGGAACCTGGACAGGTTACGGCGTCGATGGGAATAGTGACGGTGTCGCTGATCCCAATGACCTGACGGATGCCGCGTATTCTTCAGCCGCCTATCTTGTGAGTCTTGGCGGCAAGGCCGGGACACCTTTGGGGGATCCAGCAAATCCTCATGCTGCCAGCACGCTTGTAAAGGTAATGGCATCTTACAATGCCGGCCCGGCCGGCAACTTTGGCAACCCGGAGACTCAACGCTACATTCAACTTGGCGCGGCGCATTACCTGGATCTTACCAGTGATCCGCTAGCTAACCCTGGAGCCACTTCGGTGGTGCAAATCTGCACGAATCAGGCACCGTCTGCAGCGCCTGCCCTATCAGTATCTTTACCAACGGGCAAATGCGTTGCAGGTATAGACAAGGGTACGGCTGCTACATTTAATGCCAACACCATAACTCTGTGTGAAGTACGCGGAATATTGGTGAACGCATCGATTGCAAAGCAGATTGACTCTATGGTGGCCGCAGCCGCTAAAGACGGCATCACGCTTGCTGGTAGTGGGTTCCGCAGCTACAGGGAACAGGTAAGATTACGAATCCAACATCACTGCGGTGATGTCTACACCGCGTCTTCAAACACCTGCTCGCCACCGACGGCAGTTCCAGGAACGTCGATGCACGAGCAAGGACTGGCGGTGGACTACAAGCTGTCTGCCGGTGTCTTCAATTGGCTTCAGCAGCACGCTGGCATCTACGGTTTCAAGAATCTGCCATCAGAAACGTGGCATTGGTCAGTCAACGGGGGCTAGAGCAATCTAGCACTCACTCGGGCGTCCGACTCTCTCCTACGATGGAGCAGGGTCGGACGCCTTTTTACGTTCTTATTATTTTGTACAAAGAAAATTGGGGCGCCCGACAGAATCGGGCGCCCCACTTGGGCGAAGCCGCTAGAAGCGGACAATGAGGAAATCTCCTGACGAATCGGAGGTAACGGTAACGCTGGCGCCACGGTCCTTGGCCCAGGTTATGAAGCGGCTGGCATACCCATCCGGGGATGTAACGCCCTGGCCATTGACCGAAATGATGTCAACTTCAGAGGTCTTGAATTCCCGGATACCTAGCTGGTAATATCTTGCCGCATCTTGCAGCATAGATACTATGGGCTCCCCGATGCAAGCCGTAACGGCTTCGTTGGCGGCGATATTCGGGACAGTGTGTCCCGCCGAGGCAAGTAGGTTTGGGTCCGCGTGAACGCAGGAAGCCTGTTGTCCCGAATTTTTTGTGTTTGTAGCGCTCGGAGAACCTTTCGAATCGAAAATAAGTGCGCTGACGGCGGCCAAAATGATAATGGCGACCGTAGCTAAGATTATTATCGTTCGTCGACTGGGCGGAGTAGTAAAGAGGTGCTGCTGACCGGGCGGTAGGCTCGGCTTCCGTATGTCGAGAGACATGAATTGTCCTTTCGTAGCCGGTAGCTTATACCTTTATACAATGCCTTCACCAAACTATCAAGGGAATGATATCTAATCTGCTCAGCAGTAGTGTAAATCATGATATTGCAAATTGACAGCTTAAGGGTACAATTGACCCTATCGCTCCAGTTTGGAGAGTTCTTCGAAAGGATAAATGCCATGTTTACCATTTCTGGAAGCACAATCTTGCTGACTCTGATTGTGTTTGTCATTCTGGCAATTGCGGCGTGGATTCTCGCCCGCGGTGCCGGCGACCGTTCTGCTAACCGTCTGCAGGAGCTGATTGAGTACATTGAGCGGACACCCGATATGCGGCGAGTCACAAAGGTACGGCGCAAGCAAGGGGTGTATCACCTGGACATCAGTGGGGAAGCGTTTGACGGTGACTGTACATATTCCCCAAGTTGGCTGCTCACAAGTGAGGTGTGCTATAGCAATAAAGATGGGCTGGAGGTAACGCACCCCATTCGTAGCGGTCGTCAGCAGGAAGATGTCGATACCTTCTTTGCCTCCTTGAATATCCCTCACTCTCGGCCACCTCTAGCCGAGACTGTGGCTCAGTTGGATTATGATCGGGACCTCGAGCTCGATCCGGGGTCGAGTACGCCTGACACAGAGGTGACATCCTTACCTCAACCTGAAGCCTCACAAGGTGACACAACCGTTTACCCCCGCACCTAAACCCACTTAACGTGGGTTCTTTTATTGCTTGAGGGTAATAGGGTTGCCAGATTCGGCCCGTGGAGCAGCGAATTCTATCTTATTATCGGTACCCATCACGACAGTGTAGCCGTTGCCTCCGTAACCCGGTCCGCCGACGGGATCGGTTGGAATGCTGGCCAGGCCAGTATCGGTTGAAACCAGGTAATTCAGATCGACCAGCTTGGTCTTCTTACACCCGGGGGTCGCCAGTGAACAAATCTCCGTCGGGGTCTTTGGCAGAACATACGGCAACGTTTTGTGGCTGACTAGGTAGGTATTAAGGGCACCCTGAAGCTGTTTGAGGTCGGTCACACGCTTGGCATTTCGACTGACTGGCGTATCCGGGGAAGCTGATTTCACAGGCGCCGCAGTCCGGATATTGGACAAGGCGATAATGGCAATAAAGCTCCCAATCACGAGGGCGCCATACAAATATAACTTTCGGCGCTGTCGCGCGCGTTTAACATTTTCCCAAGGTTTCATAACTCCTTTGTACCATAAGCGACTTGATAAGACGATGATACGTAAGCGTAATGGAAAGTGGTATAATTGTGCTATGAACACTCCCAACGACACCATATACGACCTGATTATCATTGGAGCCGGGCCTACGGGTCTTGCGGCGGCCATTTATGCCTCGCGCGAGGGGATGTCGACGCTGGTTATTGAAAAGGGCATCATCGGCGGCATGGCGGCTATTACCGATGTCATCGATAATTATCCCGGGTTTGCCGACGGAATCGGCGGCCTGGAGCTGGCAGACAGCCTGTATGCTCAGGCCAAGCGTTTTGGCGCGGTGGTGAAAACCGGCGTTGAGGCGATTGACCTGGTTCGTAAGGATGACGTCATTACTATTACTACTAAGAAACAACCGCTTACTGCGCTAGCCGTACTCATTGCCACTGGATCGACCTATCGCCAGCTGGGAATTCCCGGTGAGGCCGAGCTCATTGGCCGCGGCGTACATTATTGCGCGACCTGCGACGGGCCCGTGTATCGCGGCAAAGACCTGGTCGTAGTCGGCGGAGGCAATTCTGCCCTTCAGGAAACTTTGTTTCTCGCCCGATTCGCTAAGAAGATCGTCATGCTGGTGCGCGGCAAGCAGCTTGGCGGAAGCGAAATCTTGCGCGAACAGGTCAAGCGTCTGGAAAATGTGGAATTACGCTTTCAGACGGTCGCCGACCGTATCGTAGCGGCGGATGGGGGGATCGGGGTAAAGCACGTGGAGGCGCTAGAGGCGGGCAATAAGGTCATAATCCCCACCAACGGCGTGTTCGTCTTTATCGGCCTATTGCCCAACACGGAACCGTTCGTCGAGCACTTAGACACCGATGAGTACCATTTCCTCAAGACGGGCGCCAAGTACGAGTCTAATATGCCGGGCGTATATGTCGCCGGCGACGTGCGTAGCGGTGCCACGTGGCAGATTGCCAGCGCCGTAGGTGAAGGGGTGAGCGCAACCCTCGCTATACGGGCGTACCTGGATGAGCTTAAATACAGCACACCGGAACTCAAAGCCACGATCTGATACTAAGCCAAACTAAAAAGCGCCCCGTAGGGCGTTTTTTAGTTAGTTACGCCGCATGTTCGGCGGCTTCGGCCGCGTCAGCCTCGGCTTTGGTGGTATGCACGGTTCCGTCCGGATGCTGGGCGGGGGAGTAGATCGAATATAGTTTCAAATCCTCTGCGCCGACATTGACGACGTTGTGCCACGTTCCGGCCGGGATAATAATCGCCCAATCGTCCTGAGCCTCATAGGTTTCCTCAATGGTGTCCTGGTTCGTACTCAGATCCACGCGGGCCTCGCCTTGCTCGATGCGCAGGAACTGGTCGTGATCAGGGTGCACCTCGTTACCGATTTCCTCGCCGGTTTTAATGCTCATAACCGTCAGTTGGGAGTGCTTTCCGGTAAACAGCACCGTGCGAAAGGTTTTGTTATCGGTTGTTAGTTGTTCGATGTTGTTAATCCATCCAAGGGCCATGTTAATCTCCGTATTTAACGTTTGCTGGGTTCCAAAAAGTCGGGTATGCCCAATCCAATAAGCCTAACATGTGGTAAGCCGAGCCGTAATTGGGTATTATGACAGACATGACATCCCTCACCGTACTCGAGACAACCAAGCACGTCGGCCAGACCGTAACCGTCCGCGGCTGGGTTCACAGCATCCGCGACATGGGCAAGATCACCTTTATTGATCTTCGCGATCATACGGGGTTATTGCAGGTGGTTATTCCGAATACCGTGACTACTTCACGCCTTGGTATCGAATATGTGATTGAGGTATCCGGGGAAATCAAGGAGCGCGGTGAGCGGTTCAGGAATGACAAGCTGGCTACGGGTACCGTCGAAATGGGCGCCGCCAGCGTAACCGTCCTGAATGAGGCCGTCGAATTGCCGTTCGAGGTCAAAAAGGACACCGCCGGCATCAACGAGGAGCTTAGGCTCAAGTACCGCTATCTGGACATGCGTACGGAACGGATGACGGCCAACTTGCGGCTGCGGCACCAAATCATCAAGTTCCTGCGCGACTTCATGGACGGGGAAGGATTCATCGAGGTTGAGACGCCGATGCTAACCAAGGGCACGCCGGAAGGTTCCCGCGAGTTCCTGGTGCCTTCACGCCTGCATCCCGAGCAGTTCTACGTCCTGCCCCAGAGCCCACAGCAGTTCAAGCAGCTCCTCATGGTGGGCGGCGTCGGCAAATACTTCCAGATAGCCCGCTGTATGCGCGACGAGGACCAACGTGGCGACCGCCAAGCGGAATTCACCCAGCTTGACATGGAAATGTCCTTCGTCGGCCAGGAAGATGTCCTAGCCCTCAACGAAGCGATGCTGGTGGCACTCGTTGAGAAACGCTTCCCGGAAAAGAAAATATCCCAATTGCCGTTTCCCCGCCTGACATATGCCCAGAGCATGAAGCAGTACGGGACGGACAAGCCGGATCTGCGCAAGAACAAAGACGATGCCGACGAGCTGGCCTTCGCGTGGATTGTCGATTTTCCGATGTTTGAAATCAACAAGGATAGCAGCAAGGTCGACGCGGTGCATCACCCGTTTACCGCGCCTTTGGCGGCTGATGCGGACCATTTGGAGTCCAAGCCCATGAACGTACGCGCTGACGCCTACGACATAATCTTAAACGGCTACGAAATCGGCGGCGGGTCGATCCGTATCCATGATGCCAAGCTGCAGCACCGCGTTTTTGAACTGTTGGGACTGAGCGAGACCGAAATCCAGGATCGCTTCGGTCATATGATCGAAGCCTTCACCTTTGGCGCTCCTCCGCACGGCGGCCTGGCTTACGGGCTCGACCGGCTGGTAATGATTCTGGCCAACGAGCCGAATATCCGCGAGGTCATGGCGTTTCCCAAGACCGGGGACTCGCGCGATCCGTTGACCGGCGCACCCGCCGCCGTGACCGCCACCGCCTTAGCGGAAGCCCACATCAAGACGGTGCCGGACGCCAAGAAAAAGAGCTCCTAGCCCTTAAGACCAATCCGCAGGTTATATGGGTGACAAAATAAGCCCAACCTGTTACAATATAGTCAATCATCAACCGCGCCCCGGCGTATCTTGTAGCCGCGGCGCTTTCATTTGGACTACCCGCATGACTCAAATCACCAACAAAATTCGCAACGTCGCCATTATCGCCCACGTTGACCACGGCAAGACCACCTTAGTCGACGGTCTGCTCAAGCAATCCCACACTTTCCGTGACAACCAGTCCGAAATGCAGCAGACCGCCATTTTAGATACTGGCGATCTGGAGCGCGAGCGCGGCATTACGATTTCCGCCAAAACTATCGCCGTCACGCATGAGGGATTCAAAATCAACATCATCGATACGCCCGGTCACGCCGACTTCAGCGGTGAAGTTGAGCGTACCTTAAACCTCGCCGACGGCTGCCTGCTCATCGTGGACGCCCAGGAAGGCCCCATGCCGCAGACTAAGTTCGTACTAACACGGGCTTTGGCGCTGGGTCTCAAGCCAATCGTTGTCGTGAACAAAATCGACAAGCGCGACCGACGCATCGACGAGGTGGTCGATGAAGTCGGGAGCTTGTTCCTGGACCTGGCTATCAACGACGACCAGCTGGAATTTCCGATTTACTACGCCATCGGCCGCGACGGCAAGAGCTGGGACCATGTGCCGACGGACGCCGAGATTGAGGCCGAGGCCGATTTGGAGCCCATCTTCAATGCCATTATCACCGAAATTCCTGTCCCGCGCGTGGACGCCGACGGCCCGTTCCAGATGCTGGTGACCTCGCTTACGTGGGATTCTTTCCTGGGCAAGTACACTATCGGCCGCATCCACCGCGGCAGCCTCAAGGCTGGTCAGGCATTGGCTCTCATCGACCGGGACGGCAAGGTATCAAACACCCGGGCTGACAAACTGTTTGTCGCCCAAGGTTTGGATCGTGTGGAAGTTGACGAAGCCGTTGCCGGTGATATCGTCTGGATTACCGGCATCGGCGGTGCTGCTATCGGTGCTACCGTAACCGCCGTCGAAGCACCCGACGCTCTACCTGTCATGGAAATTGAAGCCCCCACGCTCCAAATTCGCATCGGACCAAACACCTCCCCGTACGCTGGCCGAGAGGGTAAATACACCACCAGCCGCCAGATCGGAGCCCGGCTCGAACGGGAGCTGGAGACCAACGTCGGCTTGCGCGTAGTCGACCGTGGCAGCGACTTCCTGGTATCAGGACGCGGCGAGCTGCACTTGTCAGTATTGATTGAGACGCTCCGCCGTGAAGGTTTTGAGTTGGAAGTCAGCCGGCCTCAGGTCGTGACCAAGCTGGAAGAGGGCAAAACCCTCGAGCCGGTGGAGGAATTGACCGTTGAAGTGCCGGAAGAATATGTCGGTGCCGTCACGGCTGAACTGGGCCGCCGCCGCGGCGAGATGGTCACCATGGAACCGACCACCAAAGCGACTATCCGCCTGATTTTCCGTCTGCCCACCCGGACACTGCTCGGTCTGCGTAACATCTTGCTCACCGCCACCAAAGGCACCGCCATCGTCAACAGCCTGCTCATCGGCTACGAGCCGCTGGGCGTACCTCTGCAGCAACTACGGAACGGTGTGCTGATTAGCGCCGAGACCGGTTCCGCCACCATCTACAGCCTCAAAACCGTTGAAGAACGGGGAACCGCCTACATCGGACCATCCACTAAGGTGTACGAAGGCATGATCATCGGCCTGAACCGCCGCGGCGATGACATGGAAATCAATGTCACCAAGGAAAAGAAGCTCACCAACGTCCGGGCATCGAGTACCGACATGACCACCCAATTGACCCCCTACACCGACCTGACGCTCGAGGAAGCCTTGGACTTCATTGAAAACGATGAACTCTTGGAGATAACCCCAGCCAACATTCGCATGCGCAAACGCTACTTGTTAGCCAACGAGCGCAAGCGTCATCGCAATCAGGCGATCGCCGCCTAAGTCAAACTGACCGCCCTCGGGCGGTTTTTTTTGATTCTGATTGGCGTGGGCTATTGACACAACATAAGTATTATGGTAGTATGGTTTCTGATCGTTCAGATCAGCCCCTCGCACCCTGAAATGAGATGAATGAGCATGATCTTCTCCGGTTACAGCAATGCCCGTCGTGTTCGTAGTTTAGCCAAGACCTTCTTCGGCTTGGGACAGGTGTTTATGGTACTGTGGGTCGTCATGATCCCAGCAGCTGACATCAACTCACCCCGTACGACCTGGCCGCTCCTGCTCATCGCCGGAGTGATCACAATGTCCACTGGACAACTGCTCCACAGCATCCCTCTGACCGAGACGGTTTACCGTCTTTGGGGAGGAGTTGTGGGAATCGTGTTCTTTGGCGTTTTATTGTTTGACTACGACGGTGCCGCATCACATAACAGCGTCATGGTCACAATCATCGCCTGCCTAGCGGGCATAGTTATCTTTGACAGCCGAAAACCCCGACGACTTCAGTCCGACCGTATCAGGTCAATTCGCTAAGGATGTCTCATCTCAACCCGGTGCAAGACCGGCGGCCGACTTACAGCTCATCCGAGCTAATAAGCCGGCCGCCGGCCACCCAACCTACGCATGCCCATTCCGGGCATTTTTTTATGTTTATTATTTGGCCGAAGGCCAGCCAACAGCTACAATGAACCAATGATACGACGCTTACTTGCAATCTCGCTCCTAACTCTTTTGCCAACTGTTACTCTCGCCGATGATGTATTACCAACCCCTGAACCGAGTGTTACGCAAGAAACGCCTGCTCCCCAGCAGAGTAGCGGGTCGGCGGCGCTATTGGGGCCTCAAGGCAGCACGTCGTCTATTGGAGACGGCACTTCGCTCCAGCCGGCCGGGAATAACCCGTTGCAATCCGGTACTTCAGACTCTACCGGCCTGACGTCGCCGGAAAGCAGCGCCCTCCAAGGTTCGGCGCCGTCGGGCGATATCAAAGTAATGCTGGGCAATGAGGCGGACGGAGTTACCCGGACGCCGGCACCTGAGTCGGGAGACAATTCAATCATCGATTCTCTGGCTTTGCTACTCCTCCTAAGTCTATTCGGACTTATTTGGGGGCTGCGGTACCGCGTATCCCAGCGCTTTCACAGGTAACTGGTACCACCAAGCTAAAACGGTTATGCTGTTAACATGACGGCCCGCCTTAAGACGCCACACTTCCAGCCGCCCCGGTTTAACCGAGAGCGTAATTTCGAGTCGTCCACGCGTATCCTGAGATGGATTTCCCTTGGGCTGGTTCTGCTGACATACCCGCTGGACCAACGGTACACCTTAGTGGTGTTCACCCTGCTGGTGCTAATGGCGGTCTTCAACCTCATTACCTATCTTCCTACATTCAACAAAAAGCGCGACCATGGGGTTTCCGGCCTCAACTCACTGGCGGTTGATCATGTATTCGTACTGGCGCTCGTGATGCTGAGTGGGGGGCTCGCCAGCCCATACTACCCGTTGTTCTTCATCTTGATTATTGGTGTCATTATTCTCTTTGGGTTGGGAGGGCTAGCTTTTGCGCTGGCGTCGCAGGCGATTATTTCCTTTATATTGCTATTTGCCAATATCGAACCCAACGTGCAACCCGCGGCCCCGGACATCCAATTCATCGTTAAACTTATTTTCGTAGTGGTCTTTAGTATCATGGCGGCCCAATCCGTTCGGAGCCGCGACGAGGAGGCATTGCTGGAAAACCGCTTTACCGGTCGTTTGGAAGACCAGCGCCAGCGGCTACTTGCCTTAATTAACTCACTGTCGAGCGCAGTGTTGGCTATCGACCGTGACGGCAAGGTCTATCGGTATAATGCGGCGGCTCTTGAACTGCTTAACACAAATCGGGACATCAACGGCGTTCAGGTTTCGAGCCTGCTCAAGCTGCATGATGAAAAGTATACGTCTCTGGACCTGGATAAGTTGATTGGTGAGAGCAAAGGAGTGATCAGCCGGCAGGACCTGATTTATGTGGCCGATGACGGGTCCGAGATTAGTTTGGATTTGACGATATCGCCGGTTCATATGTCCGGGCTGGCCGGGAGTCACGATGACGCCGGCGGGTCGATGATAGTGTTCCGGGATATTACGAAACAGAAGTCCCTCGACGAACAGCGTGACGAATTCATCTCCGTGACGTCCCATGAGCTGCGTACGCCGTTGGCGATTGCCGAGGCCAACCTGTCTACCGCCATGTTACCTGGATACGCCAAGATCGAGCCTAAAGCCATGAAACTCCTGGAACAAGCGCACCAGAACATCATCTTCCTCAGCCAACTGATTCAAGACCTCACCAATCTCTCAAGGGCAGAACGGGGCGATCTGAAAATTGAACGGACCTTGGTTGATCTTACGCAAATGGTCGAACAGCTGGCCCGCGATTATAAGGAATCGGCCACGGATAAAGGTTTGAAACTTAAAGTTATCTTAGACCCTAAAGTGAAAACTATTCTCACCGGCGAGCGTGAGGTGCATGAGGTATTGCAGAATTTCCTCACGAACTCCATCAAGTACACTCAACATGGCACAATCACCCTCAGCATTGAGCATCATGGCGGGGCGGCTGTAGTCAGCGTCAAAGACACGGGCATCGGTATTTCCGCCTCCGACAAAGCGAAAGTGTTTCAGAAATTCTACCGATCCGAAGATTACCGAACCCGTGCTACCGGCGGAACGGGCCTTGGGCTCTACATCACCAAAAAGCTGGTCGAGCGCGCCGGCTTGGGTATGGACTTTATTTCCCGGCTGAACTACGGCTCGACGTTCCGGCTGATTATTCCGTACTACCCCAATGATGACGCTAGTCAGGCTATTTCAAGTTCCGCCAGCTAAGATAACCGTAAGCGCATTGGAATTTAGCGGAAATAATGCTTAAATATAGCTAATGGTTTGCCAAAATTGCCACTCAACCGACGTCATCAAGGTCCAGGACCAGTTCTTTTGTGTGAGCTGTGGCAACTTAGTTGAACCGCCCCGGCCCAAGATAAGCACGCCCACCATGATCGTAGCGCCACCAACCGACGGATTGCCCGAGGGGGTAACTATTCTGCCTATGGCGGGCAAGGTGATGATTGAGAAGCCGGGTAAACGTAAGCGCCCGGGACGTCCAAAGGCCTCGCGGCTTGACCAACCGGTGGCTTCCGGGGGAATGCGGGATATTGCCATCGGCTTTACGCCGACCCTGGAGCCGGCCATCTCGGAATCCAAGGCGGTTGCAGACCCTCCGGCCGCGCCAGATGCCGCCAAGCCCGTAATCCCCGATAAGAAGCCCTCGTCACGCCAGCTCAGCGACATCGCCCCGAAACGTCATGCCTCGTCGGCGCCGGCGCAACCGTCGCCGTCCAAGACGGAGGCCAAGGAAGGCGAGCCGCAACCGGTTCAATTCAGCGATCTGATGTCGGCCAGTATCAGAGGTCGGTTCAATGCCGCCCATTTCTGCCTGGCCTTGCTGCCGGCAATCCTGTTGGCGATGGCCGGCGGCTTTATCGTCGTTACCCTGGCGGGTGATTACACGGCGGTTAATCGTTTGCTACCGCCGCATGCCGTTGTCCCGTTGACGGGGGAGCTCGCAATCATTGCCCTCCTGTACTACGTGAGCCGGAGTTTCATGCACGGTGCAATCGTCTACGGCGCGGCGCGCCAGTCCGATCATCGTCCGGCTCCGGTTGCCAGTTGGATTGATATGTCGGCGCGCAGTTTTGGTACCCGGCTGCGTTTCGACTTTCTGAGTTTGCTAGCTCAAACCGGAGTTCTGGCTCTCATCGCGTCACTGGTTATTACGGGCGGGCTCCAATGGCCGGTTCCGGAATGGTTGCAGCTAGGATTAATCTTTGGGGCGTTTTTCGCATTAGTGTACTTGTTAGCCGGACTTATGCTGACCCAAGGTTTGGGACACGTGGCCGTAACCCTGAGTACGGTCACAGCGCGTAAGGCTTTCGGCCTTGGTTGGATATTCTTCAGGCATCATTTCGAATTGATTGGAATCAAATTGCTCACTCTTGTGGTCGAACTTGTCCTGCTGGCGCCGCTCGGCATTGCCATCGCAGCGTTAATTTTGCTGGCCCCAATTGAGCGAAGTTGGTTGGTTGTCGGAGGGCTCACAGTCGGCGTAATGGTGGCGGGGGCTTCTACCGGAGCCGCCTCTGCGCTGTGGTGGCAAGCAGCTTATCGCAAGCTCGTCAAAACTGAACGTCTCACCGAAGCCGTCGGTCTGCTGACCAGCCGCAAATTGTCTCCGTCCCGAGGGCACGCTACAGCCTGGATGATAATTCTGATGCTGGTTATTGCCACCACGGCTGCAATTTTGCCCTGGCTATCGCTTTAATGGCCGTAACAAGGTATCCTATTAGTTGACTTTTACCGCTAAATGAGCGATATTTAATTGCAAAGCCCGGGGGCTTTATTAATTTTGCACCGGCTTTAGTCTCAGAGGAACCATCACCAGAATGAAACCGATAATCAACTATCTTCAGGCCTCAAGGGCAGAACTCACCAAGGTATCATGGCCAAACCGTCTTCAGACGGCCCGCCTTACAGGACTCGTCATTCTGTTCTCACTGGCTTTTGCCGCTGTTCTGGGGGGCATCGACTCCATTTTCGCGACTCTTCTTCAAAAAGTAATCTTAAAAGGGTAAATTATGGCCGAGCAGACCAAGACCAATCACTGGTATGTGATCCATACCTATTCCGGATACGAAGACCGTGTTGCCGAGAACCTACGCCAGCGCATTGAAACCATGAACATGGCCGATAAGATCTTTGACGTAATCGTTCCAAAAGAGAACCAGATTGAAATTAAGAACGGCCGCCGCCGTATCGTCGAACGTCGCATATTCCCAGGATACGTCCTGGTCCAAATGGACGTCACCGAAGACTCCTGGTACGTGGTACGTAACACCCCTAACGTTACGGGCTTCGTCGGTTCGGGCACCACCCCGACACCTATCAGCCAGGAAGAGGTCCGACACATCCAAAAGCGCATGGGCGTTGAGGAGCCGAAGTTCAAGATCGATTTCACAATCGGCGAAAGCATCAATATCATCGACGGGCCATTCAAGGGCTTCGACGGCATGGTCAACGAGATCGACGAGAACAAGGGCAAGATCAAGGTGCTCGTCAACATGTTCGGCCGCGAGACACCGGTTGAACTCGACAGCCTCCAGGTCAAGAAGATCTAATTTAAGATAAGTAATATATGTGGGAGGCCGTAAAGCCGCTTGAACCACAAGGAGAAATTTATGGCACAAGTAAAACCAGTCAAAGGCGTAATCAAGTTCCGCGTCGCCGCGGGCAAGGCGACTCCCGCACCACCAGTGGGTTCGACCCTGGGTGCGAACGGTGTCAACATGATGGACTTCATCAACACCTTCAACGACGCTACCCGTGAGCTCGGCGACCAGATGCTGAGCGTTAAAGTCACAATTTTTGAAGACCGCACTTTTACCTTCACCTATAAGGGTGAAACCGGCGCTAGCCTCATCCGTAAGGCCGCCGGCCTCGAGAAGGGCTCGGGCGTACCGAACAAGACCAAAGTCGGACAACTGACCAAGGCCCAGCTCCGTGAGCTCGCCGAAACCAAGATCAAAGACATGAATGCCAACACTATTGAAGCCGCTGAGAAGATCATCGCCGGCCAAGCCCGTTCAATGGGTATCGAGATTGTCGAGTAATTAACTGACTCGTCGTCGCTTAAATAACCGTGGGAGCCGTAAGGCGCTAGTACCACAAGGAGAATGAAATGGCCCAAGCAAAGAAACCCAAAGAAGTTGTCGCTGAAGAAGAGACAGCAGCTGAGATCGAGGAAGTCCTGGAGACTACCCCCGAAGTAACCTTGCCCGATGAGTCGGTATTAGACGAACGGGCACCTGACATCGAAGCCATCGATGAAGAAGACGCCGATGTTACGCCCAAGGCCACCAAGGCAGGCAAACGCAGTGCCAAGGCAGTGCGTGAAGCCGCGGCCGAGGATGCACGCCAAGAGGCCAAGGAAGACCGCGCGGCCGAACCCGAGGAGCCTAAGGCACCCAAGCGCCAGTTGCCCAATCCGTTGCACATGCACGGCAAGAAATACCGCGCCGCCCTGGAGCAGGTTGACCGCACCAAGCTGTATGGCCTGGAAGAGGCTCTGGAGCTCGCTGTAAAGACGGCGACCACCAAGTTCGACAGTTCGGTCGAGATCCACGTCAACCTTGGCGTAGATCCGCGCCAGGCCGACCAGATGGTGCGTGCCACCGTCGTGCTGCCTCACGGAACAGGCAAGACTATCCGTATCGCCGTATTCGCCGAGGGCGCACAGGCCGAAGCCGCCACTGCCGCCGGGGCCGACCTCGTCGGAACCGACAAGCTGCTGGCAGACATCGAAAAAGGCAAACTCGACTTCGACATGCTCATCGCCACCCCCGACAAGATGGCAACGCTCGGACGTGTCGCCAAGGTCCTGGGACCGCGCGGACTGATGCCTAACCCCAAGAGCGGTACCGTCACTCCTGACGTCGCTAAAGCCGTTACCGACGCCAAGCGCGGCAAGGTGGAATTCCGCATCGACAAGCAGGCCATCATCCACCAGGCCATTGGTAAAGTTTCCTTTAAGGCAGCTGACCTGCAGGAAAACACCAGTACTTTGCTGAGCGCCATCCTCAAGGCCAAACCCAGCTCAACTAAAGGCACCTACATCAAAGCGATTACCGTAACCAGCTCCATGGGACCTGGCATCAAGGTGGACGCTCCGGCTACCACCGCTGCCATTTCCGGCCGCAAATAGTCCAGATCGACCAATGCCAAAAGAACTGCCTGAGGGCAGTTCTTTTTGTTACCGAAAACACTAGTTAGGCTTATTGGTGAATGGACGTCAAAAAGTCATCAACGGCGGCTGCGAAGCTACCTGCGCGTTTGACGTTAACAGGCGTAGTCTCGCCATGGTTCCAGGGCCGCTCAATCAGGTATACCACCGGTACCGCGGCACTCAGGGCTTCCACTACGTTGAACGTATCGTCGAAGGCCGCCACGGCGTTCACGCTTGTGGCAGCCTCGACTTTGAACTCATGGCCGCGGCTCAGGCTGCTGCGCGGGTGGACGCGCGTTACGAAATCGGCGAATCCATGGCGACGGAGCCATTGGATGGTTACCTCGTGTAACACTTCCTTGCGGGATGAGGCAATGTGAATTTCAAAGCCGGCCTGGTGCAGCTTTTTCATGGCCGCCGCCGCGTCGGCAAACGGTAGGTAGCTGCCAATGATATCCGGTTGTCTCAACAGCTGCGCCACCAAGCGGTTATAGTCGTTGTCATTGCGCTCACGTGACGCACGCGTCAAGTCTTCAAGACGATATTTAACCGGCGATACACGATTGACGTGCTCCAGGAGCACCGTTTGCGCGTCCGCGATCGTATCGTCAATGTCTACCAATACTGCCAGTTTATTCATGATGTAATCATACACCTTTGTTCGCTTTTTGTATTGTTTTTACAATTTGCTTATGCTAAATTTCGTATACGACCGACTCCAGAGAGGTAGTACCTGATGAATCCACTTCGAGTAGTAATCGGCGGTGTCAACGGCACTGGCAAGAGTACTTTCACCTGTTCGCTTTACGTGGCATTTCTCATGGAGGGTGTGTCCGTGGGGTTGCATGAGCTCGACGTCTACTCCGACACTCATGGGCCGCTACTCGGCCTCAAACCATGGGACCAACGTATCCGGCGCACCAAGGCTATGTACAGGCAAACCATCCGACCGGCCATCGGCCGCTTTGAGGCTGACGATCACGCCATCGTCCTGGGAGATTTGCCAGGCAAGCTGGCCAACCCCTGGCTCGGCGAGATGATGGCTGGAGCTGATCTGGCTATCCTGGTGGGTCGCGAGCGCGTCGAGCGCGATACCACGGCCCGCTACCCGCAATCGGCCGGCGACTGGGAGCACTTCTTCTGTGATCATGGCAAACCTGTGATCACGCGGGTCCACTCGATGCTCACAGGCCAGGCCGCCAGGGACGGTACCGTTTCGGCCACCGGGCTCAACCGGGCACTGCAGCCGATGTCGCCCGCTGTGCAGCTGGTCAAGAACCGTCTGTTGCTCCAGGCAGGCATTATGGTTGCCGCCTAAATCAAGTCGAACACTCAGGTGTTCGACTATTTAATTTGGGAGGGTGTTCGCGTACTATCTTAAACATAACCGGTGGAGAGTTCATGGGCGTTTACAGCGACAAGCAGATCAAGGAAGCACGCGACAAGGGACATATCGTCATCCATCCCTATATCGAGGAATACGTTCGCGGATCCAGCGTCGACGTGACACTGGGCGAATGGTTTTACGTGACTGAACGGTTAAATAACCGCGATGTTTACAACCCCTTCGATGAAAGCGACGTCAAACGCTACTTCGGTGAACCCCTTAAAGCTGTGACGCACTCTGAATGGTGTGAGAAATTCGGCCGTAGGCGGTTTGCCGGGATTCCGGACGACCAGCTTATTATCGTGTTGCGCCCCGGTGAGCGAATTCTGGCCCATACCCATGAATTCATCGGTATCAATGCCCCCGGCACCACCGAGATGAAGTCCCGTTCCAGTTGGGGACGCAATGGCATAGCAGCCTGCTTTGATGCCGGTTGGGGAGATCCTGGCTACATCAACCGCTGGACAATGGAAATCTACAATTTGAATCAGAGCGAAAGTGTTCCATTGCCCGTAGGGGAGCGTATCGCCCAGATTATTTTTCATGAGACCGGAGAGGTCGAGAACCACTACGGCAAGTCTGCAAGTGGCAAGTTGGGCAGCAATAAATACCAGACGTCATCAGATCTGGCGACGATTATTGCATCATGGACCCCCGAACAGATGCTACCCCGGGCCTACAAGGACTCACGCCGCAAACCGCTGCCGCTCTAAATTCCGGAACCAGCGTTGGTTATGCTAATCTAGTGGGGAACTAGGTGAGAGTTTGCGGCCCAACCCGGGCTAACCTTTGACATCGGAGGCGTAATGTACGGTTCACTAATCGTTATCGACGGGCCTGATGGTGCCGGTAAGAAAACGCAGCAGGATCTGCTGCTTGCGCGTCTACGGTCCGAGGGCATCGATTATGAGCCCTTTGACTTCCCCCAGTACGACAATCCGTCGGCGTGGTATGTTGAACGGTATCTCAACGGCGACTTCGGTACGCTCGATGAAATCGGACCGAAGCCTGCCTCAATGTTCTTTGCCCTGGACCGGTTTGCGGCCAAGTCGGCCATGACCGCGGCTTTGGCCGCCGGCAAATTGCTCGTGACGAATCGTTACGTGCTGTCGAATATGGCCCATCAAGGTGGAAAGATAGTCGACAACGCAGAACGACGCGAGTTCTTCGCCTGGTTGGATGAGCTGGAGTATCAAATCTTTGGTATTCCGCGCCCCACGCTCAACATCATCCTCTCCTTGGATGTCGATGCTTTGCAGGGACGAATTGACACCAAGGAAGACCGCGGCTATCTCGATGGAAAGCGCCGGGACATCCACGAAGACGATATTGAGCATCTTCGGGCCGCCTCACGCATCTACGCCGACATCCTGTCTGAGGCAGATTTGGTTGAGGAAACCTTATTCGCCTCGCCGCTATACGCGGTTGTACCTGCAACTGGTACCCCTGAAGAGGTGCATGAACGGGTATGGGCAGTCGTAAGAACGATTGTCGAACGAATGAAGAAGAGCCGTGTGGGTGCATAGCCCTAGTCGGGCAACTGACAATCTAGCAGAACGGACACGTCATGCAGCAGTACCATGATCTCATGCAACATATCCGTGACGACGGTACGAAAAAGACCGACCGTACCGGAACGGGCACCCTTAGCGTGTTTGGCTACCAGATGCGTTTTGACCTGTCTAAGGGCTTCCCGTTACTCACAACCAAAAAAATCCCTCTCAGGGTAGTTGCCGAGGAGTTGATATGGATGTTGCGCGGCGACACGAATATCAAGTACCTCGTGGACCACGACGTTCATATTTGGGACGAGTGGCCATATAAAGCGTACCTCAAGCAAACCGGTACCGTCATTCCGCCCACCAATCGTGAGGAGTGGTCGGTAGGGCTCAAAGAGTTCGCGGCGCGCATCAAGGCTGACGGAGATTTCGCTGCCCGCTATGGCGAGCTCGGACCTGTCTACGGCAGTCAGTGGCGCAGTTGGCCCACTCCCGACCGCTATATTGATCAGATCGAGCAGGCGGTCGAGACTATCCGCAATAATCCGGATTCCCGCCGGATCATCGTGTCGGCTTGGAACGTAGCGGAGATTGAAGAAATGGCCGTGGCCGGCTTACCGCCGTGCCACATGATGTTCCAGTTCTATGTCGCTGACGGCCGGCTCAGCTGCCAGCTCTACCAGCGTAGTGCCGACGTGTTCCTGGGAGTGCCGTTCAACATCGTTTCTTACGCGCTCCTGACCATGATGATGGCCCAGGTCACCGGGCTTCAGCCTGGCGAGTTCGTGCATACGCTTGGTGACGCGCACCTGTATCTCAACCATTTGACCCAGGTAGACGAACAGCTGGCGCGCACTCCGCGCCCGTTGCCAACTTTGCAGCTCAATCCGAACGTGACAGCCATCGATGACTTTAAGTACGCAGATTTAACCTTGACGGGGTATGATCCGTATCCCACCATCAAGGCGCCAATCGCGGTATGACCGGCAAAGCGGTCTAGCCCCCATTACGGCTGGCCGTTCACCATGGGCCAGGGATAATCGCATTCCGCGATTATCCCTGGCTTTAACTAGCAATAATCATTTCTATATAACTGTCGCCACTAGCGGGGTTAAAGCTTGAATAATATCGCGAATCAGGGTATATTAGTTGAGTTCACCTAAGACCGTAGCTGCTCACAAGGCTTAATCTGCTACGCAAGGCGATTTGACGCTCAAGTATGCGTGTCACCGTCTTTTGTCTCTGGCCTGGACACCAGAGTTTTTTATTTTAAGAGAAAGGTAATGACACATGGCCATTTCTCGTGAGTCCAAAGAAAAGGCGGTAGCCCAGCTATCGACTGATCTCGGCCGCATCAAACTGGCTGTCATGACCGACTACCGTGGCCTCTCCGTGCCGGAGATTGAAGAGCTGCGCGGCATTCTACGCGACGAAGGTATTAGTTACCGCGTCACCAAGAACACCCTGCTGCGTTTGGCAACTCAGTCCACCCCGGCCCTCAAAAACATCGACCAGACGGCCTTCACCGGCCCGATGGCTTTAGCGCTCGGATTCGATGACGAAGTGGCAGCTGCCCGCGTTATCTTCCAATACGCCAAGAAGCACGATGCGCTTGAGATCGTCGGAGGCATCACCGCAGATGGCGTCTTGCTGTCCGCGGCTGAGGTCAAAGCACTGGCAACTCTCCCAACCCGCGAGCAACTGCTCGGTCAGGTCGTTGGTACGATTGCTGCTCCGCTTACCGGTTTCGTCGGTGTTATGTCAGGCAACGTCCGTTCCATCATTAACGTATTAAACGCGCTTAGCGAAGCTAAGGCGTAAGGAGACCATCATGGCAGAAGAAACTACTGCAACAGAAGAGTTCCAGGTTCCGGAAAAATTCGCTAAGCTCGTTGACCAAATCGACAAGCTCAGCGTCCTCGAGCTGTCTGAGCTCGTTAAGACCCTCGAGAAGCACTACGGCGTCAGTGCCGCTGCTCCTGCGGCTGCGGCAGCTCCGGCTGCTGGCGGCGAAGAAGCGGCCGCTGAAGAGAAGACCGCCTTTACGGTTGTCCTGACCGAAGCTGGTGCCTCAAAGATCAGCGTCATCAAGGCTGTTCGTGAAATCACCGGTCTGGGTCTGGCTGAAAGCAAAGCACTCGTTGACGGCGCTCCCAAGCCCGTTAAGGAGAACGTCGCCAAGGCCGATGCTGAAGACGCCAAGGCTAAGCTGGAAGCAGCCGGCGCCACGGTTGAAGTACAGTAATCGCCTAAACAGCGTTCAAAAAGAGGCCTTCGGGCCTCTTTTTTGATTGTATTTTGTGCAAACCCTAGCCAAAAATGGTGTTATCAGCTAAAATACGACAGTATTGTTACGGTCAAAAACCGTCTCCGCTGTCAATTTTTTTGACAAGGATTGCTTGGCGTAGTATGAATATAGCCAGCAAGAGGTTATACCAAAACCAAAGGATGTTGTTGTGGCAGAAATTACAGATAAGCAGCTCAAGACGCTCAAAAAACTCATAGAGACGGCTGAAACCAATCTGGCCGGCGCTAAGGAACTCCTGACGAGTCTCGTGGGTTCTGAAGAGACGGTCTCGCAGGCCGATGCCGCCACCCAGGCCCAGTCCACCGGCAAAGTTGTTGAAGGCACCTTCGACGGCCAGCACATGATCGGACCGGACGGCAAGAGCTATCCCGTCCCCGCCAACTACGCCTCAAAAAGCAAGCTCGTCCAAGGGGACCAGCTCAAACTTATCATCGGCGATGACGGCGCCTTCATGTACAAGCAGATCGGTCCTATTGAACGCAAGAAGCTCATCGGAACTCTCAACCTCAAGGACGGCGCCTACTTCGTCGAAGCCCGCGGTCAGGAGTACCACGTGCTCTTTGCGAGCGTCACCTACTTCAAGGCCCAGCCTGGCGACCAGGTAACCATGGTTATCCCCGAAGTCGGTGAGGCCGAGTGGGCCGCTATCGAAGCCGTAATCGGCTAAACCTTATCCACTATCAGATATCGCCCTCTTCAGATATAATGGATAAGAACTAACAGGCAGCTGCGGGTGGATAACCAGGCCTTATATCGTAAATATCGAAGCGCCGATTTTGACCATGTCATCGGCCAGGGTCACGTGACCAAGACTTTAGTGTCCGCAATCTCAAGCGGGCATGTCAGTCATGCGTATTTGTTTACCGGCCCCCGCGGGGTTGGCAAGACCAGTGTCGCCCGGCTGCTGGCGCGTGCCCTCAACTGCACGGGCGACTCCAAACCGTGCAACCAGTGTGACAGTTGTTTGGCGGCGATCAATTCTTCCCTCGACATTGTCGAAATCGACGCTGCCAGCAACAACGGTGTCGACGACGTGCGCGAGCTGCGCGATAAGGTGAGCATCGCGCCAACTACCGGAGCTTATAAGATATATATCATCGACGAAGTCCACATGCTCTCAACCGGCGCTTTCAATGCCTTGCTTAAAACCCTTGAGGAGCCCCCGCGACACGCTGTCTTTATTCTGGCAACCACCGAAGCCCATAAAGTTCCGGCCACCATTATGTCGCGGACTCAAAGCTTTGCCTTCAAGCCTATCAGCGAATCCGATATTACGGCTCACTTGAAGCTGATCGCTAAATCAGAAAATATTGCTCTTGATGACGATGCGGCCCGGCTTATCGCGCATTCTGCCCGGGGCGGCTTCCGTGATGCCATCGGCATGCTCGACCAGATGAGTTCTGAGGCGGTGACGGCGGTGTCGGTGCGTAGCGTGCTGGGTTATAGCGACGAAGACGGGGTGGCCGTGGTCAGCCGCGCCCTGGCGTCCCACGACGGCCGGGCTGCTCTGATGGCCATCGACGAGCTTGTGGCTGGCGGAGCCCAACCGGCCCAAATAGCCATCCAGCTGGCCGAGCAGTGGCGCGAGGTCCTGCGGTTTGGTCTGCGTGCCACTGAGACGCCGTCGGATATCGTGGCTGAACTAGCCGGTACCGTGTCGCCGGCCAAGTCCGCCGTTATTATCGACGCCCTTATGGCCGTCACGAAGTCGCCCTGGCTGCAGATGAGCCTTGAGACGGCCGTAGTACGCCTGACAGCGGTCAATGAAGCACCCCAGGCTCCTCCCGTGGCCCAGCTGGCCCCAGCTCCCATCAAGGCTACGCGTGGGCCAAAGCGGATGTCATCGGAGTCGGTGATCGCGGAGCCGGTCGCTGATGGGGCCGGTGTTCTGGAGCCCGGGCGCTGGCCCAAGGTGCTGGTGCTCCTAAAACAACACCATAGCTCGCTGTGCGCCCTGCTGCAGATGTATCCGACGGATTTCTCCGGCGACACCGTGACCGTGCGGGCCCGCTTTAACTTTCACCGCGACCTCTTCAACAAGCCGCAGAACCGTCAGGCCATCGAAGCCGCCGCCGCCAAGGTGTTCGGCCGCCCAATCACCGTCACCGCCGTGACCGATGACTCCGCTCCGCCCAAGAAGGGCAAGCATGACACGTCCGACGACCTGGCCGCCGCGGCTCTGGAAATTTTGGGCGGGGAGGTAATTGACTGATGCCAAGCGAACGAGGAGCCAAAAAGAAGCCACGTAACACGTCGCGCCACGACGACTATACACGCAGTGAAGAGATGGAGCATATCCAAGGTAAAATGCCACCTCAGAACCTGGATGCGGAAGCCAGCCTGATCGGCTCCATCCTCATCGAGAAGGAAGCCATTATCCTGGTGGCCGATATTGTTTCACCCGAAGACTTTTATTCGGAACGAAACGGCCTGATTTTCAGCGCCATTCTGGACCTGTACGAGCAGCGCCAGCCGCTTGACCTCCTGACGCTGGCCAACCGCCTGCGCGAGGTGGAGGAACTTGATAACGTCGGCGGCTCGTCCTACCTGGCTGAATTGACCTCCGCGGTCCCGACTGCCGCTCATGTGGCACACTACGCGGCCATCGTGGCGCATAAGGCGACATTGCGACGGCTCATCATCGCCGCCGGGGCCATTACCAACATCGGCTATGACGAGGACACTCCGTTGGAGGACCTGCTTGATAAGGCCGAGCAGACCATTTTTGAGGTCTCCCAGAAGAACCTCAAGCAGAATTTCATTCCCATCAGCTCGGTTCTGGCCGAGTCATTCGACCGTATCAACGACCTCAATTCCAACGCCGGCAAGCTCCGGGGCGTTTCCAGCGGCTTCCGCGACCTGGATAACATGCTGGCCGGCTTCCAGAACTCAGACCTCATCATCATCGCGGCCCGGCCGTCCATGGGTAAGACCACGCTGGTGATGAACATCGCCCACCACGTGGCGGCCCGTGAAGGCATTCCGGTGGGCTTCTTCTCGTTAGAGGTCTCCAAGGAGCAGCTAATCGACCAGTTGCTGGCCATCGAGAGCGGCGTCGACTCCTGGAAGCTGCGTACCGGCGACCTGGACGACGACGATTTCGTCAAAATCAACCAGGCCATGGCCGAGCTCAGCGAAGCGCCGATTTACATCGATGATTCGGCGACCACCAACGTCATGGAAATGCGCACCAAGGCCCGCCGCCTCCAGGCCGAGCACGGTTTGGGGCTGGTCATTATCGACTACCTGCAGCTTATTTCCGGCAGCGCCCGTTCGAACGACGGCCGGCAGCAGGAAGTCAGTGAAATATCGCGTAACCTCAAGGGTTTGGCCCGTGAGCTGGGTGTGCCGGTCATCGCCCTGTCCCAGCTCTCCCGTGCGGTGGAGTCCCGGACACCGCCGACCCCGCAGCTGTCCGACCTGCGCGACTCCGGTTCCATCGAGCAGGACGCCGACGTGGTGGCCTTCATTTACCGCCCCTGGTACTACGACAAGGAAGCCGACGAAAATATTACCCAAATTCTGGTCAAGAAGCACCGTAACGGCGCTATCGGCGACCTTGAGCTATACTTCAGCCCCGAGCAGCGTAAATTCACCGATTTGGACCGCCTGCACGCAATATGACGCCCTAGCGACAGCCAAGCCGAAATTTAGTATACTTGAACTGTAAAGCGGTTATGGTTGAGAGATAATGTCTAGGATAACTTATGGCCGTATCCGAGAAAAATAAGGGCCGTATCAAACAGGCAGGTAAATTCGGCGTCGTCGGCGTCGCCAATACCTTCCTGGATTTCTTTATTTTTAACTTCTGCAGCAAATTTCTGCGCTTGGCGCTAATTCCCTCAAACACGATATCGACGACGATCGCCATGACTTTCAGCTTTATCGCCAACCGTAAAGTCGTCTTTAAAGACGGCGATAGGACGGCTACGCACCAGGCACTGATATTCTTTGCCGTCACGGCGTTCGGCCTCTACGTGCTCCAGAACGGCATCATTCATCTGCTTGCCATCACCTGGCCCGGGCCGCTTCTTGGCGTCGTCAAAGCGATACGTCATTTGGGGCTCAGTATGTTCAGCGACGCGTTTTATGTTAATAATGGGGCAAAGGCAGTCGGAACTGTCGCAAGCCTGGCCTGGAATTTTATAATGTATAAGAAGGTGGTATTTCGCTAATGCAACAGCAATCATCGGTTAAGGAGTTCATAACTCGACACTCCGTGGTCCTGGGACTTATGGGGCTGGTAATCCTGGCGTCCTTCATGCGGTTTTGGAAAATCGATATGCTTCCGCCGGGCCTCACCGCGACGGAAGCCAGGCTGGGGGAGTCGGTCATCGGTTTCATCAGCTATGGGCATTTACCGGCTTTTACGTCATCGAACGGCTATTCTCCGCTCATGGTCCTGTTCGAGGTTTTACCGTTCAAGCTCCTGGGCGCTACAACCTGGTCGTTGCGGCTGATACCGGCCCTGTTGGGGGTCTTGAGCGTCCTCGCGTTGTGGTTCTGGGCGCGGTCGTGGTTCGGCAGCCGCATTGCGTGGATTGCCGCTTTCCTGTTGGCAGTATCTCCATGGGCAATTACGATCTCGCGCAACGATAGCGCCTCATCATTGGTGCCGCTTCTGGTACCGTTGACGCTCTGGCTCGTTACGGTAAGCTACCGCCGCAACTCAGTGGCAGGGTGGGTGTTTCTCGGATCCGTTTTGGGATTGGACCTGTTGGCCGGCCCTCTCGGCTGGATTACGGCTGGTCTGGCGGTCGTGGCGGGTATCTATTGGCTAGTCACGCGTCGACGTTTGCCCAAATGGTCATACGGTCGCGGGGCGGCCTTTGCCGTGTTGCTGGTGCTGGGCGGTATCGCAGGCTACCTCGCCGGACGGCTTCCGTCAGGCATTATGACGTTGCCCGCACAGCTTGGCCTGCCGGCCGGAGCGTCCGCTATCGGTTCCACCGTGGTTTCCGCTTTGCTCATGTTTAACGTGCGGGGCGACGGGAGTTTTCAGCATAACCTTGGCGGGGAGCCGTTGCTGAACGTATTCGTCGGCCTGATGTTCGTTGCCGGGATTTTGGTGGCTGTCAGCCGAATCGGGGCTAACCGCTACCGCCGTCTGCTGATTGTCTTCGCTGCCTTCTTTCTGCCGGTATGCTTGAGCGTCACCGGGGCCCCCGACGCCGCGCGCGCTGCCGGAGTCATGCCAATCACCATGGTGGTCGCCGCCCTGGGAATTTCTTATTTACTTGGCCTGTGGTATTCCACCTTCCCGATCAATTCCGCGGCCCGGGTCACTGGGCGTGCTGCCGTCGCGCTGCTGATGTTGCTGACCGCTTTCCAAGGCTACACGCAGTACTTCCACGCTTGGGCCGGGTCGACTGAAACCTATCTCGCGTTCCACGAGGAAGCCGTTAAAGCCAGCGACTTTGCCGACAAGGCAGCTCTCGCAAACCCCAACGTTAAGCGCTATTTAGTTGTCGCCGGCGACGAACTCCCGATTGCAACTTATCTTACGACGGCTAAATCAGCGCAGGTCATCACAACCTCTGAGTTAGTCACGCTCCCGACAGCCCCAGGCCCCTATGAGTTTATTCTAACTTCAGCCGTCCGCGACAAGGCTACCCAAGCGCTGACTGATAAATTCCCGGGCGGCAAGCTCAAGCCCTACTATTCGGACTTTAACGCTTCGGATATTTACTACGATTACAAGGTAACCAAGTGAGTTCAATCGATCTGAGTATTATTATTCCCTGCTATATGGAGGCTGCCCGTATCGGCGATACGCTGGAGCGCTTGGCCACCTTCCTGGCAACTAGACAATACGGCGAGGTCGAGGTGTTGTTGGTGATTGCCGATAGCCCGGATGGCACCGGACATATTGCCTGCCAGAAGGTGAGTCTGTTCAAACACATTAGAATTATTGACGCCGGACCTAAAGTCGGCAAAGGCTACCAAGTCAGACTCGGTATGTTCGAAGCTCAAGGAGCGTGCCGGGTATTCTTGGACGCCGACCTAGCAACACCACTAATCCATTTGGACGACGTCGTCAGCCTAGCTGCCGAGGGCGTAAAAGTCGGGATTGCGGTCCGCAGCCTGAGTTCCGTCCATAGTGAGCTGTTGCGAAAATTCACGACTACTATCGGCAACATCCTGATTCAGGTTATTCTGCTTCCTGGGCTTAAGGATACCCAGTGCGGCTTTAAATTCTTTGAAGCCAAGGCCGCTGAGGAAATATTCGGGCGGATGACCATCGTCGGCTGGGGTTTTGACATGGAAGTTTTGGCTTTAGCGCGGCGACTGGGCTATGGCATTGCCACGTTTAAAGCCCCTGACTGGACCGACCCTAAAGCCAGTCATGAGGGCTTAGTGGGCGATGCGGCCATCGGGGTTGCCCTGCAGGTGCTGCGTGACCTGTTTAAGGTGCGCTGGAACATCCTGCGCGGACGCTATGGTCGCAAATCCTACATGCACCACGCTATTTACTAGTAAAGTTTATAAACATAGATTGAGTTACCGACTTTGGCGATAGGCGTCATGGCCCGCAGGTTGGCATAACCGGGGGTTCCAGCCAATGCGGAATAGTAACGGTCGTTCTGCAAGTAAGTTTCCGACACGGCAATATATTGGCCGGTATAGGTGCCGTAGGTGGAGTGCCACTCTTCATACACGCTGCCAGTACAATCGTAACCGGACCCGTTAGGAATGACGTTCCCATTGGAGTCATAGGTGCGATCGCAGAAATAATACTGAGGGATGGCGCCGCCAAAGTAATCCACGGCGATATGGTTGATTTCGGGATGGGAAGCGACATAGGTTTTCAGTCGCAACAGGTCCTGGCCCCAATCAACGCTCGAGTCGCTGAAATAGCGTCCTGCGCCTGCTCCGCCGCCGGTGAACTCGTTGAAGTATGAAGTGAAGGAAGGGTAGGCTAGAATCGTGCTGAGAGCGTACCAAGGCAGAAGTATCGCCAAGGCTACTGCAGCCGGTACCTGCCAACGTTGAGTTCCTGCTAGTCGACGGGCTATTCCAACCGTACCAATAGCCACTACTACGAACAACGGTACATAAATCGGGAGGATATGCCGGATGCCAAGATTCAGATTGCCTAAGACGGACACGGCAAAGTAGAATCCGGCGAACGCCCCGAGAGTCCACTCCATCTGGTGCCTCCGCCAAGATGCCAACAACGCAGCAAGATACTGGTGTGCCCGCCTCCGACCCAGCGCTACGATGCCGGAGGCTAGACAAGCCAACCCAAGAATAAGGAAGGCAATCTGGGTCTTGAACAAAAAGAGCTCAGGGAAATACAGGCGGTAACTGTTATTGCTAATCTGGCCGTTGAAATAGGTAATATTGCCGCCGGCAACCCGTGAGAAGACCATGCTGATCCCCAATACGTACTGCGCCAGCGGTTTGAATATCGGGACATCATTGATGGTCGTCAGAACGTTGATAATAGGTTTGGCGGCCGGATCATACAAGGTGCCTCGAATCAGCCGGTCCTGGACATCCTGAGGCATGTTTACGGTATGCGGGATATAGGCGACCCACACGATAATAACGCTTATGAGCGATGCCAGCATTAAACCGCCGGTCAGAGTTTTTAGCCTTGCTGTTCGTTCTGATTTTTGTATATGTAGCCCCACCATCACTAAGCTGACAATCCCCAGGAATGGAAACAGCAAGACTGCGGAGAACTTGGCCAGCTGGGCAAAAGCCAGCGCCAGGGCCAGCAGGAACAAATTCACCCGGGTAGAACGCTCGGCATAGCGCACGAACGCCACCAGTGCCAGTAACATAAATACGCTCGCTCCCAGGTCGGTCGTGACATAGTGGGAGTGGGCGATTAGGTTTGGAGAAAAGGTATAGAAGAATAGGGTCAGCAAGGCCACAGCTTTGCCCCAGCGCCGGTAGCAGAACCGGTACAAAATGATTCCAAAAGCAATCGCCAGCAGCAATATCGGCAGTCGCGCCCAAAACAGGATGGCGTCCGCATCATTACCCATGTGGTAGAGAAACGTCCAGCCGGTTTCCCATTGGCCGTTGACGTCGGTGGTCCAGGCGGCGTTTTCGTCCGGGAACTTCAAGTTCATGAACTGCAGCGGCAACCCGGCCATATCCTTAATGAGCGGCGGGTGTTCGGGATTCAAGCGGTAGTCGCCGTAATGCAGGTAGGAATAGGCCGACGGGACATGCGCCACTTCGTCGACGATCGCTGAGTCGCCGGCCATGGCACCCAGGCTCAGGCCAAACATAGCGGCAAGCAAGGCCCCGGCAATAATCAGGTGCCACTCTTTAGCAAAATCCCGGGCGGGCGTTATGATACGATAGTAGAAAGATTCCGACATGGGGCTCCTTAGGCTTACCTATTATACTAGCATAAGGGTTGTTTTGTACCTGTTCGGAGCTTTTAGCAATAATTAGGAGAACAACCATGAGCATGCTTGATAAAGGTAAGGCCTTGCTGGAACTCAAAAAAATCCAGTCGGCCCTGTCCAAGGAAATGATCGATGTTGAAGCCGGCAACGGTGCGGTCAAAGTTAAAATCAACGGCGAGCAGAAAATCCAAAAGGTCACCTTGGACGCCGAGCTAATTGCCGAGGCGGACGTCGAGAGACTCGAAAAGTGGATCGAAAGCGCCGTTACCCAGGCCATAACTCGCAGCCAACAGTTGGCCGCCGAAAAAATGCGCAGTATGGCTGGCGGCCTCGGAATCCCCGGGCTGTAGGAGCTAGCGATAATTAACGTGAGACTGGTATGAGAATCGTTCCAAGGGCCGTTGAAAACGCTATTGAGGCGCTGAGCAAGCTGCCCGGTGTCGGGCCGCGTACCGCCGAACGGCTGACGTTCCACCTGCTTAAGAGCGATCCGGCCAAAGCGGTGGCGATAAGCGAGGCGCTCTCAAACCTGCATGCCAATGTTCGTACCTGCCTGACATGTTATAACTTCTCCGAGGGCGAGACCTGCGGGATATGTGAGTCCCGCGATCGCCAGAAGTCCATCATTGCCGTCGTCGAGGAACCGTTTGACGTCGTCGCGATTGAAAAAACGGGGCTCTACCAAGGCGTTTACCACGTTTTGGGCGGAGTAATATCGCCGATGGACGGCGTCGGACCGGACCGGTTGCAAATTGCCAGCCTGGTCAAGCGCGTGGAAGACGGCGGCATCGAAGAAGTAATTCTGGCGACCAACCCCTCGCTGGAGGGCGAATCAACCGCCATGTATATCCGTCAGCGCCTGGCCTCAAGCAGTGTCAAACTAACCCGCCTGGCCCGTGGACTGCCCGTTGGTGGCGACCTGGAGTATGCCGACCAGGTAACGCTCGGGCGCGCCCTGCAAGGCCGGCAATCGTTCTAGTCCCGAACGCAACTACCAATAATCCGTGCCCAAAGGTACAATAAGGCACAATGACTACTCAATTATCCAATTTCAAAGCCCAGATCGACCGTTTTAAGGAGCTCGTTAAGGCCAGCACCACAATCTTAGTAGTGCAGCCCGACAGTCCCGATGGTGACAGCATGTGGACGGCCCTCGGTCTGGAGGAAATCCTCTCGGACCTTGATAAGCAGGTCGTAATGTATAGCTACCGTGAAGCCGAGCCTTATTTGCGGGTGTATGAGGGCTGGGACCGGGTCGGCCAGGTTTTTCCCAAGGCCTTTGATTTTACTATCATCGTCGACACCGGATCGCCCGCACTGATTAAATCGACCTTGGAGCATCATCAGGCCAAGTTACTCACCAAGCCTGTCGTTGTCATCGACCACCACACGTCGCGCCAACCGTTTGGCTTCGACACCGTCGATGTCGTCTTTGAGGCGGTAGCCACGGCCGAGCAGGTTACGGCCATTGCCCTGGACGCTGGCTGGGATATCAACGAACCGGCGGCCTATAAACTGACGGCCGCCATCTTGAGCGACTCGTTGAACCTGACCACCAGCGGCACGACCGCCCAAAGCGTCCAAATGGTTGCCGAGCTAACCAAACGTGGAGCCAACCTGGGTGAAATCAACCGGATCCGGCGTCAGGCGTCGGCACTGACCGCGGAGCAGGTCCACCTCAAGGGCAAGCTGCTTAGCTCAATTGAGTATCTGGCCGACGGCCGCTTGGCGGTAGCCGAGATTCCACCGCTCACCGTGAGCGACAATCTGGAAAAATTTGAGCCTTATAACATGATTATCAGCGAGATGCAGTGGACCAAAGGCGTGGAGCTGGTGGCAGTGTTTAAGAATTACGGCACCAAGATCAACGTGCCCATGCGCTCAGTGTACGGCGTGGCCGGCCCGATGGCCAAAATCATGGGCGGCGGAGGACACCCAAACGCCGGCGCCTACCGCTGCGAAACCACCGACTTTGAGGCCGAGAAGAACAAACTCGCGGTCGCTTTCGCCACTTTGAAACAGGAGACTCCTGATGCGGTTTCATAACACGCTGACGCGCACCACCGAAGAGTTCAAGCCGCTGGTTCCGGGCGAGGTCAGCCTCTATACTTGCGGCCCGACCGTCTATGACTTTGCCCATATCGGCAACATCAGGGCGTTTCTGTTCGATGACACGCTCCGCCGTACCCTGGCGACCGAATATGAGGTAAAGCATGTCATGAACATTACGGACGTCGGCCACCTGGTAAATGATGATGACGACACCGGAGAAGACAAATTCGAAAAAGGTGCCAAACGCGAAAATCTGTCGGTTTGGGACGTCGCCGCCCGTTACACCGACTCATTTAAGGCCGATATGGCAGCCATGAACGTCCTGCCGCCCAACGCCTACAAGGATGACGAGGCGGGGGACACTTATGCCCGCGCGACCCACTTCATCGACACTCAAGTCGAAATGGTTAAACTCCTGCTTGAGCGCGGACATGCATACCTTACTGAGCAGGCAATATATTTTGATGTCACCAGCCTATCGTCCTATGGCGAATTATCCGGTCAAGAACTGGGCGATAAGGTAGCGGCGGTGCGGGATGAAGTGATCTCCGACCCCGATAAGCGTCATCCGTTTGATTTTGCAGTCTGGTTCTTCACCGTCGGACACTACGCCGACCACGTCATGCATTGGCCCAGCCCCTGGGGCGAAGGCTTCCCTGGCTGGCACTTGGAGTGCTCGGCAATCATCCACGCTACCTTGGGCGACCCAATCGACGTCCATACCGGAGGTGTCGACCATATAGGCACCCACCATCCTAATGAAATGGCTCAGACTGAGGCAGCTTTCGGGCACCCGCTCGCCCGCGTCTGGATGCATAACGAATTCATTCTGGTCAACGGGACGAAAATGAGCAAATCCAAAGGTAACTATTATACGTTGGCCGATTTGGTTAACAAAGGTTTCCACCCCTTGAGCTACCGGCTCCTGTGCTTGCAGGCTCATTATCGCTCCGAGCTCAACTTTAGTCTGGAGTCGTTGGAATCGGCGCAAAAGACCTTGCTCAATCTCTACGCCTGGGCCGATCTGCGTCACCAGGGCAATTTAAGCGAAATCCAACTGGCACCCGCCAACATTACTGAGTTTATCGAGCGCGTTAAAACTGCTCTGGCCGATGACCTGGCCACGCCGGCGGCCTTGGCGGAAGTCTTCAAGTATACGTTGGAACTCGCACCGGGCATGCGCTACGACGATGAGGATGCCGACAACGTCCTAACCGAGCTGGACAACCTGCTTGGCTTGCAACTCAACGGCCGACCTGATATTGATGATGGTGCCAAGGCCATTATTGCTGAACGCCAAACGGCCCGCGATGCCCGCGATTACGCCCGCTCGGACGTTCTGCGCGCCAAACTACAACGACAAGGTCTGGACGTCGACGATACCCCCAACGGACCACGTTGGCGCCGAACCAAACTAATTTAGGGTTCCCTCATGAACGACATCGTAAAAATTATCCGGTACTCGTGGGGCTTGAAAAAGTATTACTACGTGACGGCTTTCTTCGTGGTGGTGGTCTCCCTGCTTAGCCAGGTGACGCCGTTCATCATCAAGTTCCTGGTAGCTGCCTTCGACCACAACGCCCACGGTCAGCCCGTACCAGCCAGTGAAATAATTACCCTGGTTCTGCTGTTCCTGGTAGTGAATATCCTCCTGACGATCATTACCAACGTCCAGGGGTTCTACGGCGATATTCTGGGCGCCAAGCTCAATACGCTGTTATCCCAGCGCTACTATGACCATATCCTGCAGCTGCCGCTGGAATACTACGATAACGAGGTCGCCGGTCGGATTACGAGCCGCCTGGAACGCAGTATTACGACGATTTCCCAACTGATGAACGCTTTTGCCAATAACTTCGTTGGCTTTTTCCTGACCAGTGCCATTACGCTGGTGATTCTGGCGTTTTACGCCTGGCCGGTGGCGGTACTGTTAGGGCTATTGTTTCCGTTCTATATTTGGCTCACCACGTTGTCATCGCGCAGCTGGCTGGCCCGTCAAGAGCCGATCAACAAGGACACTGATCAGAATAACGGCCGTTTTATTGAGAGCGTGAACTCCATTAGAGTGGTGAAGTCGTTCGTGCAGGAAGTGGCCGAAAGCCGGTTCTTTGCGGCTAAACGTGCTTCAATCGAGGCTGGTACGCGTGGCCAGTCCATGCAGTGGCATAAGTTCGACGTTTACCGCCGTCTAGGTCTCTCAGTGGTGTTCTTCCTGATTTACGGCTATATCGCCTATGAGACCTACATCGGGCACTTCGACAATTCCACCTTCGTCCTGCTTGTCACTCTGGTCACCCAGGCGCAATTCCCCCTGTTTGCCAGCTCCTTTATCGTCGACAACATCCAACGGGCCCGGGCCGGCTCAAAGGACTTTTTTGCCATCATGGATACAAAACCCAGTATCGTTGACGCCCCGGATGCTTCGGATCTCGTTGTTACTCGCGGCAAAGTGGCATTTTCCTCGGTTGATTTTGCCTATTCCGACGGAAAACAGGTGTTGGACGACATTTCCTTTGCGATTGAACCGGGAACAAAAGTTGCCTTAGTCGGTGAAAGTGGTGAAGGCAAGACGACGATATCTAACCTCTTGCTGCGGTTTTACGGGTTGTCAGGCGGCCATATCCGCATCGACGGGCAGGACATCGCCGGCGTCACCCAGGCCTCGCTGCGACGCAACATCGGCGTGGTGTTCCAGGAACCCCACCTGTTTTCCGGGACCGTGCGGGATAATATCGCCTATGGCTCGCCCGATGCCACCGACAAGCAGGTCGCCGCAGCCGCCCAAGCGGCCAACGCGGCCGGATTCATCGCCGAACTGCCCGCTGGCTATGACAGTGAAATAGGCGAGCGCGGCGTCAAGTTGTCCGGCGGCCAGAAGCAGCGGATCGCCATTGCCCGCGCCATCCTCAAGGACCCGCCAATTCTGATTCTGGACGAAGCTACGAGCTCCCTGGACTCACGTAGCGAACACGAGGTCCAGCTGGCTCTGACCGAGCTGATGCGGGGCCGAAGTACGCTGATTATCGCGCACCGCCTGTCGACCATCGCCTCGGTCGACAAGATCGTCGGCATTCAGGGTGGGGCTGTAATAGAAGAAGGCTCCCCGTCCGAGCTGGCCCACGGTGAGGGTATTTACGCCGAACTCTTAGAGCTGCAACAGCCGACGGCCGCCAACAAGGCCAAGCTCAGGCGTTACGAGCTCGCCCGTTAACGCCTTACCGGAAATCTAGGCAGACTTGGTTTTGTGGCTGGTAGTAGTCGTCGTCGGCAGTTTGACTTGACGGTGCTGGTAGATATCTTTGACCAGGATTTGCAAACTAGCCGTTACCGGAATCGCAATCAGCGCGCCCAGAATACCGCCAACCGCGGTTCCCAGCAAGACCGAGATAAACACCAGCAAGGGCGATACGGAGACGGCACGGTTGAAAATAACCGGCTGGATAATATTGTTTTCAATCTGCTGGTATATCGTAAAGAAAATGGCCATGATAATGGCATCGCTAACCGAGGTGAACAGGGTGGCAGCGACGACTATGACTGCGCCGATGGTCGCCCCGATCAGCGGCATAATGCTCAGGATACCGACAATCAGCCCCAGCGGGACGGCGAACGGTTCGCCCAGGATCATCAGCGTGATTGTAGTCGACAGACCGGCCAGCAGCGCCGCCACCAGCTTGCCGACGACGTAACCGCCGACCGCCAGGTACATATCGCCAGCCAGCCGCTGTAATCGCTCACGGCGATGCTTGTTGGTTTGTGTGCGCCAGAACAGGTTTATCCACGTCGGTCCTTCCATAAGCATGAAAAAGGTCAGGCCAAAGACGGTCAGGGAGGCGATAATGCTCGTGAACAGTCCGCTGACCACGCCGATGAACGTGCCGCCAGCATCGGACAAGCGGCTGACCAGATCGGACTGGCTGGCCTTAATCCGATCTACCAAATCATAGCGTTGGATAATGTCGCCCGTAAAAGTGCCGGGTTTGGTGAGTTCGTTAGTGTAGTGGGGAAGATCGACTACCAGTTGCTCGGTCTGAGAAATAAGCGGTGGCAATAAGAGTACCGCCAGCGCGCTGATGGCAGCAATGAGCAGCACGAACACCAACATGGTCGCCACAAGCCGGTTGCGTTTTGGTATGTACCTCTGGAACCGGGCGACGGCCGGGTTTAGCGCTAAGGCCAAGGCAAAGGCCGTGATCAGCCAAACTAAGATGGTCCTGGTCATATAAGCGAAGTAGAGCAGGCCGATAAAGGCGAAGGTCACGGCTAAGACTTTGACGATGGTTCTGGTTGGGATATTCATTAGCTTATTATACCATTTATGGTGTTATTACTCAATGACAACAAGCTTTACAAAGCGATTTGTCGCTTACTCCATGGTAAGCTAAAATACGCGTAGGAAAAACTCAATTACAATGGGGCGTAGCCAAGTGGTAAGGCAACGGCTTTTGGTGCCGTGTATCGTAGGTTCGACCCCTACCGCCCCAGCCA
>DHXV01000003.1:0-4776 GCA_002415345.1 Patescibacteria group bacterium UBA5147
GAGTGAACGAACCTCTGGTGTATGGATTGTTCTGCCAAGGGCATTGTCCAGTAGCTATGTTCGGTCAAGATAAGCGCTGAAAGCATATAAGCGCGAAACTTACCTCAAGATTAGATTTCCCCATTAGACCCCAGAAAGATTATCTGGTTGATAGGCACTAGGTGTACGCGTAGCAATACGTTTAGCCGAGGTGTACTAATCGGTCGATAGACTTTTTTACACTTTCTCTTCAGTTACGCAATTGATTGAAGTGAGAGTTATGTTTGACTAGCAGTTTGTGGCCGCCAGGCCAACCCATTTATAAATCCAACGCGCACTTGCAAAAGTGCCGATATCGTCGCTTTCTCTTTCAGGCCCCAGGGCCTGTCCGAAATGTGATTTCCCCACAGCTCTTATCGGAGAGCGACGATACCGGTGCTTTTGGCGCGGGTGCTACACTGGTTCCCATCCCGAACACCAAAGTTAAGACCCGCTGCGGCGATGATACTCCTATGGGGGAAAGTAGCACGGTGCCGGATTATTCAAAAACCACCCTAACGGGTGGTTTTTGGCGTTCATTCGTATTCATATATGTCCGATTACCCTCGAGTTATGGCGTACATCGCAATTCCGGCTGCCACGGAAACGTTTAGCGACTCCTTATGTCCGACCATAGGGATTTCAAGCGTAATATCGCAGACTGCTAGCTGGCCGCTGTTCAACCCCTCAACTTCAGGACCGACTATTAGCAGCAGCGGCGCAGCGGATGTGAAATCAAATAGGTTAAGTGAGTCTAAAGTTTGTTCTAATGCGCAGACAAACAGATTGAGCCCCCGAGCTGACGCTATTGCTTGCTCAAAAGTATGATAATGAGATTCAAAAGCGGTTTTCTCGGCGCCTAAGGCAGTTTTGGCGATCAGCCGTGCAGCCCGATCGGCCACGTGGGGCGGCCTGGCATCGTTATCTACGATAGGGTGGGGCGAAAGACCGCTCGTCCAAACACGTGCGCCCACCGCGTCGGCAGTACGCATAATTGCGCCCACGTTGTGGGCGCTGCGGATATCCGGCAAGAGAATTGTCAGGTGAGGGGAATGCATTGGCTCATCATATCAAATCAGGGAATTATCAGGTACATCAACTATATTATGCCTATGCTCTGTTAGGCAGGGTAGTGATTAAAGCATAATTACTATTGACAGCGTAAGGGTTTTATGCTAATATGCTTAAGCAATCAGCAACCTAGTTATTTTTACGATAAGTTGTCTAACAGACACAAGCTTTTTGGCAGAAATGCTAAAGCTGATTAAGGCCCTACTAGGCTAAAATAGCAATCAAGGTAAATGGAGTATTAATTATGGCAGGAACTCGCAATGGTGGCCGCAAGGCTGCTGCGACTAACAAACAACGTTACGGAATGGCTTTCTATGAGCAGATCGGCCGCAAAGGCGGTAAGATCAGCCGTGGTGGTGGTTTCGCCCAGAACCGCGAACTAGCCGTTGAGGCTGGCCGCAAGGGTGGTAAGGCTTCTCGCCGCACCAAGGCTGAAGACGAGGCGTAAGCCTGGTTGATTCACCTAACTCTTTAAAAGACCCCTCGGGGTCTTTTTTAGTTGGCGATATCGGCGCTAATCGTGGCGGAAGGCGGTTGGGCCAGGTCGGATAGGCGGGTGAAGCGGGAAACGATGGTTCGCTTTACCCGCCGGTCCTTGCGCCAGTTAACTACCCATTTGGCGCCGCAGGCGAAGCAGCCGTATGAATCGCGACCGCGCTGGAGGCTGAAATTGTTGCAGTCGGGGCAGGTTGCCCGTTTAGTAAGCCACTCGTCGTAGCTGGATATGGTTGACGTAATATGATCTTCGTTGACTGAGACGCCGTAAATCGGAGCCAGGTTGCGGGCAATGTCCCAGGCTTCCATTTCCATGCGCAACAGCTCCATATCGTACTTATAAATGCGGTGGCCAAGGCGGGCATGGCCTAGCTCGTGAAGGAGCGCCAGACGTCCGTTGTTAGTGTCGATTCTGCGCTCATCGTAGGTAATAGTCTTGGTGTTAGGGGACCACATAAAGTAGCGTCCGGGCACAAAGGTCTGGTCTGTGAAATTTGCCAAGAAATCCAAGCGCGCCCTCCTGCTTGTTTGATATTACTCACTATACAAGGCGCATATTTTGCTGTCGAGCATAAGCGTAATGTATTTCTGAGCACAAAGCTTGCAAAGGATTGGCTAGGGGAAGGGACGGCGGGATGTTGACAATACTTATGATTAGTGTTACATTGTATCTAACGTTTATACTACTCGCATGTATAAAGTGAGGGTGATGAGTGGCGATGGGGCTTTTCCTAGCTAGATGCGAGTGCTCACCTCCTTGTTGTTTGGTGATGGATGAAGCCCCACCCCCGCTCGTAGGCCGGTTATTCCGGACGAGCGCGTAAAAACGATCGAATGTTGCTTGGGTTTGGCCCCTCCAAGGTGTCCTCTCCTCGGCAACATCCGGTCGTTTTTCTATTACTGTTTTTCTTATGCTTGCACGCCTTGACGCTGGGGCGTATAACATGCGTAAGTAGTAAGTAGTAAGTAGTAAGTAAGTGAGAACCAATTATGAAGCGCGATTCAGTCAAAACCGCCGTCGGCCTGTTCATTATCGCCGGTATTGTAGTTGCAACCTTTTTGTATGGTAATTCGCAGCGTCAGGCGCAATTGCGCCATGATCAGGACGTGAAGAATCAGCAGGCCAAAGCCACTGCTGTCTCTCCTTCAGCCTCGGCTTCGATCAAACCGACTGCAACACCAATCCCGGTAATCGTGGATGGGGCAACTACGAGCCCAACAGCAATTCCCGATACGGGTCCTTCCGAAAGCGGCCTTATCGGTCTTGCCGCCATCACCTTGGCCGCCGTTTTGTGGCGCGGGAGCAAAGCCCGCGTTCTGCGAGCCGTACGTATCCGCGTATGATATAGCTGAATTTTGGCAGTAAACCCCCGCCTCGCCTTTGACGCGGGGGTTTAAGTATCGTAAAATAGGACTAATCACTCTAATTGCCAAGGAAGAGTGAAATTTTTTTTGAAGGGAGAAGTACCTGGTGAATACCGGGGAAACTTACAAATATGGCACAGACAAAAGAAATCACCATGGAAGACCTGCTAGCGGAAGCCAGCGTCGGCGCGATGAGCGTGGGCGATGTCATCGAAGGCACGGTAATTGCGGCTGAAAAGCACGAAGTATGGCTGGACCTAGGTCCGCGCGGTACGGGTATGGTAGTTGGTCGCGAGATTGAGTATTCGCAGGACATCAAGCCTGGGGACGTGATCTCGGCGTCCGTCATGGATCCGGAGGACGAGAACGGCTATGCTATACTCAGCCTCAAGAAAGTCGCGAAGGAAAAGGGTTGGGAGTCGCTTGAAGTGCGCTTCAACGCCGGCGAAGTCTTTGCGGTTACCGCATTCGACGCCAACAAGGGCGGATTGCTCATTGAAGTTGACGGTATCCGCGGTTTCCTACCAGTATCACAGCTTTCGGCCGAGAATTACCCCCGTGTTTCGGGTGCTGATAAGGACGAGATCCTTCATCGTCTCAACAGCCTCACGGGCAAGACCCTCAACGTCCGAGTTCTGGATGTCAACCGCCGCGACAATAAGCTCATTCTGAGCGAAAAGGCCGCCAAGCGTGAAGACACCGAGGGGAAAGTCGCCAAGATGAAAGTCGGGGACGCCGTTACCGGCGTCGCAACCGGTGTCGTTGACTTCGGGATCTTCGTCAACGTCGACGGTGTCGAAGGCTTGGTTCACATCAGTGAAATCGCCTGGGACCGCGTCGACAACCCCAGTTCCTATGTTAAAGTCGGGGACAAAGTCCAGGCCAAGATAATCTCGATCGACCGCGACAAGCTAAGCCTTTCGATGAAGCAGTTGATGCCTGACCCGTGGGTCAAGGATGCGGCGAAGTATAAGGTCGGCGACGAGGTTGAGGGTAAGATTACCCGCATCACGCCGTTCGGAGCCTTTGTCCAAGTAACATCTTCGATTGAGGCGTTGGTTCACATCTCCGAACTCTCCGACTCACACGTCGAAGACCCGTCTACGCTCGTCAAGATGGGCGAGACCAAGAAGTTCCGTATCATTACGATTGATGCCGCGGCTCATAAATTGAGCTTGAGCCTCAAGTCGCCGCGCGCTAAAAAGGTCGACGCTTAAGCTTATGCCAGAGCGTCGCCACACGCCGCTGCGGCGGTGCCGCGTCTGCCGTCAGCAGGCGCCAAAAATGGAGCTGATCCGTTGGGTTATGACCGACGGGCAGTTCCAGCCCGACCCCCGGCAGACCATGCCAGGGCGGGGCAATTATAGCTGTAATAATGAGCGCTGCAGGGAAATCCTGCCACGCACCATAAAGAAGAAATAGGTACGATATGGCCGAGTCAGAAACAAGCGAAGTGAAGTCAGCCGTTTTAGTTCCCGAAGTCATCGGGGTGGGCGAACTTGCCGAGCGGCTTGATCTGCCGGTCACGCGCCTGATTGCCGAACTCATGAAGAACGGCGTCATGGCGACCATTAATGAGCAGATTGATTTCGATACCGCTGCCATCGTCAGCAGCGACCTTGGTTTTGAAATTGAGCCCGAGCCTGATGAAGCCGAGGAAGCCGCACCTGCCAAAGTGAAACTGGCCGAAGGTGAAGGCGAGCTGCGCCCGCCGATCGTCGCCGTCATGGGACACGTGGATCACGGTAAGACGTCGTTGTTGGACGCCATCCGTTCGACGGCGGTCGCCGCCAAAGAATCGGGCGGTATCACCCAGCACATCGGCGC
>DHXV01000003.1:4836-227711 GCA_002415345.1 Patescibacteria group bacterium UBA5147
CGGTAAGACGTCGTTGTTGGACGCCATCCGTTCGACGGCGGTCGCCGCCAAAGAATCGGGCGGTATCACCCAGCACATCGGCGCTTATCAAATTAAGCGCGGCGAGCGATGGATTACCTTTTTGGATACCCCGGGTCATGAGGCATTCAGCGCCCTCCGCCAGCACGGTGCCCGAATGACCGATGTCGCAATCATCGTGGTTGCGGCCGACGACGGCGTGAAGCCGCAAACCAAGGAAGCTATCCGCTACGCCCAGGAAGCGGGCGTTCAGATTGTCGTCGCCATCAATAAGATCGACCGGGAAGGTGCCGACGTAGTTCGCGTGCGCACCGAGCTGACCGAAATCGGTCTGCAGCCGGAGGATTGGGGCGGCAAAACCATCACCGTCGAAGTTTCGGCCAAGGAAGGCACCGGCGTCGAAGAATTGCTCGACGTCGTTCTGTTGGTTGCGGATGTCGAAGACCTGAGGGCGATACCTGACGGTCCGGCCGACGGGGTTATTATCGAGAGCCATCTTGATGCGGGTCAGGGACCGGTAGCCACCGTACTCGTTAGCAACGGTTTGCTCAAGGTAGGCAATTATATCGTGGCCGGAAGCACCTATGCCAAGGTCCGCAGCTTAGGTGACTTCCGCGGCAAGCGGATTACCTCGGCCAGCCCAGGCATGCCGGCCGTAGTGACCGGTTTGAAGGCCGTACCGGCCTTTGGCGACCGTTTCCGCTCCGAAGACAACGAGAAGGCCGCCCGCGACGCCGCGGCCCGCGTGGTCCATCGCCAGCAGGCCAAGAGCATGGGTATTAAGAAAATTGATGCCTCCCTGCTTAACGCCGCCTTCACCGCCGGCAATATCAAGGAACTTAACGTCGTCATTAAAGCCGACGTTCAAGGTTCACTGGAATCATTGCTCGAAAGTCTGGCTAAACTCCACAACGACGAAGTTGCGGTCAAAGTCGTCTCGTCGGCCGTGGGTGATATTGCTGAAAGCGACGTCATTTTCGCCAAGACCGCCGGAGCCATTCTTATCGGCTTCAACGTGTCCATGAGCGGCGCACTAAAGGCAATGGCTAACCGTGACGGTGTTACCGTACGCTTATACAAGGTCATTTATGAACTGACCGATGACCTGCGTGAGGCCCTGGAAGGGATGCTCGATCCGGAAATTATTGAGACAGTTGTCGGTGAACTGGAAATACTGGGAGTGTTCAAGATAGGCAAGGGAGCAGCCGTCTGCGGTGGCAAGATTACTAGCGGTCATATCGAGCCCAAGCAGACACTTAGGATTAAGCGCGGCAAAGAGGTTATTGGCGAAGGTACGCTGACGACGCTGCAAAAAGACAAGCAGAAGGTGAAAGAAGCCTTTGAAGGTGATACCTGCGGTATGAGCATCGCGACCCAGACGGCCGTTGAAATCGGCGACATCATTGAATTCTACACCACCGAATCCAAGGCCCGTTCGCTGTAACCATGTCACAACGCGTTGCCAAAATTGAGAGCCTCATCCAGCAGGTAGTAGCCAAAACGCTGGTGGAATTCCTTGAGCGCGACGCTGCCACCGTTACAGTGACCCGCGTGGACGCGGCCCCGGACATGCGTAACGCCACGGTATGGATCGGCTTGCTCGCCACCGGCCCCAAGCAGGACAAGCTTTGGACTCGTGTCCAAGCGACCCAGAACGGTCTTCAGATTGCCCTGGCGCACCATCTGGAGACTAAATTTGTGCCGCATCTCACTCTCAAGCTAGATACCGGCGGCGCCTACGCCGCAGAAATTGACCGCCTGCTCAAAGACCTGTAGCGCTTATGATATAATCCAGGTAACACGACTGGAGTTTTTGTATGCCCGAACAATTAGATTCAGAGTCCGGAAACGGTTTTTCTCGTGAGCAACTAGAGTCTATTACTACGGTTGCGGCTCCAGCCGACGGACATTCGCCGACAGCGTTGCCGGATCTGCCGACAATAGAAAAACCGCAGTTCTTAAATCTGACCGCAGACTCTGTCGGTAAGGGTCTGAACGCACCCAGTTCGGAAGGACTCAAGCCTTCGTCCTATACTGAAGCGAAGGACAAATTGACGCTGGAATACCAGGGACTGTCGGCAACGGAGATCAGCGACCGAATCGATAAGGATTTTTTTGACACGGCCAGGCTGAATTATTCAACGGACCGCAATAAAGAAACCGTTGTCAACGGAACGGCTTTGGACCTTAAGCTTTTTAAGCATGCCCGTCATTTGCAGGATATATCCACTGAGCATGTTAAGACCTTGGGGGCAGAAAAAGAGCAGCGCGCCAGAGTACTCAAGCAAGCGGCTCGTGACCAGAAAAAAGCCGCCGAGGATGCTCGCCAAAAGATTGAGCACGCTCTAGGCGACGGCAAGATTTCCATCGACTTATTCAAGGAAGCCCGAAGTATTGAGGAAATTGACAAGCTCACCGGGTTTTGGGCGGAGAAGGGTTATATCAGTGCTACTGAAGGCGAACAGGGGGAAATTAGTTACCAAACGCCCAAGTCGGCCCAGTTCGACAAGGGCAAGCTGGTTGCCGGCAATTCAATCCTCGATTTGCGGCAGGAGGCCTTGGAGCGAGTATCGAAGATGCCTGGGGCTCCATCTGATTCCTCTGATCCGGTTGCTCCGGACAATGAACCACGAACGGTGTTTGAAGACTTACTAAAGCTTGAACCATACGACGCCCAACGACCGGGTGATTCAATTGCCTCACGTCTCGCGGTTCTGGGCAAGGCATATGAAGAGGCGGGAAATGACAGCGACGAGCTTGAACTGGTTATTGGCCAGGCCTTCCGCCAGGGCCTGCTTGTGAGGGAATATGCTAAGGATCCCGAGACAGGCCAGGTACTCCGACCTGTGGTGAAGGCGCTCAGTCCTGAGGTAGATAAATGGTATGGGGAGGCCAACGCCCACTACCAGGAGGTTATCAGCCACTCAGATAAGGAGCAGGAAGACGCTGAGCAGGAAACCTTTTTCCCTTATAGCAGTAAGAGCGCCGACTGGATTAAGTCGCGCATCGCAATGTTTAAACGCCGAAGCTAGAAGCTTTGAATTATAGCTTGTGACCGGCCAGGAACGCCTGACCGGTCATTTCGTTTTTGCCGGCCGGTTTGAGGCGCTCAATTATGAGTTCGCCGTACCCAGTAATCACGGCCAATTCGCCCGTAGCGGTCTTAAACGGAGTACCGGGCTGGCCGCCGGTCTCGCCGGTGCCCATCAGCGATAGGCTGTCACCGGTGCGGGCGGCCGTGATGGTGACGTCGATGCCGTCGATCATGGTCTTGCTGCCGGGCCAGCCGAGGTAGGCGCGGACATGGCGCTCAATGGCGACGGCCGGCTTGATCCAGTCGACAATGCCGTCGCTTTTGGTGATTAGCTTGGTTACCGAAACCGGCTCGTCGGTGAAGGCGCTCTGGGGCACCGGAGTGAGCTCGCCGCCTATGATATCGGCCAAACTGCCGGCCAGCAGGTTGGCGCCGTATGATGCCAGATGGTCATGCAGGGCGGGTCGCGTTTCCACGCCGGTCAGAGGCACGGCTTCACGGACGAAAACGGGACCGGTGTCCATCCCGGCGTCGAGCTTCATGATGCAAATGCCGGTCATTTTGTCGCCGTTGAGGATAGTCGATTCGATTGGCGCCGGGCCCCGGTATTTCGGTAGGAGCGAGGGGTGAAGGTTGATGAGGCCGCCCGAAAAGCGCTCCAACACGGCTGGGGCGATGATGCGTCCGTACGCTACGACCACTCCGTAAACGGACTTCAAGTTAGAAGTCACTTCAAACAATTCCGCTGAGTTTGACGGTTGAAGAACTCTGATGCCATGGGATTGGGCCAGCTGTTTGACTTGTGGGGGCGTAACCTCGCGGCCGCGTCCCACGCGGGCGTCCGGCTTGGTAATCACGGCCTCAATCGGGTATCCGGCGTCAACAAGTGCTTGGAGTGAGGGGATACTGAACACGTCGGTTCCGAAAAAAACGATACTGGCAGCGGTGGAAGCCAAGGTTACTGGGCTCCCATCTCGTTGGGGGCGGCTTTGGCTTTGGGCGACGCTTCACCGGCTGCCAACGGAGTGAACTTGCCGTCTGCCTCCAAGCGGTAGAGCTTGCGGGGGTCAGTGACGCGGTCAACGAAGACGATACCGTTGGTGTGGTCAATCTCGTGTTGGAATACGCGGGCCAAAAATCCTGTGGCGGTGACCCGGAAGGGCTTGCCGTCCAAGTTTATGGCCTTGACCTTGACCTTGGGGTAACGTGCGACGCTACCGTAGATGTCGCTGACGCTGAGGCAGCCCTCGAGCTCTTCTTGCGGGACGCCCTCGACTTTGACGATCTCCGGGTTGATAAAGACGGTGAAGCTCTTGTTGGACTTGTCGTCGAAGTCGTTGCGGATGACGACCACGCGATACGCCTGAGCCACTTGGATGGCCGCAAGGGCCGCTCCGAACTCATGCTCACGTCCGGCTTCCCATTCCAGGGTGGCTTCGATCATGCCTTCGGCGAGCTCCTGGGTTGAGGCGTCAACGTGACCGATGCGTTTGCTGCGCTCACGGAGCAGGGGATTAGGAATGGTGATGATGTCTTTTGAAGTCATTATTGTGTAGTTTATCTGGTTATACGGGGCTTGTCTAAGTTACAGCAGGTTAATGGGGTCCAGGTCGGCCGTCCAGTGGTCGCCCGGGAGTTGGGCGGTAATTTGGACCAGGGCGGTGCGGCGGGCCGCCTTCACGGTGATAATCCAATGGTAGCTGCCGCCTTGGGTCTCGATGAAGGCCGGCGCCGGCCCGGTCACGACCAGGCCGGCGTGACGGCGCAGGGCGGTTGCAAAGGCCTCAGCCTCCGCCACGGCCGCGGCGCGGTCCCGGCCGGCCACGGTGAGCTTGAGTAAGTAACTGTAGGGCGGGTAGCCCATCAGCTGGCGTTGCTCGAGCTCGGACGATGCAAAGCCGGCGTAATCGCCGGTCGCCGCCGCCACTATAGCGGGATGAGTCGGGGTGTAGGTCTGGATGAAAATTTCACCTGCCCGGTCGCCGCGACCGGCCCGGCCCGATACTTGGCTGAGCAGCTGGAAGGTGCGTTCGGCTGCCCCGAAGTCCGGCAAATGCAGCATCGTGTCGGCCGTGACTACGCCTACCGTATCGATGCGGGGCAGATCCAGACCTTTGGCGATCATCTGGGTGCCGATGAGTATGTCGATAGTGCCCTGTTTGAGCCCGGCGTAGACCTCCTTGATATGCGATAACGTCGCGCTGTCGCGGTCCAGTCGAGCGATTCGAGCCTGGGGCCAGAGCCGCTCCACCTCGGCCTCGATGCGTTTGGTGCCCCCGCCGAGCAGTTTTACGTCCATGCTGCCACATTCGGGGCAGACGGCCTCGCTGACGCGGCGGTAGTTGCAGTGGTGGCAAACCAGGCGCATCCAGTCGGCGTGGAAGGTGAGAGGCAGAAGGCAGTTCGGACAGGTTGACACGTGGCCGCAGTCGCCGCAGACTTGGCTGGAAGCGCTGCCCCGGCGGTTTAAATACAACAAACTCTGTCGGCCCGATGCCAGAGTTGCCGAGACCGCGTCGATCAAAGGTTGAGCAATAAACTTGCTCAATTTCAAGTCGTCCTTGTTGCGGAGATCAATGATTCTGGCTTTTACATGGGCGATATCGTTAGCCTTGCGGCTCATGATGATATGGTCGATCCGACCGGCTTGGGCCAGGAAGAGCTCAGTCAAACCAGGCGTTGCGCTACCCAGGACCAGCCGCGATCCGGTAATTCCTGCCAGCTTGGCCGCCACCGTGATGGCGTTATAGCGCGGGTGTTGCTCCTGCTTGTAGCTGGTTTCGTGGGCTTCGTCCACTACGATCAGCCCCAAGTTATGCAAGGGCAGGAACAGGCACGACCGCGGGCCCACGATTATGCGGGGTTCGTTGCGTGCCGTCGCCTGGCTGGCAGCGGACCAAATTGTGTGACGCTGGGCTTCCGTGAGCTTGGAATGGGTGGAAATAACCGCCTCCCCGAACGCCTCTTCAAACAGCGCCACAACCTGCGGCGTCAGGGTGATTTCAGGTACCAGGACGATGACTGAACGACCCTCGCGGAGCGCCTCGGCCGCAAGCTCCAGATACACCCGGGTTTTGCCGGATCCGGTCACGCCCTGGAGCAGGTGGGTGGACCTGGGTGACGACCTGATGGCCTTAAGTCCGGCGGCCTGGTCGTCGGTCAGCTCCAGCTGCGGGAGGCCGCCGGCATTTTTTGCTGTCCTGGCCTTGATTTCACGGCGGTGTTTAGCAACTCCGGTCGGCAACATGGTGCTCCAGACGCTAGATGGGCTGGAGGCGTAATAGGCGCTCATCCAGGTTCCAAGTTCCAACAGATAAAGGGGGAGCGGGGCAACGTCAAGGGCGCCGCTGATGCATTTGGTTTTGAATTCCGGCTTGTCAACCGAGGTCATTACGACCCCGTTGCTCGACCGTCGGCCGAGCGGAATAGTTACAATCTGGCCGACTTCAAGTTTTTGGTCATCGCAATGGTAGGTGAACGACCCGGCATCGCCCGTATAGGCAAGAGGTGCCACCAGATAATACCGTCGGTGTTCAATCATAGTGACAGTGTAACGCAGAGATGGCGCCAAGCTCTAGCGGAACCTGTTACAATGATTGCATGTACTTCCATGATCGCGCCCAGGCTGGTGACCAACTTGCCGATCAGCTCACCCAATATCGTTGGGATAATACCGCCGTAGTCGCGCTTTCTCCGGGCGGCGCCGTCGTGGGCGAACAAATCGCCCGCAGGCTGCATAGCACGCTCTCGATGCTGATGACGTCCCGCATCACGGCCCCGGGGGAGGCAAGCCTGGTCATCGGCAGCATGGATCAGACCGGCCTCTTTACCTACAACTCCATGATATCGACCGGAGAAATGGAAGAGTATATGCAGGATATGCGGACGTACGTCGAAGAAGAGAAACTCCGCCAGATGTACCAGATGACGACGGTCATAGGTGAAAACGGGATGGCCGACCCGGCCCAGCTTGAGGGTAGGACTGTAATCATCGCGACTGACGGCGTGAAAAACGGACTGTCGTTTGATGCCGCCCTTAATTATTTGGGCCGCATTCATACCGAAAGAGTGATCGCGGCGATTCCGGTGGGTCCGGCAGAAGTGATAGAAAGGCTTAATGGCCTGGTTGACGAACTTCACTACCTCTATATCCCGGACAGCTTCTTTACGGTGTCGCATTACTTCACTGATGAGGAAAAGATTGATTCCGCGACCATAATGGACCGCATCAACAACGTCGTCACCCGCTGGGTGTAAGGCGTAAGAGGAACACCCCTGGCGGCGTCATCACTTGCGCTCCTCGTTCATCGTATTGTTTATACGACTCACTCCAGTGCTCGCTCTTCCTTGCCAGGAGCACTCCTCTTGCGTCTTAACCTTTGCGGTCAATTATTGACGCGGTAGGGCTCGGTCGGCTATTATCTGAAACATTATGAGTTTACGACTGAAGTTTGCCCTTATTCTGTTGCTTGCGGTCGTCACGACCGCTTTGGCGATTCCGCGCGAGGATGTCATCTTAAAGGCTTTGGGTATCAAGAATACGACACTCAAAGTGCAGCAGGGGCTTGATCTGCAAGGAGGGGCGCAGCTGGTATTCCAAGCTGACTTTTCCAAGACTCCGGCTGGTGAGCATGACAAGGCGATGGAGTCGCTGATCGCGGTGATTCAAAAACGCGCCAACTTCGGCGGTACCTCGGAAATTGCCGTACAGCGCCAGGGGACCAACCGCGTCATCGTCAGCCTGCCGGGCGTCAAAGACACCGGGGAGGCAATCGATCGGATTGGCAAGACCGCCAATTTGGAGTTCCTGGAGGTGTCGGCCGACGGCCAGTCCCAGACGCCCACCGGCATCGACGGCAAGGACGTCGACTCCGCGACCGCCGACTACGACCCGACCAAAGCTCAGCCTGTGGTGCGCCTGCAACTCAAGCCCGGAGACAGCACCAAGAAATTCGGTGACCTTACCACCAAACTCAGCCAGAACGGCCATTATCTCCTGACGCTCCTCGACGGCCAGCCGACCTTCGGCCCGGCCACCACCGAACCGATTACCGACGGCACCGCCATTTTATCTGGCAACCTGGACATCAAGCAGGCGCGCAAGATCGCCGAGGAAATAACCGCCGGTGCGTTGCCGGTACCGGTCACCCTGGTGGCCCAGAGTACGGTCGGTCCGTCGCTGGGCAAGGAGAGCGTCTCGCGCAGTCTGGTCGCCGGCATCATCGGCCTCAGTATCGTCGCCCTCTTCATGATGCTTTATTACCGGTTGGCCGGAGTCATCGCGGTCTTGGCACTGATCATCTACACCACCATCACCTTGTCGTTGTACAAGCTGAGCATCTTCATTCCCGGCTACTCCATCGTCCTCACCCTGGCCGGCATCGCGGGATTCATTCTGAGTATCGGCATGGCCGTGGACGCCAATATTCTGGTGTTCGAACGCATGAAGGAAGAACTCCGGGCAGGGAAAAGCTATGTTTCGGCCCTCGAGACCGCCTTCACCCGGGCCTGGACCAGCATCCGTGATTCCAACGTCTCTACGCTTATTACCTGCGCGATCCTGTTCGCCTCTTCCGGTTCGACACCGATAATCCGGGGTTTCGCCGTCACACTTGGACTGGGCGTGTTAGTGTCACTGTTCACCGCCATCGTTATTACCCGCACCTTTATGCGCCTGATGATCCGTGCTGAATGGTCGCGTAAGCCGGAGCTGTACGGCCTGAAGAAAGGGGACATATCATGAACCTCATCGGCAAGCGAAAAATCTGGTACGCCATTTCCCTCATCGCCATCGTTCCGGGCGTCATTTCCCTGATGTTGTTCGGCCTGAAGCTGGGTATCGACTTTAATTCGGGTCAGATGACCGTGGTCCGAGGCAATGTCGTCGCCGCGACGCTACGCCCCGCCGCGGCCGCCATCGGACTTAGGGACGTCCAAATAGTGCCCAACGGCACCGGACAGACCCAGATCCGCTTCACGGACCCATCACCTCAGGCGCAACACGAGGCCAATCATCAGAAACTCAAGACCGCACTCACAGCCCAGGGGCTCCAGGAACTAAGTTTTGACTCGGTCGGTCCCACCGTATCCCGCGACATCGCCCGAAACGCGCTTATCAGTTTGCTTATCGCCAGCCTTGCCATCGTGCTGTATGTGGCCTTCGCCTTCCGCAACGTGCCGGCGCCGGCTTCCAGTTGGAGCTTCGGCTTCATGGCCATCGCGGCCCTCCTGCACGACGCGCTGTTCGTCCTGGGTATCTTCAGTCTGCTGGGCCATTTCTTCCAAGTCGAAATTGACGCGCTGTTCGTGACGGCCATCCTGACCGTCATCGGTTTCAGCGTCCACGACACCATCGTAGTGTTCGACCGGATCCGTGAGAACCTGCGCCGTGAGAAGGGGAGCTTTGAAGTCATCGTCAACCACAGCATCCTGGAGACGCTGGCCCGGTCAATCAACACCTCGCTAACGGTTATCCTGACGCTGCTGGCCCTGCTGCTCTTCGGCGGCCAGAGCATCCGTTACTTTGTTCTGGCACTGCTTATCGGCGTCGCTTCCGGAACCTACTCGTCGATCTTTAACGCCTCGCCGTTACTGGTCACTTGGTACGATTACCGCCAGAAGCAGCTCGCCAAAAACAACAACTAGAAAGTGAAGGTAGTGGAATAATTCCCTCTGGCCAAATTGCCATGGGGGATTTCGTTGTAAAAACTACTTGCATTATGCTTATGCTCGGGATATAGTAAATTCAACAACGCCCAAAAACTAAAATATCGGCCTCAAAACAAATGTTAGAACTCTTCATCACATCCAAAACCCGTCGTAAGATAATCGTTATCTATACCAAGTATCCGGACTTCCGGATGCACGTTCGCGGCCTCGCCAAAATGATCAAGGAAGACCCGGGGAACGTGCAACGCGAGCTGAAGCGACTGGCCGAAGTCGGCTTCGTCAAGGTGACCCTTGAAGGCAATGCCAAAGTGTATTCGGCTAACCCCAAGTTTCTGCTTTACCGTGAACTCCAGGGGCTGGTGTTAAAGAGCCAGTCGCGCCGCGGAGCGAGTACCACGCTATGAAAAGGCTCTTTCAATCGATAATCGTTACCTTTCGTGATGAAACGGGGCAGGGCCGGGCCGACAGGAGTCGGTTCCTCCCTGAACCTCCACCCGGCTTTGTCCGCCGAAGTGATCCGAACTTTTACTTCCTCGCCCGGAAATTTTAAGCGTCAATAGCTTCGGTCATAAAAATTCCGCTCTCATCAGCGGAAATTTTTACGTTTGTAGGTTGATTTCGCTTATGATTCGGGTAGAATGAATAATGTTGTCCGACACTTTTGACATTGGGAGTAAATATGGTTATCGTTTGGGGCATGCTCAGCATGGCGGCACCGGTAGTGGCAATGCTGAGCGGCGGGCTGGTGGCTGCCGGCATAATTGCACGAGACTTGAGCGTGGTGTTATCGCCCCGTTGCAGGATTGGGATGGTCGCTACTGGGGCTAGCGGATACATCGTCAGCGGTGGCATCGGTTTTGCCGTCGACGCGCACTTGCGAACTCCGCTCATCAGCTACGCCTTCATTTACGCCGTAATGGCGAGCTCCCTGATCGTGGGAGCCGCCCTCGTCCGCTGGATGGTCGCCATGACCACGAAGCTGACCGCTTTTGATCAAGTCAGTATGCAACGCGAACGTATATCAACCTGATCCCAAACTGCCACCTCAATCTGCCTCGTGCGGATTGAGGCTTTTTAATGCCTCGGATGGGGCGGTTGAGTGCTAAACTACCTGTATGCAAGAGACCGTCCCTACTATCATTCGCAACATTCTGGCGGGCCGGGGCATCACCGAGGAAAAGGCAGTTCAGCGTTTCCTGCACCCGGATTACGATGACCATCTCCACGACCCGTTCGCAATGGCCGACATGCGTCCTGGCGTCGAGCGGATAATGCTAGCGGCCGAGCGGGGCGAAAAGGTGGTGGTTTACGGCGATTACGATATCGACGGCATCACGGCTTCCGCCATCATGATCGAAGGATTGGCGTACCACGGTATTACGGCTACCAGCTACATACCGGACCGCTTCGAAGAAGGTTATGGTATCAACCTGGACGCGCTACGCGAGCTCAAAACCGATGGCGTTGACCTGGTGGTGAGCGTAGACTGCGGAATCACCAGTGTAAAGGAAGCCGACTGGGCACGCGACAACGGGCTGGATCTGATCATCACCGACCATCATGCGGTCCCGGCGGAGCAACCCCGGGCAATCGCGGTCATCAACCCCAAGCGGCCCGGCGATTCTTACCCGTTTAAGGACCTCTGCGGAGCGGGAGTTGCCTTTAAGGTTATCCAAGCGCTTCAGCAGATAACCGGGGTTCCCGAGGCCGGTCAGGAGAAATGGCTGCTTGATCTGGTTGCCCTCGGAACAGTCTGTGATATCGTCGATCTGGTCGATGAGAACCGGGTGCTGGTGGCTTACGGTCTGAAGGTGATGCGACGCACCCGCCGGCCTGGTCTGAGGGCGTTGGCCAACGTCGGGGGGGTTGATATTACCGGCATCACCTCCCAGCATTTAGGGTTTGTCCTGGGGCCGCGTATGAACGCCGCTGGCCGGCTGGAACACGCTGCGCGCAGTCTTGAGCTGGTGAATACGCAGGACGTGGCACGGGCGTCCCAGATAGCTCAAGAGCTGGATATACTCAACGCTGAACGTCGCGCGACGCAGGCGTCCGTCTTTAAAGAGGCCGACGTCATGGCGGAGCGTTATGCGGCCGATCCGGTGTTATTATTGCCCGATCCCGGGTGGAGCCACGGGATAGTCGGGATTGTCGCCTCCAAATTGGTTGAGAAGTGGCATAAACCCGTGCTGGTGGCCCAAATCCTGCAGGAGTCCACCAAAGGCTCGGCGCGTAGCCTGGGCAGCTTCAATATGATTGAGGCCCTGCGGGCCAACGCGGATGTGCTGACAAAATTCGGCGGGCATTTCTTTGCAGCGGGGTATACGCTCCAAACCAAGGATATCCAGGCGTTTCGTGACGGTTTGAACGGTTATTACGTCACCAGCGGAGCGAATACTGCTGTCGTGAGCGAACTTACCCCAGATGCCGATATTGACGGTATTACCGACGCCGATTGGGAACTGCTTGAACATTTTGGGCTGCTGGAACCGTTTGGGTCGTCCAATCCCGAGCCTGTTCTGGCCATCCGGGGGCTGACGGCAACACAGGTTCGAAAGATCGGCAAGGACGCCACGCACCTGAAATTGAGCCTGCAGGACGACTCCGGCGAGACAATGGGAGCGGTAGGGTTTGGTTTATGCGCCAAATACCCGGACCTCAAGCCGGGCCAGAGGTTGACGGCGCTTGGTCGCTTAAGTAAGAATGAGTGGCAAGGAAGGGCAAGTCTGCAGCTTGTCGTCTCGGAACTACGATATGAATAAATTTAGTGTTCAATATGATAATAAACGTTTTACGAAAGTCCAAAGGGAAGGCGTGGAGAGCGCGCTTGATTACGCAATCGGCGCCCATGAAGGCCAAAAACGCCGCAGCGGGGACCCCTATGTCACCCATCCTATTGCCGTTGCCGAGATAATTGCAGCTTGGGGTCTCGATCATGAGGCCATCATGGCGGCCCTGCTCCACGACGTAGTAGAGGACACCCCCATTACGGTGACGGATTTAGCCGCACGGTTCGGCGAAAACGTAGCCCAGCTGGTGGACGGCGTAACCAAGCTGGCGGCCATCGAAGCCATGGCGGGAGCGGTCGGGGACAGTGCCCGGCTAGAATCGACCAACGAAAATCTACGCAAACTACTTTTGGCGACCGCCAAAGATTTCCGGGTTATCCTGATTAAGCTCGCCGACCGACTACACAACCTCAGGACCCTGGCCCATCTGAGACCGGCGCAACGTATTCGGATCGCCCAGGAGAGCCTTGACGTATTCGCGCCGCTGGCCGACCGCCTTGGCATGGGTCAGTTGAAATGCGAGATTGAAGATCTGAGTTTCGAATACCTGTTGCCGGAAGAATTCGCCAATCTTGACAAGCTTGTCAACCAGACGACTACCAAGGCCGAACAGTACATTTCCCTGTTGAAAAACGCTATCGTCACCCAGCTGGTAGCCGCCAAGGTGAAGGTATTGTCGGTGGACGGCCGACAAAAACATCTCTACAGCGTTTACAAGAAAATGGTTAAGGTAAACGGCGATATCGATAAGATCTATGACCTCATCGCTATCCGTCTTATCATGCCTGATATTGCCTCCTGCTATCAGGCGCTGGGGGTGATTCATCAACAGTACAAGCCGCTCATTTACCGCATTAAGGACTACATTGCCGTACCTAAGCCCAACGGTTATCAGAGCCTTCATACAACCGTGTTCGCCGAGGAGGGACGGATTATTGAAATTCAGATCCGTACGCCCATCATGCACGAGGAGGCGGAGCATGGCCTCTCGGCCCACTTTTACTATGACGCCCAGAAAAGCTCGGGGACTTATGCCAAGGGCCAGCATGCCGGTACCCTGCCCGATAAGCTTAAGTGGGTCGGGCAGCTCACTACCCTTCAGGCGGCGTTCGGCAGCGGGCAGGAGTTCGTTGACAACGCGAAGCTGGAATTATTCGGTGACCGCATCTTTGTCTTTTCGCCGCGCGGCGACTTGTATGATCTGCCCGAGGACTCGACGCCCATCGATTTTGCGTTTGCGATCCATTCCGATATCGGGTTACGAACCATGGGGGCAAGGGTCAATAACCGGATGGCCACGCTCGATACCCGTCTGGAAAATCGGGACGTCGTTGAAATCATCACCCGGCGTGAGGCCGCGCCCAATCGTGACTGGTTGAATTTCGTCAAAACGCCGCATGCGCGCAATCGCGTTCGGGCCTGGTTCCGGTCGGCCAGCCGGGAGACTAATATTGCTTCCGGGCGCGGGCTGCTGGAGGCCGAGCTGAAAGTTTGGGACTTCAAACGGCTTGAGGACGTACCCGCCCGCCAGCTCGCGGACGCGCTGGACCTGCTCCACCAAAAAACCGCCGACGACATGCTGGCGGCCATCGGCGACGGCAGTATCGGCGTCACCGCCACTATCCGTAGACTGGTGCCGGATGCCGCCAGACCCGCCGCCACTCCGGTAATCAAGCGTGTTCAGGCGACCGGAAAGGTGATGTTTGACGGCGGAATCAAGCAATTGCCCTATTCGTTGGCACCGTGCTGCCAGCCGGTCTTCCCTCAGCCAATCATCGGGTATGTCACCCGGGGTTCAGGCGTAACGGTCCATGCGTTCACCTGCCGTAACATGCCAGTTGATTCCGAAAGGTATGTTACCTGCCGCTGGGAGACGCTGGCTGAAATTCCTGAACGGTTGGTTTGCCGCCTTCAATTGGTGGCGTTTAACCGCATCGGGCTGCTGTCCGATATTACGGGTGCGGTTTCAAAGCGCAATTACAATATCGGGTCGGTGAACACTCATGATATCGATGAAACCCGTTCCCAAGTTGAATTCGTCATCGAAGTGCCGGATTTGTTCGCGCTGGCCGATATCATTAAGAGCCTGGATAGATTGCCCGGCATCGAGAGCGTCAAGCGGATTTAGGCTGTCTTGCCGTACGGCGGGACGCTATGGTACGCTTTCGGCTAGAAAAGGAGCTAATTTTGGCTAAGCAACAGTTCCAGACCGTTCGCGGTATGTATGATATCCTACCGGAGCGTCGCCGGCTGTTCGATTATGCTACGGCCGCCTTCACCCAGGCCGTGGTAGATGCGGGTTACGGGCGTATAGAGACGCCACTGCTGGAGGATGAGGGAGTGTTCCTGCGAACCCAGGGGCAGGGGACCGATCTCGTGGATAAGGAACTCTATACCCTTGTGGACCGGTCCGACAAGCGGCTGGCCCTGCGCCCCGAGGGAACGGCCGCCATCGCACGGGCGTATATCGAGCACGGCATGGGCTCCATGCCTCAGCCGGTGCGCCTGTATTACATCGAAGAGATGTTCCGCTATGACCGGCCGCAGGAAGGCCGTTATCGTCAACACAAACAATTTGGTGCGGAAGTGTTCGGCGACGCCAACCCCAGCTCCGACGCGCAGCTGATTACGCTGGCTCACCGTGTCTTCAAGCGGTTGCGCCTGGGTACGGTCACGCTCCAGATCAACTCCATAGGCGATGCGGCGTGCCGACCTAAGTTCAAGAAAGCTCTTATTGAATATCTCACCGAGAACATCAAGCAGTTGGCCGAAATTGATCGCGAACGCCTGGTTAAGAATCCGCTCCGAGTATTGGACTCGAAAGAGGCAAGTACGCAGGTTATTTTAGGGGGCGCTCCGCAAACCCTCAATTTTCTCTGTGAGGAATGTCAGCAGCATTTGGCGGGTGTTCTGGAATATCTGGATGATCTTGGAATCAGTTATGAGCTCAATCCGCTGCTGGTGCGCGGTCTGGACTATTACACGCGGACAGTTTTTGAATTTTATGGTGAGCGCGAGGGGGCTCAGGCCTCATTGGGTGGCGGCGGTCGCTATGACGGATTAATGGAGTCTCTCGGCGGTACGCCGACGCCGGCCGTCGGTTTTTCCGTCGGTTTGGAGCGGGTTATTCTGGAGCTCGAGGCGAGTGGCTCGGTTCCACCCAGTGTCGTCGCGAAGCGGGTGTACGTGGCGAGCCTCGGCGAGCCAGCCCGCCTGGCAGCCTTTCGCCTGATCGAGCAACTGCTTGACGCCGGGGTGCCGGCCGTTGGCGCCGTCGATCGTGACGGGATTGGCGCCCAACTGGCCCGCGCCGACAAACTGGGCGTTCCCAACGCTATCATCATCGGTCAGAAAGAGGTCCAGGAAGGCACCGTACTTCTCCGCGACATGACTTCGGGTGCTCAGGAAACGGTTAAGCTGGAGGCTATTGTGGCCGAGATGCGCACGCGGTACGGGCTATAGTCGCTGCAGAGCAGTGCGCCGAGGGTAGTTTAGACATAATGACATTGAAAAAAGGCATCAGAAAGCGCAAAATGCAATCTGATTACAGGAGCTTGCCATGGATTTGTTCTATTTTATCGTAGTTGTCGTGTTTCTTGTTTGTGTTTTTGGACTGCGGATCGTCCAACAGTATGAGCGCGGGGTAGTGTTTCGGTTCGGTAAGGTAACCGGCGGCGTGAGGGAGCCGGGGTTGCGGCTGATTATTCCGCTTGTTGATCAGATGCGCAAAGTAAATATGCGCATTATCACGATGGCGGTCCCGGGGCAGCAAGTGATTACCCGTGACAACGTCAGTATCAGCGTGGCAGCCGTTACTTATTACCTGGTCGTAGATCCCATCAAGTCGATCGTGGCCATAGATAACATCTCGAGCGCCATCAATCAAATCGCCCAGACCACCGTTCGTAACATCGTCGGCCAGCATGCCCTGGATGAGGTCTTGTCCAGCACGGCCGATATCAACACCAAAGTGAAAGCAATTTTGGACACCACCACGGAGAAGTGGGGAGTGGAAGTCCAACGCGTCGAGCTCAAGGACATTCAGCTGCCGGATTCCATGCAACGCGCCATGGCCAAGCAGGCCGAGGCCGAACGGGAGAAGCGGGCCAAGATCATCGCGGCCGACGGTGAATTCCAGAGCGCCGAAAAGCTCGGTCAGGCAGCCGACATCATCTCGGCCCATCCAGTGGCCCTGCAACTGCGCAACTTGCAGGTCCTGACGGAGATCGCCGCCGAAAAGAACTCCACCATCGTGTTCCCGGCTCAGTTCATGGATACGGTGAAAAAGCTGGAACAGTTCATCGCATCGGAGAAGTAAGTGAACTTTTATCAGACCCTCGTTGATTTTTATAACGGGTTTTTGGCACTGTTCCCAATGCCCGTACAGTGGCTGGTAACGTTAATCGTGTTGGTGGCGCTTGTTTCAGCGTTCATCGGGCTGGTTCGTCATAATGCGCTGTTTGTGATCATCCTGATAGTACTATTGCCCGTGCTGATTCCGGTGTTACAGCACTTCTTTGCTGATTTGTATAATTTCTTCCTCTTTCTGGTAGGTCAGCTAAAATCTACTTCACCTAGATAGACGAGACAACGACCGAACCGGCCAACAGGGGAGATGCGCTGAGGTGAATTTCGGCAAATTATCCCATAAAATAAAACAATGTAAAACATAACTGGTATTTTTTGTCCATCTTGTAATTTCTTATTGACAAGTTGAGGGTACGCTATCTATAATCCTTTCTATCCGAACATGAGCAGATTATAGTATCTGACCGGAACAAGTTTAGGAGGACCGGCATGGCCACTCCCGGCACCTTGAAGAATCCAAACATCTCCGGCAACACTGCCCTCATCGATGCAATTCACGAATTGGAGGATCTTGCCGCCGGCCGCGCAGTACTCACGGGACAGCAGCCCCTAGAACGCTCGGTTCTGTCCGTCATGAGCAACACGAGGGAACTGCGTGATCTCTTCAGGTTGCGTTTGCAAGAATCCGCCCATGAGAGCTGTATCTGCTGAACCGCATCGTTTCCATCTGTCGTATATCTCATTAAGGACTTATCCGATCTACAGAACAGGAAATCGCTACCGTGTCTCACAATATCAAGTCCTGCACTTCGTGCGAGTCCAGCCCCAACTATGGCTGCAGGAAGGCGCGTTTGGAACTCCGTCAGGCCTACGATGAGGCCTGCAGAGCTATTCGCGAGCTTCAGCCGGCCTTCGGCACCGGTGTAATCAAGGTGAGAGGTGCGCATGACCTCGAAGGTGACAGCCTCAAAGAGATGAGGTTGAAGCTCGAAGAGTTGCATCTGCGCTTGGTTGAACTCCAAGACGCTGCTGTGCCGCTTCCGACAAAACCCGCGGTTGCTTCCGTGTTTGAGCTGGAGTTCTCCGGGGCGCCGTCATGAGCCTCGTCCAGCTCGCCAATGCCGTCGACGCCGTCTTCGATGAGGACTGTCAGCGCACTGAACGCCAGAAAGCCAGCATCAGGGGCTCCATCGAAGCCGCGCTCGAGTTCTATGAGCTCAAGCCGGTGGAATACGACAGGATTCTCTCGACGCTCCGATTCAAGAGCCTCGGTGAGCTGGAGGAGATTCTTGAGTTGGTGATGAAGACGCTCGAGCCTCCCGCAATAGCCCTTCCGGAGCTGAGCAGCGTCTCCAACCGGACGGCAGAACTCTGTGGCGACTGCAAGAAGCGCAACAGTTCGTTTGCAGCCCTCGACTAATATCGATGCGTCGCTGCACCCCAAGTTTGAATTGGTCCCCATCCTTTCCTGACAAGTTCAGGATCGGATGGGGACCATTTTTACGTTTAGCCATTTTATTTTCAGAGAGTATAATACCTGCATGAACGATTGTTTATTCTGTAACGTAGTCGCAGATTCTTCCAGGCTTATTTGGGAGAACGATGTCGCGGCCGCATTCAACGATATTCATCCTAAGAGCCCGGTCCATATATTGGTGGTCCCCAAAAAGCACATCCCGATGCTCGATAACTTGGATGACGTCCAGATTGGCGGGCAAATGCTCCTGGCCGTCCGTGACGTTGCCGAACGGGCTGGTGTGAAGGGGGCGTATAAGGTTCTCCTGAACAACGGGCGTCCTGCGGGACAGATCATCGATCACCTGCATTTCCACATTATGGCCGAGTTGCCTACCCACAAGAACCACCTCGCGTAGTTGTTCCGAGGCAGGTTTTCTGCTAAGCTAGGCCAAGTTGTTTAACTCCCGTCCCAACGCCACCCGAAAGGAGGTGATACTATGCTTCAAGTAACTCGCAAGGACGACAAAGAGTCGATCGAGAACTTAATCCGCCGCTTCAACAAAAAAGTGCAGCAGTCGGGAGTTCTCGGAATCGCACGTCGTAACAAATACTTCGAGAAGACGTTGACCAAACGGGCTCAGCGCGAAATCGCCATCCGTAAGGCTGGCCGCAAGCTTGCCAAGGCCAAGGCCTACAAGTAACCATGAATCGCCTCCTTCGGGAGGCTTTTTAGTTAGCGATGGCACTCATGCAGGCTATGAGCCCATAAATTGTCGAAAAGTGCTACAATTAGGCGAGAAATACAGGAAAACCAATGACGATTCTCGAAACCCTCAAGTCCGATATGGCCACCAGCATGAAGGCCGGTGACGCCCCGCGAACCGGCGTTATCCGCTTGCTGCGTGCATCGATGCAAAACGAGAAGATTAAACAAAACCGTGAGCTGTCCGATGACGAGGCCCTCAAGGTTCTCCAAAGGGAGGCCAAGCAGCGTCGTGACTCAATCGAGCAATACGGAGTGGCCGGCAGGCAGGATCTTATCGATATCGAAGCCGCCGAACTTGAAATCATCCAAGCTTACTTGCCTCAGGCTTTAAGCCAAGGCGAACTGGAAACGATAGTCGACGGCGTTATTGCTCGCCTCGGTGCTACGGACATGAAACAAATGGGCGCGGTGATTGGTATGGCAATGAAAGAGGTTGGTGCCCGGGCAGAAGGCGGCGCGGTCTCGGCTGTCGTGAAAGCCAAATTGGGGAACTCGTGAGCGCGCCCCTGGAACTTGAGATAGCGGGGGTAGTCCCCGATGAACTGGATACGGCGCCGTTGCGTAAGGTGTTCAGCGCAACGGCTGCCCGCGCTAAAGAGTTGAAATTGCCCGGCGGAACCATCAATGTTACTTTTGTTGATGACGCCGAGATCCAACGGCTTAACCGTGAGTACAGTGGCAACGACTATCCGACTGACGTATTGTCGTTTAATTATCTGGAAACCGGTGAGGCTATTGAAGGCGTTATCGGCGAAATGGCCATCAGCCTGACGACGGCGGGGCGCCAGGCTAAAGAGGCGGGGATTAGTCTGGGTGAAGAGACCGCCCTCCTGTGTCTGCACGGGGTGCTGCACATCGGGGGTTATGATCACGCGGACGCGGACGGCCGGGAGCAAATGCAGCTGTTGCATCGTTCGTTGATGGAAGAAGCCGGCTTAACTTATAGGGAATTCGAATGGAAAGATTAATCACGAGCTTCGGCCACGCCGGACGAGGCGTCCGCTATGTGGTAAAGCATGAGAAAAATGCCCGAATACATTTAGTGTTCGCTATTGCGGTTTTAGCTCTGGGGCTGATGCTTCGGATAACGTCCGGTGATTTGGCGGCCATCCTGTTAGCTGTCATCATCGTCTTTTTCGCCGAAATCATGAACACGGCTTTTGAGAAAACCCTTGATCTGGTTCAGCCCAACCATCATCCCCAAGTAAAACTGATTAAGGATATGGCGGCGGGGGCAGTAATGGTAAGCGCTACAGCAGCGGTCGTCATCGGCATTGTAATTTTTACACCGTACCTGGTTGGTCTATGGCCTCGTTAATCCTGCTTATGGGTGCTACGGGGGCCGGGAAGTCCGCCCAGTCGGACCTGCTGGAGTCGGAGCTGGGATGGACCCATATTTCCAGCGGACGACTGCTACGCCAATCTCCGCATTACCGCAAACTGTTGGAGACAGGGCAGCTAGCTCCATCGGCCGCCGTCCAATCGCTCGTGGGTCAGGCGCTGGCAAACATCGGTCCGACCGAAACGGTTATTCTAGATGGATTTCCGCGAACCGTTGACGACATCAAATGGCTTAATTCGTTCATCGCCGAAACCGGCATCGTCCTGGGGGCAGTCGTACTAATGGAAGTCGACCGGGAAGTCAGCTTGCGGCGGCTGAGCGGTCGCAGGCGCAGCGACGACACCATCAAAGCGCTGGAGGAGAAGTGGCGGCAGTTTGATACTGAAACCTCATTGGTATTGAACCATTATCGTGAACAAGGCAGCTTGGTCACAATCGATGCCAACGGTACTATCCGGCAAGTCCATAACAGAATAAAAAAGGTGCTCAAGATATGATGAATCAAATAAAATCGCCGGACGAAATTATCGCTATCCGGGAAAGCGGCCACATGTTGGCGGCAGTCTTGCGCTACCTTGAAGCCAAGACCGTACCAGGAATAACCACCGGAGAACTTGACCGCCTGGCCGCAGCGGAACTTAAGTCATTGGGCGGTCAGCCGTCCTTCCTGGGCTATGAAGGTTTCCCCGCCGTCATCTGTATCTCGGTCAACGAAGAAGTGGTCCACGGCATCCCCGGCAAACGTACCCTGCAGATCGGCGACATTGTGGGCCTGGACTTTGGTGTGACTTTCCAGGGGATGATTACCGACGGCGCGATTACGATTCCGGTGGGTGCGGTATCCAGCGAGGCCAGTCGTCTGATGAGGGCTACCCGTGAGGCCCTGGACCAGGGAATCGCCGAGGTTAGGGCAGGCGCCCGTCTCGGGGATATCGCCCATGCTATTGAGATGAGGCTGCGGGCTGACAAACTAGGTGTTATCGAAGATTTGAGTGGCCATGGGGTCGGGCACGAGGTGCATGAGGATCCGTTGGTTCTCAATTACGGACCAGCTGGCCGCGGTATGCGCTTGAAGGCCGGTATGACCATCGCCATCGAACCGATGGCAACGCTGGGGACTCGTGAGATTGTTCAGGCAGATGACGGGTGGACCATTATGACCGCTGACGGAAGCCTCGGTTCACAACATGAACATACCGTCCTGGTATTGCCGGACGGGGCCGAAGTTCTCACCGTTTAGAACACCAAAGGTGTTCGATGTCCTTGTTTTCAGATATGGCCTATCCGCGTATACTTACGGTGTACACACCATTTGCGCATTCTAGTACATAAGCACTATAATTAGCTCAATGAAGAAACTGGCACTAAAGATGGCTGCAGGCCCGACAGAACAGATTTATATCGGACTCGACGTCGGCAGTACTAAAGTCTGCTGCATTGTCGGTCTCCATGAGGAAGGCTCCGCCAAGCCCAGCGTCATTGGCGTGGGTGTGGCTCCGACGAGCGGCATGCGCAAAGGCGTGGTCGTGGACGTCGACGAGACAGTGTCTTCGATTACGGCGGCCGTCGATGAGGCTGAACGTATTTCTGGGATTGCCATCGACCGCGCAACTATTTCAATCGACGGTGCGCATATCCAAAGCCTTAACTCCAAGGGTGTTATCGCGGTGGGCAGAGCCGACAATGAGATATCCATTGATGATCTTATCCGGGTCGAGGAAGCCGCCACGGCAATCCAGCTACCGCCCAACCGTGAAATCCTTCAAGTGTTCCCCCGGAGCTACGCCGTAGATTCGCAAAGCAACATCAAAGACCCCGTAGGCATGAACGGTGTGCGACTGGAAGTTGAGAGCCACATCATTACGGGTGCGACGCCGGCCATCAAGAACTTGGACCGCAGCATTTATCAGGCTGGGATTGAAATCCAAGGCCAGGTGCTCGTGGCCTTGGCAGCCGGCCGGGCGGTGCTGACAAAGCGTCAGAAAGAACTCGGTGTGGCCGTCATCGATATCGGCGGAGGCACGACGGGTATCGCCGTCTATGAAGAGGGCGACGTACTCTATTCCAGCGTACTTCCGATTGGCGCCGGCCATATTACCAACGACCTGGCTATCGGCCTCAAAACCGACATCGACGTCGCCGAAAAGATTAAGCTCAAATATGTTCGGGCCCACACTGCCCGGCTGAATCTGAATGAAAAAATTCGCATCGAGGAGCTAGATGGTGACGATACCGTCATGACCCGCCGTGATCTCCAGCGGATTGCCGATGCCCGCCTGGAAGAAATTTTCAGTCTGGTCCGTGGCGAACTTAAGAAAATCGGAAAAGACCATTTGCTGCCAGGCGGCGTGGTCATAACAGGCGGCGGTGCTAAAATGGTCGGTATCGAGGAACTCGCCAAGGAACTATTACAGCTGCCAGCCGTCGTCGGCAAGCCCGAGGGTTTTACCGGGATTGTCGACCGGGTAAACGACCCCGCCTTTGCGGCACCGATTGGTCTGATGCTCGAAAACATGACGCTTGGCGCCACCCATAGTACCCCAGGCGCCGGAATCGGTCAGACCGTCGATAAGATCAAGGGGATATTTAAGAACTTCCTCCCATAGATGGCCTATATATCAGTTCAACCGGTTCCCGCCTAAACACGGCGGGTTTTTTGATTGGAATTTTGGCGGATATTTGGCCGGCAATAGTTTGACTGTGGAAAACTTTTATGCAGACATTTTGTGTTCAAGCATAAGTATGATGAAATATGGATGCGCAATACATTGCTTGGCATAGGCAAAATAGTTTGGTTTAGAACAAAATATGTGCACTAAGTTTTTGGCTGAAATATGCCGAATAAAAAAGTTGCATTGTTTTTTATAACAGTCTAGAGTTGACGTTGTACCCGCTAGTGGTTAACACGGCTTTTGAACTTGGTGGTTAAGGAGTTATATATATGGCAGAAATAATGCCAGAGGTCGACACGTCGGCCCGGATCAAAGTAATAGGTGTAGGCGGTGGTGGCGGTTCAGCCATCAACCGAATGATCGATGCAAAAATGCAGGGGGTGGAGTTCGCGGTTATCAATACCGACGCCCAGGCTCTGGTCCACTCCAAGGCGCCGAGCAAAATTCACATCGGCCGCGAAACGACTCGTGGACTGGGAGCCGGCGCTGATCCGGAGGTTGGTCGTAAAGCCGCCGAAGAAAGCGAACAGGAAATATACGAAGCTGTAAAAGGTGCCGACATGGTGTTTATCACATTAGGTGAAGGTGGTGGAACCGGTACCGGATCCGCCCCTTATATAGCGGCCGCAGCACGTGAGGCGGGAGCCCTGGTGGTCGGTATCGTTACCAAACCCTTCACTTTTGAAGGTGAGCGCCGACGCCGCAGCGCTGATGCCGGCATCCGGGAGCTTAAAGAAAACGTCGATACGCTGATCACTATTCCCAACGACCGTTTGCTCCAGATGATTGACCGCAAGACCTCGCTCGTGGACGCTTTCGGTATTGTGGACGAAGTGCTGCAGCAGGGCGTACAAGGAATAAGTAATCTGATTACGATCCACGGGCTGATCAACCTGGACTTCGCCGACGTCAAGGCTATCATGAGCAATGCCGGTTCCGCCCTCATGGGTATAGGCCGCGCCAAGGGCGACAACCGGGCGGTGGAAGCTGCCCGTCAGGCTATCGACAGCCCGTTGCTTGAAACCAGTATCGAAGGTGCGCGCGGCGTACTCTTTAATATCACTGGCGGTCGTAACATGACGATGCATGAAATCGATGAAGCGGCCAAGACGGTCACAGATGCCGTGGATCCCGAAGCCAACATTATCTTTGGTGCGGTGCTCGACGATTCCCTGGAGGACGATATCCTTATTACTGTGGTCGCGACCGGCTTCGACAACACGCCCAAGGAAGCTCGAAACGCTTTCCACACCAGCCGCACGGAACACGCCTCCGGAACGCCGGTGGCAGTGTCGACGCCGGAACCGCAGCCTGTTGCAGAGGCTGAACCGGAGTTTGAGCCGGAGCCTGAGCCGCAACCTATTTTCACCCGAGCGACGGTCGTGCCAACGGAACGCCAGCCGTTCATCAATGAACGTCCCCAAACCGAGATGGACTCGGACGTGGTACTGCCGGATTTCGAACCGGAGCCACCAGCTCCGCCGCGACGGTTTGCCCCACTGGCATCCATTGAACCCGATAACAATGAGACGGCTCACGACAGCAAACAATCACATCACGCAGGCCGCCAATCCCACAGCGCCGTCGATGACGAACCGGTACTTCAGGCATTCGATGATCCGGAAGACTTTCCGGTTCGTAAGCCCCAGCCTTTAAGCGATTTCGGGATTGAAGAGGACGACTTAGACGTTCCGGCCTTTATCCGTCGCAAAGTCGAGTAGAATTGTCCTGCCGAAGAATAGAGACCCCCTGATCGGGGTCTTTATTTTTTGTGTCGGACCTTTTCTCAAAATAGTGTTGCATTACCAAACGAATGCGCTATATGTTGTGTTCCGGCTGTGGATAAAGCCTGAGCCGCCGCACAATTTTTGGCGTTTTTGGCTTGGCTACGGGAGCAAATCAAAACGCTTGACGCCTCATGCAAGCCTAGCGTTATACTAGGAACACGACACACCACATATGGTGGGCCAGCAAAAAAGGAGGGTGGTAAAAATGAAATGTTTCGACTGCGATTACATTGACTCGAAAGTAGTTGAATCACGTGACGTTGACGACAGCGCCACCATCCGCCGCCGCCGGCAATGTCTACGCTGCGGGGCACGCTTCACAACTTACGAGCGGATGGAAATGCCGACGATAGCCGTGATCAAAAAGGACAACCGGCGCGAGTTGTTCAGCCGCAGCAAAGTCGCCTCAGGTATTTATCGCGCAGTTGAAAAACGACCGATTGCGATTGCCCAAATCGAGGATCTCATCTCGCAGATCGAGCGCGAAGTCCGAGCCTGCGGTGAGGCCGAGATCGCCAGCACAAAAGTGGGCGAGATGGTGATGAAGAAGTTAGAAGTCCTGGACGACGTGGCATACGTGCGCTTCGCCAGCGTTTACCGGAGCTTCACCGATGTTGCCAGCTTTGAGGCTGAACTTAAGCGCCTCAAGACGCGCATCTTATAACGATAGGCCGGTAATCGGTCCGGGGGTATGGGCAGGTTGTGCCTCCGGACTGGTTCCTTGCGGACCAGAAACGTATTTTGACAAGTAAGTTCAAATAACGATCAATCGCTTACTGGCTGTGGTTGGGCGCGGAAATTGGGGACCCTATGGAGGGTGTAGGGGCCCCGATTTCCGCGGTCCAACCAAGTCAACCTGACTCCCCGCGGCAACTAAACACTGCCGCGAGGCAGGGAAGGAAGTGAACACGATGACTTCTGTCATTGAAAAGCCTGCCTCGACCCCGACCGGTCGACTCAACTTGAGCGTTGCGCGAGAGGTGGTATCGAACTTCTTCGGAAGTGAGGACCGCCTGGAGCCTGCCTTCAAGGGCAACGCCGAGATCATCTTCATGAAGCGCTTCCCCCGCAAGGGCAGCGACGGCGAACCCGCCGAAACCGCAGCCGATGCGCTGTGGCGGGTGGCCTTGAACGTCTCGAGCGTGACGGTCCTGTATGAAAAGGGTGCCGTAGCGCACAAGGCGTCCGAGGTTGGTACCCCGGTGGTGGCAACGGAGCTGGACTTCCCGTTCCGTACCATCGCCCGGCAGTACAACTGGATGCTCAAGGAAGGTCACAAGCTCAAGAAGTTCGACAAGGTTGTGACCTCAGGCGTCGACGCTTGGCTCTCACAGGCATCAGCGTACTACGACAACCTCGCGGCGCTCGTCTTCATACCGAACTCGCCCACGTGGACGGGTGCGGGAACGCCGCTGGGACAGCTGGCTGCCTGTTTCGTTCTCCCTATCGAGGACTCGCTGGTAGCTGGTGACTCCAACATCATGAAGACCCTTCGTGATGCCGTGGCTATCCAGAAGACGGGCGGCGGCAACGGGTTCTCGTTCGGGCGCCTGCGTCCGGCCAAGACCCGCGTCTCCACCAGCATGGGCGAGGCCACCGGTGTCGTCGGCTTCCTGTCGATGTTCAACGGCGTCTTCGAGCACATCCGTCAGGGTGGCTCGCGGCGTGGTGCCAACATGGGTGTTTGTCCAGTGTGGCACCCGGATGTCGTCTCTTTCATCAACTCGAAAACCATCGAGGGCAAGATTGAGAACTTCAACATCTCGGTGGGCATCACCGGCGCGTTTATGGAAGCGGTTGACGAAGGTTCCGACTGGAACTTCCACTTCCCGGGGCCCGACGGCCCCATGGTACCGATTGAGTGGAACGGTGAGATGGTCGACAGTGTTCCTGCCAAGGACCTCTACGACCTGATCATTACCAACGCCCACATCATCGGCGACCCCGGCGCGCTGTTCCTGGACGAGGCCAACAAGTACAACCCGAACCCCAAGTGGTACGAGTTGGAGTCCACCAACCCCTGCGGCGAGCAGTGGCTGGGCCCGTACGAGAACTGCTGCCTCGGCTCGATTGCGATCCACCACTTCGTTCGGGCGGACAAGACCTTCGATTGGGAGGCCTTCCGCAAGGTCATCGTCGTGTCGACCGAGTTCCTGGATGACGTCGTGGATGCCAACACGTACGTCGAAAGCGTTCCCGAGCTGGAGATTGCCGCCCAAGGCGGTCGCCGTATCGGTCTGGGACTCATGGGCGTGGCCGACGCGCTGGTCAAGATGGGCCTGCGCTACGGCAGCGATGACGGTTTGGACTTTGCATCTCAGGTGCAGGAGTTCAACCGTTATCACACCATGTTGGCGTCCATTGATCGGGCCAAGGCGCGTGGGACGTTCCCGCGTATCGAGGAGTCGATTTACGACCCGACGCTTCTCAAGAAGCTTGGCCCCGGTGCCGCATACTCAGGTACCAAGGTGGATGGGGTAACCCCCTACATCGGAAACCTGTGGCAGATTCCCGTTGGCGTTTTCGTTCGCAACATCGATTTCGGTCGGCCGAAGTCGGATTGGATTCGGGTATGGGATCTTCTTATCGCCCATGGCATCCGCAATTCGGCCCAGAACACTTTTGCCCCCACTGGCACCATCGCCAGCGTCGCGGGAGTGGAAGGGTACGGTTGCGAGCCGGTTTTTGCCCTGGCGTTCGTTCGGACCATGATGCAAGAGGGTCAGAACATCGAGTTGCCCTACCTCTCGGATCTCTTCCGCGAGGCCTTGGTCGAATACGGCGTCAGCGAGGACCTGTTCGAGGTCATCGCAAGCAAGGTCAAGGCAAACGGTGGCTCATGCCAGGGAATCGATGAGGTTCCCGAGTCCATCCGCCATTTCATGGTGGTCACCGCCGACTTGACCTACACGGAGCATGTCCGGATGCAGGCGGTTTTGCAGGCGTACGTAGACAACTCCATCTCCAAGACCGTCAATCTCCCCAACGGGGCGACGGTGAAGGACGTGGACGACACCTACCGCCTGGCGTTCAACCTGCACTGCAAAGGCATCACTGTCTACCGACAGGGTAGCCGGCAGCTGGAAGTTCTCAGCACCAAGGCGGCAACAACCGGTGCGGTCGAGGTCGTGGACAGTACCCACTGGCCAATCATTCGGCCTTTGCCAATCCCGGCAGATGCCGAGACCGACGGTATGCCCTCAACGACCTACACCGTGCGCACGCCGTTCGGCAAGATGCGGGCAACTATCACGGAGCACCCCGAGCACCGGGACCGACCCTTTGACATTGGGGTTGGTATTGGTCGTGGTGGTACCGACGTCAATGCCTTCACTGAGGCTATCGGGCGCGTGGTGTCAATTGCTCTCCGGGGAGGTATCGACCCCGGCGAAGTCGCCGACCAGCTTATCGGTATCGGCGGCTCAACTCAGGAGCTTACACTGCGGCCCGATAAGTCGCAGTCGCTTCCGGATGCACTCGGAAAGCTGCTGCGTCGTCACTATGAGATGTTGCAGGAACGAGCGAGCGGCGAAATAGTCACGATTGTGATTCCGGCGCCTGAGAAGACTCCCGACCTGGGTATCTTTTGTCCGGAGTGTTTGCACGCCACCTTTGTTCGGTCAGAGGCATGCATGCAGTGCAAGAATCCTGACTGTCTTTACGAACAGTGTAAATAGATCATTGAGAGGCGTGGCGTTTGATACCAAGCCTTCCAACAGCCGGCTGCAGGGTACCTTCGGGTACCTTGCAGCCGGCGCTTTTCATTTCTGGGGCCAGTCTTTTGTTGTATACTTTTTGTAATGACGGTTTATCTTCTTTATAACAAATCGACTGCGGCTGAACGCAAGATGGCAGACCTTGCCAAGAAGCTTGAGGAAGCCAAAGTCAACTTTGAGCTGGTGGACGCCGATACGGCGCGTGGTATTGCCGTGGCGACCGATTACGATGTGCTGGCCCGCCCGGCAATTATTCTCACCAGTCATGATGGCGGGGTCCTCGAAGTATGGCCGGAGGAAGACCGGTTTCCATCGGTTCAGGAATTGGCTTACCGGGACCGCGCCTGATGTTCGTGACCGTAATATCGATATTTACCGACCTGTTCGTCCTGATTTATACCGTTCTCTTGATTGCCAGGGTTGTAGGCAGCTATATTGCAAAATCGGGAGGGCAGTTTTATCGAGCCCTAGTCAGTATTACCGAGCCGGTCATAGCACCGGTACGAAAAGTATTGCCCCAGACGCCCGGGTTGGATCTCGCGCCCTTGGTCACCTACGTTGTACTGAGAGGCATTCAATACCTCGTCCACAGCTTGCTTGGAGCATAGATTAGGTTCATAATAGCGTTACAACTTGGCAATGCATTTCGATTTATCGAATGAGCGGTTATCAACCGCAAAGCAGCGGAAAGAAATCGTGATCAGCGCGAAATTAGACTCCGACGTTGACGGCTCACGATAACAGCCGATAACTAAGTGTCCATCTGGAAAGCAGGGTGGTACCGCCGGGAATCCGGTCCCTGCATCAACGGATGGTTTTTTGTATAAAAAAGGAATTATCGTGAAGAAAGCTCCAACCGCCAATTTCCCCGAATTTGAAGCCGAGATGCTGCGCGTCTGGGCCGATGAAGACACGTTTAAGAATAGCTTGGATAACCGTTCCGACGCCGAGCGATTCAGCTTCTATGACGGTCCGCCGTTTGCCAACGGCCAGCCCCACTTTGGCCACACACTGGTCACCAGCATCAAGGATGCCCTCGGACGCTACAAAACCATGCAGGGATATTACGTGGAGCGCCGCAACGGTTGGGACTGCCATGGTTTGCCGGTCGAGTTTGCCGTCGAAAAAGAGTTCGGTGTCAGCGGTAAGAAACAGATTTTAGAACTGGGGCTGCAAAAATTCAACGATGCCTGCCGCGCCAGCGTCTTTAAATACAAAGGCGAATGGGAGGAGTTCTTCCGGCGCGCCGGCCGCTGGACCGACACCGCCAACGCCTATGCCACCATCGACCGCGACTACACCGAGAGCGTGTGGTGGATGCTGGGGCAGGTGAATGACAAGGGGCTGCTGTATCGTGGCTATAAGAGTATGCCGTACTGCCCTCGGTGCGAAACGCCGCTGTCAAACTTCGAGGTGAACGAGGGCTACAAGGACGATGTTCCGGACCCAAGCCTGTACGTTAAATTCAAACTGGTGGGTGAGGATGCCAGCTTGCTGGGATGGACCACTACCCCGTGGAGCCTGCCAGGCAACGCCGCTGTGGCCGTCAATCCCAAGGCAAAATATGTCTATGCCAAGCTGACCGGCGATGACGGCACCAGCGAGGTACTGGTATTGGCGAAAGCCCGGCTCGAATCGCTCAAAGCTGAATACGAAATTATTTCCGAAGTCAGCGCCGGGGAACTTGTCGGCAAATCCTATGAGCCACTGTTCAAACAACCCTCGGCCGCACTGACCGCCGATGAGAAGAAGAATCTTTTCAAGGTTTGGGCTACCGATATCGTTTCGGTTGAAGACGGTTCCGGCGTGCTGCATGTGGCGCCCGCCTTCGGCGAGGACGACCTTAATATGTCCGTGGAATACGGCATTCCTGTCCTCACCACGGTCAAACCGAACGGCCATATTACCGATGACGTCGAGCTCGAAGACGTGCGCGACAAGTTCTTTAAGAGTGCCGACCGCCTAATCACCCAGCACCTGACGGAGCAGGGCAAAGTGTTTCTGGCCGAGACCTTCACCCACACCTATCCGTTCTGTTACCGCTGCGAAACCCCGCTGCTGTACTACGCCATATCGACCTGGTTCGTTAAGGTCTCGGCCGTCCGTGACCAAATGCTTGCCACTGCCGAACAAATCACCTGGAGCCCGGCGAACATCAAGTCCGGCCGCTTTGGTAAATGGCTCGAGGGCGCCAGGGATTGGGCCATCAGCCGCAGCCGTTACTGGGGTGCGCCGATGCCGATCTGGGTGAACGTGGACGATGCCGATGATTTCATTGTAGTTTCAAGCCTTGATGAGCTGGTGAAGCTGGCCGGTCTGGAAGGAAAGCCCGAGGACCTGCACCGCCCAGGTATCGACAACGTCGTCATTACCAAAGACGGCAAAACTTACAAGCGCATCGACGACGTCTTTGACTGCTGGTTCGAGAGCGGATCTATGCCAGTGGCGCAGCAGCACTACCCATTTGAAAACAAGGACGTGTTTGAAACCAGTTTTCCGGCCGACTATATCGGTGAGGGTCTGGACCAGACCCGCCTCTGGTTCTACGTCCAGCATGTCCTGTCGACGATCGTCTTTAACCGCCCGGCGTATAAAAACGTCCTCGTAAACGGCATGGTCATGGCTGCTGACGGAGAAAAGTTGAGCAAGCGACTGAAGAATTATCCTCCGGTTGAAGACGTCTTCGCCAACGAGGGCGCCGATACTTTACGGTTCTATTTACTGGGCAACGACCAGGCCGTAGGTGCCGATTATATGCGCTTTTCCCGCGACGCCATGCGGGATATCCAACGTAACGTGTTCGGGACCCTGTGGAACACCTACAGTTTCCTGAGTATGTATGCCGAAATCGATAAATGGCAGCCTACCAAAACCTTGCAACGGCCGACCAGCGACAATGTCCTGGACCAGTGGCTGCTGGCCCGCCTTGATGTAACGGTCGCCGAAGTCACCCGCCAGGCTGACGACTACAAATTGGCAGCCGCCCTGCGCCCTTTGCGTGCACTGGTGGAAGACCTGAGCAACTGGTACGTCCGCCGCAGCCGGCGAAGGTTCTGGAAGAGCGAAGACGACGGCGATAAGGCCGCAGCATATGCCACTTTGCATTATGCGCTCTGCCGGATCGCCCAGATTTTAGCTCCCTGGAGCCCGTTCATCGCCGAAAAACTGTGGCGCGGCCTAACCGAAGGTATGGACGAGCCGGCCAGCGTGCATTTGAGCGACTGGCCAAAAGCGGACAAAACGGACCAACCTTTGCTTGATGAAATGGAGCAGGCCCGAGCCTACATCAATGCCGCACTCTCGCAGCGGGCTGAGGCCTGCATCAAGGTACGGCAACCACTGTCGCGCCTGGAAGTGCCGCAACTAGGTGATGCTTATAAGTTCATCATCGCCGATGAAGTCAATGTCAAGGAAGTCGTCTGGAACGAGGGCGGCGAAGTCAAGCTGACTACTACTTTGACTCCCGAGCTTAAGGCCGAAGGCCTGATGCGCGACATCGTCCGCCAGGTACAATCGACACGCAAGAGCGCGGGGCTGAAAGTTGATGACCGCATTGTTCTGACGCTCCAAACCGAGGCCGGTAACGACCTGGCGCTGGCAATTCAGGCCCACAAAGACACCATCATGGCTGAGACCTTGGCGACCGATCTCAAGATGACCGACGCTGATCCGGACCTGATTCCGGTCAAAGTCAACGGCATGGAACTGACGATCGACGTGGTAAAAGCTTAGCTACTTACGTAAATTTGGTTTGCCGTTCAAAAAGCTTCGCTTATCAGATAAGATGGGTGAAGTAATACATGAGTAAGCAGAGTGCTCCAAAGCCGCTTCTGGAAAAATTTTGATTGGATCCTATTCGGTTTCATAGTCCTCCTGACGGCTATGGGCCTGATTGTGATATATTCCACGTCATTTAAAGCCACATCGCTGGACAGTTCGAGCGAGGTGGTGCATCAGGGGATTTTTGCAATCATCGGCCTGGTGGCGTTGGTAACCGTGTCGCGCATAGATTATCGGATGTGGGGGAAAATGGTCAATTGGATCTATGGCGGTTCAATTCTGATGTTGGTCGTGGTCGAGGTTTTTGCCCGTCCCGTACTGGGAGCCAAGCGGTGGATTGATCTTGGCTTCTTCCAGTTCCAACCCAGTGAGCTGATGAAGCTGGCTCTTATCATCGTGCTGGCCAAACTCTACGCCGACAATTACGACCAGTTGGAGCGGCCAAAGTTCCTTCTGATTTCGTTGGCGTACATGGCTGTTCCGGTTATTTTGACCTTCAAGGAGCCGGACCTCGGTTCGACGTTGGTGCTCATAGTGATTTGGCTGGGTATGACACTGGTGTCGCGGGTCCGCAAAGTCTATTTGGGCGCGCTGCTGGCGGCCGCCGTGGCGATGGCACCTATTGGATATGCACTCCTGAAGCCGTTTCAAAAAGCCCGACTGGCCACCTTCATGGACCCTGCCGCCGACCCGCTCCATACGGGATATAACGTGGTACAGTCAACCATTACGGTGGGGAGTGGTCAGATGTTTGGAAGGGGACTGGCGGCCGGCTCACAAACGCAGCTCAACTTCTTGCCGAGCCTGGCCCAGCATACTGACTTTATTTTTGCGGTGTTGAGCGAAAAGATGGGATTCGTAGGCTCGGGCTTGGTGGTTGCCCTGTTCGGGGGGGTTATGATTCGAGGGTTGATTATAGCGAACCGTTCGCAGGATCGCTTCGGTATGTTCGTTGCCTCCGGCGTGGTAGCGATGCTCTTATTCCACTTCTTTATCAACGTGGGCATGAATATTGGCATTGCGCCGGTAACCGGAATCCCGCTACCGTTTGTCAGTTACGGCGGAACCTCGTTGATTGTAGCCATGATGAGTATCGGATTGCTTGAAAGTATCGCCATTCGTCGGAAGAAGCTGCAATTCGGCAGCTAAGCATAAGCATATTATGGTAGGATGGCTGTATGAAATGCCCAAATTGCAACACTGAACTGACTCTAGGCGGTAAAATAGCCTTATGCCTAAATTGCGGCACCACCCAGCCGTTACCCACCGCACAACCTAAAGGTCCTGAAACGACCGCAGCCACCGCGCCAGCTGACGCGGCTAACATGGCTCAGCCCGCCACGACGCCGGTCGTAATGCCGACTATCCCCCTGGTGCCGACCGCACCCACGCCGGCTAGCCTATCCGCTCCCGAACCTGTCAACCAGCCGGCAGTAGTCGGCCTGGTGCCGCCCGTCGCAGATTCGGTCCAGTCGTCACAACCGGGTTTGACGCCGTCGCTGGCGGCCAAACAGCCCCGTCGTAAGTTGACGCTGGCGTTGATAGTCGGCGTGCCGTTACTGCTTGTGGGCGGGAGCGGTGCCTACGCCTATAACGCTTATCAAATCGCCCCCAGCCATGCTCTGGTTGGGTACCTCAATAAACTCGTAAATTCCAAAACGGGCAAGTATAGTGGCACGATTACCTATCGCGGTGATTCTGGCGACGGTTCCTCTCTGGGTATCTCCAAAGTCGATCTCACTGTTACCGGAGCCTATGATATTGTCGATCAGAAGAACCCCAAGGCCGACCTGACGCTGGGCGGTTCGGCCGGGACCTACGGCGTCAAGGCGCAACTGCGTACCCTTGATAAGGCGGCCTACTTCAAACTGGACAGCCTTGATCTGGTCCAAAACTTTGGCCTGACGCTGTCCAAAGATTGGTACAAAATCGCTATGGACGACAACGCCGAGGCAAGTAAGTGCACGAGTCAGTCGAGCAAGAACTCCAAGAACTTCCTCGGATCGCAGGTATTAACCGATCTGCCGCTCAAAAACGTTAAGGCTGTCTCATTATGGGAAAACATCGCCGGACACCGCACTACTCATTATTCTGGTGAGTTGAATGTTGCCAAATTACAGTCGTACATCGATAACGCCAATAAGGACTTGTCGGCCGATTGTAAAATTACGCTGTCGGCCAAAGATTTGGAACATACTACGATAAGTTATGATTTGTGGTCGGGTACGGACTTTGACCGTATGCGCATCAAGGCCAATGATACGGAATCCAAAAGCCAGATCGAGAGCACCATCGATACCTCCGGTTACAATAAATCGGTCAAGATTGTTGCCCCGGCCAATGCTAAAGAGCTTAAGGATGTGCTCTCCGCCCTCTACGGCAGCGACGGCACGGACTCGGTCGGCTCATTCAGTAGTAGCTCCACTAGCTCATCCGGAGCAAGCGCGCAGGTGAAGGCCCGCGACATCCAACGTCAAACCGATTTGCGGTCTGTCCAAAAGGGGCTTGAAGAGTATTTTGTCGACAACAGTACCTATCCATTGACGTTGATTGCTCTTACTCAGGGGCAGGTGCCGATATTTAAAACGGTACCGGTTGATCCAGTAGGCAAGGCACCCTATGGGTACATCTATAAGCCTGGTCCGGCCGGATGCAAGACTACGTGTGACAGCTACACCCTCAGCGCACAACTAGAGGATACAAAAGCTACCGGCTCAAATATCGTCAACGGAGTATACTCTCTCGTAAACCCCAATTAGGTACGGTTGCCAGGAGGGAGTATTTCTGGTATTATCGTTTGGTTACGCAAACTAACAAGCACGCCTGCTAGACCCAGGCTTACAAGGAGCTTACATGCAAGCAGTTATCGCTTCCGGTGGGAAGCAATACATCGTTAAGGCCGGAGACATCGTTGAACTGGAACTGCTGGGCGACGCCAAGAAGTTCGAGTTTGACGCCCTCATGACCTTTGACGGCGACAACATCAGTATCGGTACGCCGTTGGTCGATAAGATCAAGGTGCATGCCGAGCTGATTGAAGAAGTTAAGGGTGAGAAGATCAAAATCATGAAATTCAAGGCCAAGAAGCGCGTTAAGCGCCTCACCGGTCACCGCCAGAAATATACCCAGCTCAAGATCACCAAGATCACCAAGATCACCTAAGAAAAATCACCGCTTCGGCGGTGATTTTTTTGATCCGGCCGGTAACGCCGAATACTATTGAATGACCCAATAATCAAAGGCGTAGCCACGGCCCGAGTATATGCCTGAGGCTGCCCCAATAGTAAAGTCGGTAGCCGTGCGTTGGACGTAATAGGGCAGCGCCCCGGCAAATGACCCGACGGGAGTTATCAGAACCCGGGGCACCCGCCCGTAAGCGGTATGGAAAGTGACTTTAATGAGTAATCCGCCTCCCGCCGTAGCGGCATTGGTGACTGAACCGGTATTGACGGAAACGGTACCCGCAGAATCATTGCCATCGATGTTGGCCGAGGCGCCACCGCCAGCCTCACTCCCTAAGCTTATGCCGGGGCGTTGGCCGGTAATAATCAGGTGGCCGCTCAGGTTGAGGTTGCCGGTAACGGCCAGAGTCGAAGTATTGATGACGCCGGCGGACAAACTCCCGCCGAACGTCCCGTTGCCGCTGGCCGAGAGGTCGCCCTTGGCCGTGGCCCCGCCGTTTAAGAGCGCCGGGCTTTGCAGGATGAGCGGCCCGGTGACGTTCAGGGCGGCACGAACGTTAGTGACGCCAAGGGTTGATGTCTTATCGACGATCAGGTCGCCCAGGTTGGCGGATCCAGGAGCGGAAATGCCGCCAATAACCTTGAGGTCGTTATTTATCGCAACGCGGTTTGAGAATAACGTGGAGGAAGAAATGGTCAGAACCTGAGACGAGCCGCCGCCCGCCCCGCCAAAAAACGTTCCCAGTTTTTCCAGGTCTTTTTGGTCGAGGGTCGTCACTTTGGGCGCGGTCACTACGGTCTTTTTATTCGTTTGAGTCAGGTATAAATAACCCCCCAGAACGAGGCCGGCGGCAATTATTGCCACCACGAAGGTTACGAGCGTCGTGATAATGTCGGCACGTTGGTAAACCGAAGTCAGGGAAGCGCGTCCCTTGGCGACGACTCCAGCCGAGATTCCAGCGCCGGGATCCAGCACGGTCGGGACCGTACCGTCTGAGAGGGGGTCGGCCTGAAGCTTGCCGCCTGCGAGAGGTTGCGCCTCAGCTTCATCCCCGGCAGCGGGGGTCACCAAATTGTCCGGCTCGGCAACAGGAGTAGGGTCGGTTTTGGTTGTATCTTCGTCGCTCATCATCGTGCTCACTCAGTAATAATATGATAGCGGTTACGCTTAGGTTTGTACAACCTGGCAGCTATCCGGGGCGGGCGTATGGTATATTCTAAGTAACGGTTATGGTTGTCAAACTAAGTCATCATCGGCATTCGGGGCGGTTAAGACCCCATCACGAGACGTCTTATGCGTTGCTCGTATTTTTGCTAATGGTTACGACCATCGTTGTGGCTGCCGTAACTACGCCTGCCAAGGCGGCACTCACAGGATCAGGTTCCTACAGCGTATTGGCTGTAGTGCCCGGACCGCGTCCGACGCAACCAGCTATCATTACTTCACCGGTCAACGGGCAGATCTTCCAGACGAACCCCATTACCGTTGTGGGAACGTGCCCTAAGGGAACGCTGATTAAAATATTCAAGAACGGGGTTCTCGCTGGGAGCATCATCTGTGACAGTACCGGTCATTTCAACCTGCCCATCGACCTGCTGATTGGTTCCAACGCTCTCACGGCCGTTGCTTTTAACACTAACGATCAGGCTGGTCCGGATTCGCCGGCCGTCAATGTGACGCTCAACGTGCCGGCCGGGGGATTCGGTTTCTCCAGCGAGCTGATATTGCAATCCACCAGTTATTACCGCGGGGTAGTCCCGGGTCAACAAGTGGTGTGGCCCATTGATATCGTGGGCGGGCTAGCTCCGTATGCCGTCAACTTTGAATGGGGCGACGGTACCAGCAGCCTGGTTACGCGGCTTGGTCCCGGACCGTTCACCCTTGAGCACGTATACAATAAGGTCGGGGGATATCTGGGAGCATTCCCGTTGATTATCCGGGCCACAGACGCCGCCGGGCATACCGCTTACTTGCAACTGACAACCATTGTCAACGACCCGACGGCCGCAACGGCCTCCACGACCAAAGGTGGCGGCACGGGTTTTAACGTCAGCAGCGTTATGGTTATTTGGCCGCTTCTCATAGTTTTGTTCCTGATTGTACTGGCCTTCTGGCTCGGTGAGCGTCGTGAAGAAGGCATTATGCAGCGACAAATGGCAGCGTTGGCGTAAGGGGGATTATGATTAAGACACGACTTGCAAAGACAATTTCGATTCTAATCCTGGTAGGGGCGATTTTCGGCTTTGCCATTATATTCCTGATGAGGTTCGTCGACGGCCCCGTCTCGGGCAAGGTCAGCTCCACAACGCTGGCCGATGTCAAGGCCAGTGCCGCACCCACCCCACTACCGGCGCACCAGCTCGCCGGACTGTATGTAGCCTTGGATTACCCGGCAACCTATGACCAGCTGGCCCAAATTAAAACCGACAAAACGGCCTTGGAACAATATGATATGTCCCCAAAGGGCGATTACCGCCAGTCGATTACCGTTCACGTCGCCGAGTTGCCTTCAGGCGATCCGCACGAGGACGCAAGCTACCGCATTCGCGAGCTGAACACTGCCGAATATCGATCGACGGTTATTCCAGGCGGTGACCGGACTGTCCTTATGACTAAGGCTGACGGCAGCGAACAGACCTTGTTTGTGGTGCATAAGGCGAGGCTGCTCACCGTAGCGGTGACGTCCACCAGCACCAAGGCGACCGCCAAGGAGATCATGGCAATAATCCAACCAAGCGTGAGGTGGATCCAGTGACGGGAGGCAGATGGCTGCAGGCCGTCCTGTCGGCGGTGATGCTTGCCGCCCTACCGGCGAGCGGTAACTACCAGCTCAATTCCTACGGGTTCGGCACAGGCGGCACTGCCGGGACCAGTTCGGCCAACTACTCCATTAACGGCATCGCCGGGGATATGGCCGGATCTGCGGCTTCGGCCAATTTTAAAATCGGCGGGGGGGAAACCTTCGCTAAACAGGCTGATGCCCCCACGGTAACAATCGCTAACAATGCCCAGTGGTATAACAAACTGCTGCTGACGATAGGTCCCGAAGGCAATCCTAGCGATGCGCTGTTTGCGGTGGCCATCTCCACCGACAGCTTTGCGACCACCCAGTATGTTAAAAGCGACCTGACTGTGGGCTCGAGCCTGACTCTGGCCGATTACCAGACTTATGCCGCCTTTGGCAGCGGGAGCGGGGTCTTGATCCGCGGGCTTAAATCGGGAACGGTGTATACCGTAAAAGCCAAAGCGTACCGCGGCCATTACACGGAGTCCGGCTACGGGCCAACTGCCAACGTCGCGACGGCCGACCCGCAATTATCATTCGACATCAATGTATCAGCAGCCAACACCGTGACGGCGCCGCCATATGTCGCGAGCTTCGGTAACCTGTTGCCGAGCAGTGTGACTAATGCCCCTCTGCCGATATGGATTAACTTTGCCTCCAACGCCGAGTCGGGCGGGAACGTGTATCTCACGGGCCAGAACGCCGGCCTCAGGTCGGCGACCAGCACCTATACCATTGCTTCGCAGTCGGGCGATATCAGCGCGCTCAGCGAAGGTTTCGGTGCTCAGGTTGCAAGCGTTACTCAAACCTCCGGCGGCCCGTTGTCGGCCTCGGCGCCTTATAACGGCGGCGGATCCATCGTCGGTATCGCGGACACGGTTTATCGGACCATCATAACGGCCACGGCGCCGGTCGTAGGCGGCCAAAGCTCGGTAACACTCAAGGCCAAGTCCCAGGCGTTGACCCCGGCTTCCAGTGATTATTCCGAGCTACTGACTCTTGTGGCAGCGGCCAGTTTCTAATGATGTGGTGTTGTGGAAAAGAAACGTTGTAAAAAGTGTTGACAAGCCTAAGCGTATTGCTGTAAATTAAGCGTAAGTAGTTTTAAAAACAAAACGTCGGTGGAAAAACTAAACACGCCTCCGACAGAAAATAAACCAAAAATGAAATCCAGAAAATTAAAACTCATCTTTGCTACCACCACGGCTATAGTTTTAGAAATTATGGCACCTACCTTTATTCAGGTGGCTAACGCCGCGAGTGCGCCTCAGTTCACGGAGACATTTGTGCGGGTTGATCGTCACAAGGCTCTTACACAAACTGGTCTCATGGTCTGTGCCAAGCCGTCGGCGGCCAGTACCGCCGGAATTGAAGCGGCAGTGAATATAACGTTACCGACATTGTTGGGCGCGGGCACGGACTTTGTGGTGAACGCGACAGCCGCCAACTGGACGGTAGACGTTTTGAATCTACCAACTGAGCCAGGCAGCACCGGCCCAGCCGTGGCTGCAACCGCATGGCCAGGAATCGGAACCGCCACGAATGTCAGCGGACATACCGTAACGTTCCCATCGGGAGACCTGACAGCTGCGACTCTTTACTGCTTCCACATCTCCGGGACTAACACCTTTACGACCAGTACTGCCGCCGCAGGATCAGCCATCGTTAATGCGACTTTGTACACTGAGGACAGCGTTCCGGCTACAATCAACCAAACAAACTGGTCAACCTCGGTAATCACTGACGACCAAATCGTAATCTCCGCCATCGTACCTCCTAGCTTCTCACTGACTCTCGATGGTAATACCGATGCCTTCCAGTTCAATCTGGACCCGGCCGCCACAATCAGCACCGGCGGCCGTACCGTCAGCGTCGTCACCAACGCAGTAGGTGGATGGATAGCCTGGGTAAAGGACACCCAGCAGGGCCTATACTCCGCGACGGCTAACTACACCATCCCGACCAAAGGGACGATCAACGCCACTCCCGAAGCGTTAACGAACGGCACCGAAGGCTACGGATTAGTCACATCCATTACCACGGCCAACGTGGGCGGCTGTACGACGGTAGTAGATCCGGAGTACAACGGCTCAGCCACCGACGTGGGTGCCTTCAGCGCATCCTTCCAGCCGATCGCCGCCTGTACCAGGACAGGGGCTCCTCCTGGAACCTCCGACGGTGACGTGCTCACCCTGATCGAGCGGGCGACCATCAGAGGTGGTACTCCGGCCGGATCAGACTACTCGGACATTCTTACCATCGTCGGAGCCGGTAACTTCTAAACCGCCTTAATCGAGCAGGGAAGCCATGAAAATGGCTTCCTTTTGCTTGTAGCAGCATTTTGTTCTTGCAACCTGCTTATGCTTTAGCTAAACTACGTTCAGTAGTGTAGTGAAAGAGGTTATATGCGGAGCTTACAGCCCCGAGCGATTTATCGAATTGTTATTATTGTGGCAATCGTACTGAGTACGTTGTCAGTATTTACTCCTGCTTCAGCTGGGGCTGTCGGCTTTCAACAGGCGTATATCCGCCTGGACCGTCTGAAAGCCAACACGGCAACCGGTGGAACCGTTTGTGCCACGCCGGCATCAGCTGCCACGGAAGGCAAAGTAGTTCTAACGTTTCCCTCGACCTATACTCTCAATACCACCGCGGCCAACTGGACCGTCACAACAACCAATCTCCCGACGGGCGCCACTGCCTGGGTTGGTATTACGACTGCGACCGCCATTGATAACGTACTAAAAACCGCCACCTTTACATCGGGTGATCTCACCGTAGCTACAGAGTACTGCTTTAATTTTTCCGGAACCACCACACTGACCACGGCTGCTAGCGCGGCCACGAACCAACAGGCGAACATTCAGACCCAGACGAGCGGTGCAGTCGTGATTGATTTCACCAATATCGCTTTTGCCAACATTAACGATGACCAAATTCTGGTAACCGCCGTGGTCCCGCCATCGTTCAGCTTCACACTGTCCGGTAACACTGATCCGTTTGTGACCAACCTTGATGCAACCCAGGTGATTTCCACGAGTGGCAAGACAGTTACCGTCACCACCAACGCCAAAGGCGGCTGGATAGCCTGGGCTAAGGACAGCCAACAGGGCCTGCATTCAGCAACCGCCAACTACACTATCAACACTACCAGCGTGGTATCTGGTTCACCGCCCCTAAAACAAGTTTCTGCCGGCGTCGAAGGGTACCTCCTTGATACCGATTTAACTACCGACGCAGCCAGCGGGTGTACACTTGCAATTGACACGTCTTACGGCGGTACGACTACTGGTGTACCAGTAACTTTGGCAACTGGCGGTGCCTTTAGCGCCAACTTCCAATCGATAGCTGCTTGTACGGGTGCGTCGCCAGCCTTCTCTGCCGGGGACGTGATCACCCTGATTGAGCGGGCTGCAATTACCAATGCCACGCCAGCTGCCAGCGACTATACTGATATTGTCACTGTTGTGGGCGCCGGTAACTTTTAGATCATTTCTGTACAAAGGTCCTTCATGAAGAAACGTTTCCTTCTTTCCCTGTCATTTATCACGCTTATTGGGGCACAAGCTCTTATCCCCCTAGTTGCTGTGGCGGTCGATTCTAAACCATTAAATCTGATAACCTCGCCGCTACCGATTAACTTGGCGACCGATCCGGGCAAAACCGTGAGCACGGATCTGAGAATTAAACAGGCCGGCGGCGACACCCAGCGCCTCAAGGTCAGCCTCATGAAATTTGCCGCCTATGGCAGCGAAGGCAAGCCCAGGCTGGTTGACCGCGGTCCGGGAGACAATTATTTTGACTGGGTAAAATTTGATAAGACCCAGTTCGACGCCCCTTCCAACGTTTGGCAAACAGTGCATATGACGATCAACGTTCCTAAGGATGCCGCTTTTGGTTACTACTACGCCGTGGTTTTTAGCCGTGAGGGGGATGACACGCGCCAGGCCGGTAACACCAACGCCATAAACGGTGGCACGGCCGTTTTAGTGCTGTTAGATGCCAAGGTGCCCAACGCTGTCCGCTCGCTGCAGTTAAACGCTTTTACGTCCGAACATCGGCTCTACGAGTTTTTGCCGGCCAAGTTCAAGGTCAGCTTCCACAATAGCGGGAATGTCCATCTGGTCCCGACGGGCAATATTTTCATTAGCAAAGGCAAGACTCAGGTTGCCACACTATCGATAAATGCTGAACAGGGCAATGTTCTCCCTCAATCCAACCGGGTATACGATAGTAGCTGGGGTGACGGTTACCCTCATAGTGAACCGGTGGTTGAGGGCGGAAAAACCAAAATCGACGCCAAAAACCAGGAGGTGGACCATTTGGTGTGGAGTAACGGCGAAGGCAAGGACATCACACCCCATCTACGCATGGGCAAGTATACGGCCCATTTGTTTGCCGTTTACGACGACGGCCAGCGTGACGTACCGGTAGAGAGCGAAATTAGCTTTTGGGTGATCCCGTGGCGCTTCCTCTTGGCTCTGCTGGGTGTGGCACTACTCATCGGATTCGGCGTCTACGGCTTAATCCGCGGAACCTGGAGCGGGGCGCGTAAGATAGGGCGTAAGAAATAGCGGTGGCGCTCAGACGCCTGCTAATGGGACTGCTTCTAGCCGGGGGCTTGAGCATTCTGATGGCCCTGCCGGTGCGGGCAGCGAGCCAGGGGTTCATTATTTCGCCCGCATTTCAAAGCGTCATCCTGACGGCGGGCCAGACTCACACGCAGTATGCGCTGCAGCTGACCAATTCGACACCCACGGATCAGAATTTCCGCTTGTCCGCGGTGGATTTCGGCTCGCTTGATGAAAGCGGTGGCGTAGCCTTCCTAGGAATCCCAACCAGCGAACTTGAACATCGGTATGGCTTGGCAGCCTGGATGAAACTGGGCACCAACACGGTATTTGTAGCGGCGGCGAAGAGCGTCCAGGTAATCGTGACGATTGATAACCGTGCGTCGCTGGCTCCAGGGGGCCATTATGGGGCGATTTTAGCGACGGCCGTCACCGATACCGGTAAGGATACTGCGGGTGATCCAAGGGTTAACTTGCGCCAGGTATTATCATCCCTGGTGCTGTTAACCAAAGACGGGGGGATTAACGCTGAGCTCAAACTGACCAGCCAAAGCGTTAACCGGTCCGGGCTGCGGATGCCTAGTGCTACTTCCCAACGGTTCCAAAATACCGGCAATGTGCATTTGGTACCGCGGGGCACGGTGGTAATAAAAGATCCGGCCGGACGTGTCGTGTCACGCGGAGCGCTCAATGACGGATCCGGCACTATCTTGCCCGAGAGTTTTCGCCGCTATGACACACCTCTAATGAGCATCGGCGCCCCCTGGCTACCCGGCCGGTATCAGGCCGTCACGACCTATCGCTACGATGGTACCGAACAAACCAAGACGTTGGCGACTAGTTTCTGGTACGTAGGACAAGGAATTGTTTGGATTGCCGCGGTGGCGGTAGTTGGTTGTGTCGGTTGGCTGGGCTGGTTTTTTTGGCGGCGCAGGCGGAGCTAACTGGAAGTTGGGTTTTTCCTTATGGTTAAGCCTTATAACTCTTGTGTTTAAGTAACAAAACCCTTATGCTATAAGGGTAAATGTTGTTATGGAGTGTATCTGCCTAATCGTCTCTCTACGAGTCGAATGTTCAAGGTAGCGGCGGTAGCCATACGTCGGCAAAAGACAAAGGCCCTTGCGGTAACTGGTCTTTTAGGCGTTGTGCTGATTACAGCGATAAGTTCGATGCCCGCTCCGGTCATTGCCGCCGTGGGCATCAACAAAACCATCAACTTTCAGGGGAAAGTCGTCAATACCAACGGCACCAACGTGGCCAACGGCAGCTATACTTTTGTCTTCAAACTCTACACTGTTGCCAGCGCGGGAAGTGCCAACTGGACCGAATCAAAGTCGCTGACCGTAACCGACGGAGTGTTCCAGACCAACCTCGGTGACGTAACCAGCCTCCCGGGATCGGTCGACTTCAACAGCGATAATATCTACATGGGGATTACTTTTTCGACCGATGCTGAAATGAGCCCGCGCATCCAGTTCACGGCCGCGGCTTACGCCTTTAACTCTGACCGTCTGGGAGGGATTGCGGCGGCCGGTTTCGGTCAACTTAACCCGGGGAGTGCGCAGTCCGGTTCGCTCAATGTTACCGGTAGCATTCAGGCCGCTACTTCGCTGCAGGCGCCACTGGTGGATACCGCCACGGGTGTGGCCCTGAATATCGGCACGACCACTCAGACCAGCCTGACCCTTGGGCGTAGCGGTGCGGCCTTCGTTTTGCAGGGTTCATCAACCAGCACGGTTAAAGCCACCTCGGGCGCATTTACCACCACTTTGGGATTCATTACGCCAACGGCCAATAATACTATCAGTCTGCCGAATGAGGGGGGTACGCTGTGCATACAGAATTCCGTTAGCTGCGGGTTCCTGACGGGCGCGACTAGCGATTACGTCCAGAACACGACAACCCAGCAGGCGAGCAGTAATTTCAATATTTCCGGCATCGGTGTTGCTGCCGTCGCAATCCAAGCACCACTTCATGCTACCGCCGATTCGGCAGTCGCCGGGACGGCAAATTTGACTCTCCGTACGGGAAATGTGACAGCCGGAAATGCCCTGTCGTCTGGGAACGTTACGATTAAGTCGGGCGACGGAACGGGTACCAGCACCAACACCAGCACCGGAAATGTCTCGGTCGATGCCGGAGTCAAGAGCGGCAGCGGATTCGCCGGCAATTTGAATATCGGGACGATCAACGCTCCGAACGTCACGATTGGCCACAACGGCGCAACTCCTGCAACAGTTTCAATCCAGGGTGCGGCGGCCACTTCGGCTCTCATTATGTCCAATGCCGCCGGTACCTTTAGCTCGACGATTGCCTTTGCCAACCCTACCGCAACAACCACTACGACTATTAGCAATGCGGGCGGCACGGTTTGTACGACCGTATCGAGCACGTGTTCTGGGACGTACCTGGTTTCGGGCAGTTATTTGGCAAAAAATGCCGCGGATACTTCCAACGCGGGCGTTGCCGGCTATTTGCTGGGTCTCACCAACACCTCTGGAAACGTGTTGCAGCTAACTGGTGCCGGCACCGGTTCGGCACTCAGCGTGAGCCAATCCGGCAATCCGGTGGCAGGCTCGGCGGTAATTTTTGCCAACAATACCAACGGAACACCGTCAGGCAACCTGATTGATCTGCAAGCTGTGAGCGTCAGCAAGTTCAGCGTGACAAGCGCTGGTGCCGTCACTGCTGCCAGCACCATCAATAGCCAGACGATTTCCGCCACCGCTCAGTTTACGGGTACTGTAACATCCGCTGGTGCAGTGACGGTTCAGGCTGGCGGGATTGGAGTGACCGGAAACTCATCAATCACAGGTACGCTGGGTGTGAGTTCTAACGTCACGGTTTCGGCCGGTAACCTCACGCTGTCAAACGGCACGCTTAGCGTTACCAGTGCGGCCCAGAACTCCATCAGTGGCGGCCTGCAATTAACCGGCGGCTTGGATAATCAGAGCGGCGGCATAACTAACACCGGTGCCGTGTCCGGCGCAACCACTGTGACGGCCAACGGCACCATTACCGGCGGCGGGGCGTTCAAATCGGCCGCTGCGGCCTCAACTTCCGCGGTCACCCTGATGTCCGGCAATGCCAGCGCCGGTACATCGGGCGACGTTACCGTGGATTCTGGAACCGCCACTTCAACAACCGGCATCGTGAACATCGGGACCTCAAATGCATCGGCTATTAATGTCGGGAACTCCACGGCTCCCGTTACGGTGCAGGGGAGTGCAACTTCGAAATTGGTGTTTGGCAACAGCACGATTAGTGCTGTCAGCTCGGCTACGGCAGCCACCTATCAATTTGCGGCCCCCTCTAGCGCTACAACCTATAACATTTGTACCAGTGACGCCAACTCCTGTACGGCGACCTTCCTCCGCAAGAACATCGTGGGTGAACAATCATCGGCAGGCTTGGCCGCAGGGCAATACTTGTATCAGTTCGCCAACACCGGTGCCGCCACAGCAGACGTGTTGCAGCTAAATTCTGGCACCGGCACCGGTTCAGCCCTTAAGGTAACCGCTGCCGCCAACGCTGCCGCCGGAAACGCCCTGATTTTTGCGGAACTTACTAACGCCTCTATCGGCGGCAATCTGCTGGACCTATGGAGCGGTGCCAGCGGCAGTGAGACTAGTAAGTTTGCCGTGGCCGCCAGCGGTGCCGTCACCAGTGGCACCATTAACGGCCAGACATTGGGCGCCACTTCACAGCTCGCAATCGTCAACACCTCTGGCCTTCTGACGGCAAACTCCCTCACGGTTACAAACACTGCCAACTTAAACAGCGCTGTAAATGTTACCGGCCTACTAAGCGCCAATGGCGGGGCCAGCGTTACCGGGGGAATTGCCAATAATGCCGGCGGGATTACTGGGGCCGGGGCAGTGAGCGGAGTAACTGGCATTACCTTCAGTTCGGCCGGGGCAATAGATTCCAGCGCCGCCACGGCTATAAACATTGGTACAACGACAGCATCCACCGTCAACATCGGGCGGACGGCGGGATCGTTGTCATTGCAGGGCGCGGCCGCGAGCACTACGCTGGCCGGATCTAACGGTGGCTTTACGACAACGGTTGGTTTCGCCAACCCGATGGCGGCGGTAATTTATCAATTCGCCACGGCTACCGCCGGTACTTACCAGCTGTGCTCGACCTACGCGTCAACCTGTGGGAGCACCTACGCGCCCTTTTACGGTGCCGGGTATGTTCAGCTGGCACCAGGCTCGGCCCAAACTGATACTTCAACCAATACTGCGTTATTCATTAATAAAACTGCCGGAACTTCGTTGGTTAACTTGCAGGCTTCGGGGTCAACGGTATTCAATGTCCAGACTAACGGCACAGCCTATCTGGGAGGAGACTCAGCCTCGGCTGCCTTTATGGTGGACACGACCAGTTTCCGCGTCAAAGTAGGAACAGGCACGCCGAGCCAGTCCGGGGGCACCAACAACGCCACCACTGGGCTATATGTCAGTGGCACCACGGAGCTCGCAGGGTTGGTATTTATTGGAACCGCGGCCAACAACGCTTCCTTTAGTAATGCCACCAAGGAAGTAACATTCAACGGAACCGCGCGTCACGCCAGGACCTTACGCCTGATTGCCGAATACGCTGGCGCAGTGCTTGATACCGGTGGAGCCTCCACCGTCAATGGAATTATGACTGCCAGTTTTGATGCTGCGGCATCGCCGACCATGAGCTATTACAAATGGACTACCAGCCAGGCAACCAACCAGAGCTATGACGTCGTAGTTACCGTACCGGTGCCTGAAGATTGGGGAGCCTGGAACGGCAACGCGACAATCGTGAACTATGGTAGCGGAACCGGAGTATCGGAATCCGTCACCGTTTATGACACTGCCAATGCTATCGATACCAATATCAATACTTCAGCTCTGACGGTGGCAGGAGCGTGGTCGACCAGAACCCTCCCGGCATATGCAGGAACGTATACGGCTGGTGGGGTAATGAAGCTGCGCATCCATATGGTATCCGGTGCCGGCGGTGACGTAAGGTTGGGCACAATCTCCTTGCCTTATTTGAGCAAGTGGTAGGGTTGATGCCAAAATTTTCAACGGTTAAGCTTAGGACTATGCCTGGGCTTCTTCGAATTATCTATCGCCAAAAAAAACCGGTTCATCTGGCAACTCTTGGACTCATTCTTGGCGCAATTATCGCTCCCATTATCAGCCAACTGGTCATTAACCAACAATATCGGCTCAGTTCCGACATCACCGCCTTGACCGCCCCGCGCACCCCCAAACTTGAGGCAAAAATGATGCGCGATGAATCTAACAAGCAGACGTCTTTCAATGCCTCGGCGAATACGGCGAGCAAAGACAAGCTCCAGTCAAAGATTGGTGCCGGCACATCCGACCAGCTTTATTCGGTAGTGTTCCCTGACGACAGCCGCAAAGGCATAACCATCACCGACAACGTCAATCAAGTTGATGTGGTGATGACCCCACGGTTTAAAACCAGTGAGGCACGGTTATCGGATGGCAGAGTAATATATCCGACCGCAATCAGTTCGGCCAGGCTGGTTTATACCCCCGCGTCCGACGGGCTCAAAGAAGATATCGTCATCGATTCCAAGCCGGGCCAAGACACTTTGTCTTTTGCCTATGATCTGAAACTTCCGGATTATTTAGAAGCCAGGATGATGCCCGACGGCTCTCTGGGAGTGTATTCCGGGGCACCGGAACTGTTCGGGGCGATGTCATACGGCAGTGATAATGATCGTGCCACCATCACTAAGGCGCGCCAGAACGCCGCCAAGAATTATTTGATGTTCGCCATTCCTGCCCCGGTCGTAAAACAGACGGGTAAGCCGTCTCGGGCTGTGGCGTCCCGTTTCGAATTCAAAGCCGGTGTCCTCACTGTAATAACAACCGGATTGGGTCAGGCTTCATATCCGTTAACTATCGACCCGACATTCTTTATTTCCAGCAGCAGCGACTTTGACGCCGGTACCGGTGAGGAGGACCTCGACTACAGCGTAGCCGGGCAAATCGGCCGGGCGGCCCTTACGGGCGGGGCGGTTAACAGCTGGACCGCAACTAATACGTTACCGAACGCCCAGTGGGGGGTATCATCAGCCGGGTACAACAATTACTTGTACACGACCGGGTCGTACCAGGGATCAATGTACACCTCCCATGCGCCGGTCAATTCCAACGGCTCACTTGGCACGTGGGTATCGGACGGGGTCACTTATACTCCCGGCAAAATCGGCTCTCGCATGGTTGCCTATAATGGCTATTTATACACGCTGGGTGGCGAAGATAGCTCAACGCACACGCAGTATGCGACCGTGTTGTACTCGAAAATCGATGCGATAACGGGCGCTGCCGGTACCTGGAACAGCACTACCGGTTTCTCCGGGGCGCGGGCGTTCTTTGGTGCGGTGGTTTATAAGGGTTACATCTACCTGATGGGCGGTGGCCAGGGCGCTAATGAAACGGCCGCCAGCGACGTGCAGTATGCCAAAATCAATGGTGACGGAACTTTGGGTACCTGGGCGACCACTACGGCCTTGTCGAGCGCGCGCGAAGGGTTGGCTGCCACTGCGCAGAACGGCTGGCTTTATGTGACCGGTGGCCGGAGCGGTACGTCCGCATCCACTAACGCAAAGACTACGGACGTGTATCGGGCTGCTCAAAATGCCAACGGAACACTCGGGAGCTGGGCACAGACCACCTCATTTAATACGGCGCGACGGGACCATCAGATATCCATTAACAATAACTATATGTATATTACGGGCGGTTGTACCGCCACGGGGGCAGATCCCTGCACCACGCTGGCTGCTGACACACAATATGCCCCAGTTTATGCTGATGGTACCGTAGGAACCTGGACAGCCAGCGCCAACATCACGACGGCGAGGGATCAGGCCGGAATGGCCGCCTACCGGGGAAATCTGTATGTAGTGGGCGGCTGCTCTGCCGAAACGGCCGGTCCGGCTTGCGGTACCAGCGATGCTAATGCTTTGGGCAGCGTCCAATACTCCTCCCTGGCGGCTGCTGGCAACATGGCATCAGCAGCGGCATCCGGAAGCACCTTTACGACGGCCCGCCACTCTCAGCTGACAACGGTTTACGACGGGTATATGTACGTCGCCGGTGGTTGCGCGGTAAACACTTGCTCTGCCGTTCTCAGTGATACCTATTACGCTTCCGTAGCGGCTGATGGAACAATTGGCACTTGGACCGCGACCGGAACCTTGCCCTCGACCGCTAACGACCAGCCTGGTCGGATGGCCTCATGCATGGTCGGGTATAACGGGCGGCTATACATCGTCGGGGGAGGGCAACTGCACAATGGTAACAACAACCTGGAAACGGTAAGCGACACCGTGGTTGGGGTAATTGGAGCGAGTGGCGCAGTAAGCAGCTGGACAACTGGTACGGGAGGATCGCTGCCGGTCAACTCCTGGTATCATTCCTGCGAAACCTACAACGGCTACATCTATGTTATCGGTGGCACGACCTCGACTACCGCGACCTACCGCACTACTATATATTACGCCACACTCAACGCTGATGGTTCCTTCGGGACTTTTGCCACCACCACCAATACCTTTGCCACGGGACGTAACAGCCAGGCCTCCGCGGTTTGGCATGGCTATCTCTACATTGGCGGAGGGTATACGGGCAGTGCGTATTTGAACGATATCCAATATGCGAAAATGGGTAATGCCGGCGACATTACGAGTACTTTTGCAACCGCCGGAAACACGTTTACGCAAACCCGCAGATTCCTGACGATGGTTGCTACCAACGCCGTGTTATATGTATACGGAGGCTATACCGGGTCGGCGGTTAGGAGCGATGTACAGTACTCTACCCTGGATCCGACGACAGGTGCACCTGGCACTTTCACAACATCAGGATCGACGCTATCGACTGCCCGCTGGGGGACAGGCACGTCATACCGTGGTGTCTTATATCTGGTGGGTGGATGCACGACCGCCAACTGCACCGGTTTCTCAAACGTAACTGATATTTTACAGACTAACAACGGCGGTAACGGCCAGACGGCGACCTGGACGACAAGCGGCTCAAATTATACTACGGCTCGCGTCGACTTCATGAGCGTGGCGTATAACGGCTTCGTTTATGTAATGGGCGGATGCGCCGCGTTCGGCAATGGTAACGGCACTTGCACCAATACTCTAACCACCGTGTGGGCCGCACCAATCAATGCTGACGGCTCGCTGGGCACCTGGGTTGCCGCGACTGCGCTTCCGTCAGCCCGGTACAGCGGCTCAGTGGTGGCTTATAATAACCGGATCTATGTGATTGCTGGCAGCAGTGGTGCTACGGCACTTTCAAGCGTAATTTACACCCAACAGGCAGCAAATGGCACTCTGGGCGCCTGGCAGACGGTAGCTGCCAATGATATGCCCGGCGGAGCGGCCCGATATGACGGTGATGCCACATTGTATGGATCTTATATTTACGTAGGGTCGGGTTATAACGGAACCGCCCAACTGAGTGACATTTATTACGCTCAAATTACCACGGCCGGAAACCTGGCGGCCAACTCTGGCTGCGGTACTACTTGGTGCACAGGTACTTCATTCACTACCATACGGCGTAGTGCCTCTCTATTCGCATATAACGGTACCCTCTATATTGCCGGAGGGGTGTCCGGAACGACAACCCTGCGTGACGTGCAATACGCTCCAATTAACTCCAACGGCACCATTGGGACTTGGAATTACACCAATGCCATTGAAAGCGGTATCATCGACATTCCGGTGGTCGGCTCAAACGGATACATATATATGATGGGAACGGCGCGCGACACCAGCGACATTACTTATTTTGCGGTGAGTGCCAACGGCACTCTGGGGCAGTCTGCCAACAGTAACGCCAAGATGGCCGCCAACCACTCGCGAGGATCGGCCGTTACCAACGCCGGTTTCGTCTACGTTCTGGGTGGCTGTACCACGCTCGGGACGGGCGGGGACTGCACCACTATGAACCAGACGATTGAATATACCGGACAGCAGGCATCCGCGCGTATCGGCCGTTATGCCAGGCTATTTAGTACCGGTGCCGACACTGCCCCCTCACAGGTGGTCATGAATGGTACACTATCAAGTTACAACTCGGCGGTTCAACTCTCTTTCCAGACCGCTAGCCAGGCCGACCCGGTGCTGGGTTTAGCTCAAATCATCAATCCGGTGGTGTTTAATACCAACTACTCAGTCCTGGCACTGGATACCAGCGGAACTAACGTCGGCGTGGCCTACAACTATTTCCTAGAATTACTTCTGGATGACTCCGCGTCCAGTTCCTTCCCGGATGTGCCAACATCAGGGACCCAGACGTCAATCAACAATTTTATCCTGTACTACCATGCCAACCCCGGCCGACGGCTACGACACGGTGCCAGCTTCAACGATACTAGCTGCTCCGACACCCCGGCCACAGGCTGTGTCTTGGACACGGCCCCGTAGACAGTACTTTGCGGACGACAGTTTGTTATCCGAGGCTATTGGGTTACGAAGTAGTCGAAAGCGAGCACTGAGCCGGCCGGAGGGGGAGAATCGGTACGTATCTGGAATCCGGAGGAAGTGCGGTTTACGTAGACAGGAGTTGCGGCGCTTGCCCCGGTAAGCGGCGACAGCAGAACATGGACGCCACCGGTGAAGCCCGCGCGGAAGGTAACCGAGGCCAAGATTCCGGCTGCCGTGCCGCTGCCGGTGTTAACGTTAACGGTACCCGCAGTGTCGTTACCGCTGATGTTAACCGTTCCGCCGCCGCCAATGGCGCTTCCGGCCGTGATTCCCGGGGTTGCGCCTTGGGTGCGCAGATGTCCGATGGTCAGAGGCCCGGCAATGGAAATAGTTTGCGTGGAAATGGATTGCGTGTTCAGCGTGTTGACGCTGGCTGCTCCGCTCACATTGAGGCCGCCATTCACTGACAGTAACTGAGAAACTGTCAGTCCTTTAAGCAGGGTGGTTGTTCCTGATACCGTTAGATTGGACCCCACGCTCAGTCCGGAAAGTGCGGTGGTGCCGCTGATATTAAGCTCACTCAAGGTTACTGGCCCGTTGGCATTGAAATGGCCGCCCACACTAAGGTCGCCGGCGACGTCCAATTTCCCGCGGAACAGGGAATTGGCGCCAATATTAAGGGTCTGGTTGGAGTTACCCAGGCTGGTGCTGACGTCGGTAAGCTTTTGGATATCTTCCTGACTCAAGGTCTGGACCTGGGTTTTAGCGGGAACAGCCGTTTTCTTGGTACTCAGCGAATAAAAGTATCCCACCACAGCCCCGACGAATAACACGCAGATGAGCAGCGCGACAACGGTTGAAATATTGTTGGCCCGCCTGATCATGCGCGACCATGAACGCCCCTCCTTACGGGGCGGCGGGTTTGTGGGGGTTGGCAGTGTGGTAGGGGGCATTTGGGTAAATTCTCTTATCTATCAATATAGCGCTTATGCTCCTACAATCCAACTCTACAATCGTTAATTAGCCTAAGCGGTTTGAAAATATCATTGGTATAGGCCATTATAGATAACATGAGACGATTGCGAATTGTAGGAGTATACGCCCTGGCCGGCATAATTGGCTGGCCCACCGCGGCCCTGGCCGTGACCCCGGGCGACCCGTCATTCAGGTCGACTAACTACAGTATCAACGAGAGCTATATTGGACCGGGCGGGGACAGCCAGGGCATCTCCACCAGCTATAAGACTCAAGGCTCAACCTTGGGAGATACCGGCGTAGGTAATTCCGGCTCGGCCAACTTTCAGGCCAACAGCGGTTATGACACCACCAACGATCCGCGGTTGAGTTTTACCGTTAACACGGCTTCCGCCGATTTAGGCGTTCTGTCCACGTCTGTGGCGTCTACGGCCACGGCTACCTTCAGTGTCCTCAATTACACGTCGTACGGGTACGTCGTTTCTATGGTGGGAAGTCCGCCTAGTAATAGCGGGCATCCGCTGTCTGCCCTTGCAACCGATACTGCCAGTGCTAACGGGGTGGAACAATTTGGAATTAACCTGGTTGCCAACACGAGCCCGGTGTCGGTAGGAGCTAACCCGGTTCAGGACGTCAGCGGTTCCACCACATTTGGTTTTGGGCGCGCCGGTACCGGCGCCGGCACGGCCTATGCTCAAACTAATTTGTATCGATACGTTCCCGGCGAAACCATCGCCTCGGCACCAAAATCCTCTGGCATAACCAACTACACGATGTCGTTTATGGCCAACATGAGTACCACGACTCCAGGTGGCAAATACTCGGGTCCCATGACGCTCATTTGTACCGGTACATACTAATTAATGTCACTAACATAAGCGGGTTGACCTGGTAATTATTCTTATGCTAATATTCATGCATTAGTATGGTCATAAAAGGGAATTGAATTAACCATGAAAAACGTATCAATTAAATTAAAGGACTTGCGTCGGAAACTGGCCGTATGGGCTTCCGTTGTTGCTATGGCATCGATGGCATTGCTTCCAGGCGCTGCTAGTGCAGCCGGCCAATTGACTGCTCGTAAGACCGTGCTTACTAGTTCGGCAGCTGCCGCAGTGACAACTTACGTCACCACATTCACTATGGGAACCGCCGGCCAAACGCTGGGTTCCTTAAAAGTTGAACTATGCGACTCGCCGCTTCAAACTGCCTCGTGTGTCAACACTGGTAGCTCCTCCGGCGTTAGCATGTCTGCTGCCGCTTTAACTGGCGTTACCGGTGCAGTTGGAACGGGTACCTGGACTATAGGTACCAGAACCGCTAATTCCGCCCTGGTTAACAAGTCCACAAACGATGTTCAGACCGCTAACCCAACCCTGGTTGTAACCTTGACCACCATTACGAACCCAACGGCGATCAACTCGCCATTCTATCTCCGCGTTTCAACCTACACAGCTACAGCCGGTGGTGGAACTAATACCGACTTTGGTGCCATGGCACTGTCTACTACCCAATCATTAACTGTTTCAGCCAACGTTCAGGAAAGTCTGACCTTCTGCACTGGCACCAACGTTGCTTCAACGAGCTGTGGTGATATCACTGGCAGCACCGTTAGCGTCGGCACTGGTACCGACAACATCCTATCGACATCACCATCGGGTGGAGTATCCGTCATGTACGCGGCTACCAACGGCACCAGTGGGTACTCCGTTACCTACTTTGCCGCGAACTTCTCGTCTTCTAGCGACACCATTGCGTCCAACGGTGCTGTCAAAGCCGCCTTACCGGCAGTCGGAACCGCCGCCTTCGGTATCAACCTGGCTGCCAACGCGACGCCGTCAATTACCGGTTCTTCCGCAGTCTCTGGTGCCGGTTCAGGCGCCGTGGATGCCAACTACAACACCGCAAACCAATTCGCTTTTGTACCCTCGGCAGCATCGGCCGTGGCTTCAGCGGCCGGGCCTACCCTCATAAACAAGTACGTCGTGTCATACGCCGGTCAAGCTGGCAGCACGACCAAGCCTGGCGCCTTCTCGACAGTCTTCACCTACGTCGCTACCGCCACTTTCTAAGACTCTCTCTCGTTATTCTAGTAACCATTAACGACTGAAGCCAATCGTGAAAATAAACCGACTCATTTTAAAAGCCATTCTTGTCGCAACTGCGGTATCCATACTACCGCTTGCGGCCATGGCAACAGAGGTAACCGATCGGAGTATTACGTTAGGTTCCTCTGCCCCGGGAGCTATAACGACCCATACTTTCGGCCTCACCGTACCGAGCACTGCAAATGTTGGATCCATTGAGTTCAAATATTGCACCACACCCCTCGGTGCCTGCACCACCCCCGCGGGCCTCGTTACCACCGTCGCGTCGCTAATAAACCAGACGGGTGCTACAGGCTTCAGTGTAGTCAACACTAATAACGGCACGCCGTACATTTCACGCGGTTCCGCCAGTATTCCGGCGACAACGCAAGTCACATATCAGTTCTCCGGTGTAACCAACCCGTCAGGGGTGAACGTCGAATATTGGGTCCGGGTTAACACCTACGCGAGCATCGACACCACCGGTTCCCCTATAGATGGCGGAGTCGTCGACTTTGTTACCACAAGTGATATCACCGTTTCAGGAATCATGCCTGAATCACTGATCTTCTGCGTCGGAACCAGTGGCACCAGTTGTGCCAATATTACCGGTAGTGCCGTGAGTCTTGGAATTTTCAGTCCGGCTCTTACCAACACGGGTACCAGTGTGATGAGTGCCAGTACTAACGCCTCATTCGGATACACTATCGCGCTGGCTGGAAGTACTCTCAGTTCCGGGGCCAATACTATTACATCCATGGGGCAGCAGTCTCAGAACGGTACGGCCTCGGCGTCGGCCGTTGGGACAAGCCAGTTCGGAACGAATCTTAGAGCTAACTCAACACCACCTGTCGGAGCGAACGTGAGTGGTTTGGGCACAGGAGTAGTCGTAGGCGGGTATAATGTCGTCGATAATTTCCGCTACTTCTCAGGTGATACTTTGGCTAACGCGGGTGGCCCGGTCAACGATAATCTCTTCACGAACTCATACATCGTCAACGTGAGCCCCGATCAGGCGGCCGGAGTCTATACCGCTACCATGACCTACATTTGTACGGCGACCTTCTAATGACGACGCGCCGCAGTACGGCCATAGCTGTAATCGTGGCTTTGTTGCCGTTTACGGCGAATGCTGCCGCCCTCATCCCCCGGTCGGTACAGCTGGGTTCAAGCCAAGCCGGCGTAACAACCACTAATACGGTGGCTGTCATGACGGCGACCACATCGAACATTGGGTCCATTGGTTTGAAATACTGTACGACCGCCGCCGGCGCGTGTACTACTCCCGCCGGCCTTGTAACCACTAGCGCAAGCCTCACCGGACAGATCGGGATAGCCGGCTTTAGTATTAATAACGTGGTCAACGGGGCGCCGTTTATTAGCAATGGGGCAGTACCGAATGTGAACGTTGGCACGTTGGTTACGCTTAATTTGAGTAGCATCGTAAATCCGTCTAGCGCAAATACAACGTTTTTTATTCGGGTCACTACATATATCGGTACCGATGGCGCAACCAGTGTAGTCGATGCTGGAACGGTGGCGGTAAGTACCGCACAGGAAGTCCAACTCACAGGGGTCACGCCGGAAATTCTAATCTTCTGCGTTGGCATCACTATAACCACTGATTGCAGTTCCATGACCGGATCAAATATCGACTTTGGTGATTTTTCGCCACAATCTACCCGCACCGGTTCCAGCGTGATGCAGGCCTCAACAAATGCGACCGGGGGGTATAGCGTTACGGTGAACGGAACAACGCTGGCGTCGGGGGTGAACACAATCCCGGCGCTGGCCGCTCAAACTATATCAACCGTGGGAACGGGGCAGTTTGGTTTGAATCTGCGAGCTAACTTCACACCGGCTGTTGGGGCTGACCCAACCGGAGCCGGTACCGGCACGTTTACAGGCACTTATGGCGCTCAGAACCAATACCGATTCAATACGGGTGATTCGGTAGCTACAGCCGCAATGCCAACCAATGCTAATACGTATACTTCCAGTTATATTGTGAATATCGGTGGGATACAGGCGGCTGGTGTTTATACGTCAACTATGACATATATTTGTACCGCAAATTTTTAGAGTCTTCGGGACATTTTAACATTGTGCAATCCTCTAAAAAAACCAAGACGCAGGTTGTATACTAACGCCCTTATGCTATTATTACTTTAATGCAAAAGTGGTTTACTAGAGGAATAACGGTTGTCGCGGCGTTAGTCGTGGTTTCGTCGTCGCTGGCTCTTGCTGCTACGCCTGTTCCGACCGCCACGCCAAAGGCCACCAATTCGGGTCAGGGTCTTGAGATATCGCCCCCGGTCATTGAGCTGAGCGCCGATCCAGGCCAGACTGTCACCGCTACGATTCGAGTTCGAGACGTATCCTCGGGTCCGCTCATCGCCAAAGGTCGGGCCGATGACTTTGGGGCTGGCACCGCCGAAGACGGACAGCCAAAATTGTTATTGGATGAGCAGGGCGCAACGCGCTACTCTCTCAAATACTGGATACCGAGCGTTCCTGATCTTAATCTAGCACCTCAGGAGCTTAAAACTGCGGTAGTAAACATTATCATCCCCAAGAACGCCGAGCCGGGGGGGCACTTTGGTGTTATTCGGTTCACCGCAGTTCCGCCGGATTTGGCAGGCACTGGAGTATCTCTTTCGGCAAGTGTCGGTACGTTGGTCCTACTTAAGATTTCGGGTGCAGTGAAAGACGATCTGAGTCTAGCTGAATTAAGCACAGGTGCCGTAGATGCCAAGGGCGCCTTCAAGTCCAAATCCCGCTTCTTCGAAACGGGCCCGGTGGGATTCCTGGTGCGCCTGCGTAATAACGGTACCGTCCATGAAAAAGCTACTGGCGGTATCACTGTTACAGATACCTTCGGCAATAACGTGGCAACCGTCGCCGTGAATGACAAGGGTGGCAACGTCCTCCCAGACAGTATCAGGCGTTTTGAGCAAACGCTCGCCAAAAAGAACCTGTTCGGCCATTACAACGCCAAGCTTAGCCTGACATACCTGGGCGGACAGAAGAAGATTGATGCCACGACCAGTTTTTGGGTGATTCCATGGGTATTGATTCTGGATGTAATCGTAGTACTGGTGATACTGTTCTTTGCCCTAAGGTTCTCGCTCAAAAAATATAACCAGCACATCATTGCTCAGGCCCGTCGTAGATAAAGCACTTATGCTACACTAGAAACATGAAATACGGTCTCTGGCAACTTATAGCGCATCATCATTCGGGGAGACTCCGGCATCATAGCCATACGTCATATGCCGGGTTGATGTTCGCATTACTCCTTACCGGAGTGTTGCTTGTTGGCTCCAGTATAGCGACACTGGCCGCCGTGCCGCCCGTGAACCCCCAGAGCGGATCAGTTGGCCTGACCGGGGCCGTGAGGGGGCCGGCTCCGTCACAGGCCGCCACCATCATCAGTCCGGCCAACGGAACCCGGACAACCACCATACCGCTGAGTGTTTCAGGTAACTGTCCGGCGAACACCTTCGTCCTTATTACCAAGAACGGAGCCTTTGCCGGTGCGACCGATTGCTCGGCTAACGGCACCTATAAGCTTGATATCGACTTATTTGACGGCCAGAACCAACTGGTTGCCAAAGTGTCCGATGCTCTTGGCCAATATGGCCCCGACTCCGTTCCGGTCTCGGTGTTTTACGCCGCGCCAAGTTTTGGTGTTCCTGGCGGGAGCGTCGGGCGGCAGCTGTTCTTGCAGGCCGATGCCACGGTGTATGCCGTTTCGCCCGGCCAGGACCTGTCGCGCAGCGTCACGATTGTCGGTGGCGTCGGGCCATATGCCGTTTCCTGGGATTGGGGCGATGGTACGACCAGCCTGATCAGCCAGGGGGTGGAGGGGACTATCGTAACCAGCCACTCGTATGAACGACCAGGCAACTACCGCGTGATCGTGCGCGTAACCGATGGTGCGAGCAACGCGGCTTTCCTGCAGCTGGTGACCATCGTAAACGGGCCGGTCGCCGCCGCCGGTACAACTAATGGGAGCGGTTTGGGGGCACTTTCAGGTAATCTCCTGTCTGCTTGGCCGCTCTACATTTTAGCGTTATTAATGGTCTTGTTTTTTTGGATCGGCGAGCGCGTTGGACTCAGACAAAATCGGCAACGCGAACTCCATGCTTAGGCAAGATCTTTACCAATAACTAAATCAAAAATGCCCAACCACAAGCAATATTTGCTATAATGGATTAAGAAGCGAGGTATGTTTACGCTCTATGGCACACATTATAGCCATTGCGAACCAAAAAGGCGGCGTCGGAAAGACCACCACCACCATCAATCTGGGGGCCTATTTAGCTGACGGGAAGAAATCGGTACTGATTGTCGATCTCGATCCTCAGGGCAATACCTCGAGTGGCCTTGGCATTGCCAAAGACAAGCTGGCAGGTGATTTGTATGACGTGCTCGTGGAAAAGATGCCAGCCCTGGCCGTGGTGCAGGAGACGGCTATCAAAGGTCTGAGCGTGTTGCCGGCCTCGCCGGTATTGGCCGCCGCCGAAGTTGAGCTGGTGGCTCACGCCAAACGTGAATTCAAACTGCGTGAGGCAATCAAGGATTTATCTTACGATTACATTATTATCGATTGTCCGCCGTCATTGGGGATCCTGACCATAAACGGCCTGGTGGCCGCCAACGACCTGATTATTCCGGTCCAGGCCGAATTTTACGCTCTCGAGGGTTTGGGCCAGTTGGTGCAGACGGTGCAGCGAGTGCGCAAAGGCCTTAATCCCAAGCTTGGTCTGATGGGTGTGCTTGTAACCATGCATAACGGCCGGACCAGCCTGAGTACTCAGGTTCACAGCGAAATCAAGCGTCATTTCCCCGATAAGGTTTTTGATACCGTGATTCCGCGTAATGTCCGGCTGGCGGAAGCGCCGAGTTTCGGAAAATCCATTATGCATTATGATAAGTGGAGCAAGGGAGCCAAGGCGTACAAGGATTTTGCCAAAGAGGTGGTAAAACGGTCTAAACAGCCGGCGGGCAAGTCATGAGCATTGACGCAGCAATCATTCGTAACGTAAGAGGGCAAGAGTAATGGCAAACAACAAACGAGGACTGGGCAGAGGATTTGATTCACTTATCCCAACGCAGCTGGTTGAAGAGGAGTTCGATATAACGGCCACGGGCGGTGCCGATGGCAAGTCTCGGGTATTAGATACCCTTCGCGAGGTATCGCCGGAGCTGGTCGACCCGAACCCGCATCAACCGCGCACTAACTTTGACGCGGCGGAACTTGAGGCCTTGGCGGCAAGTATCCGGGTTCACGGGATACTGCAGCCGCTAATCGTCACACTGGTCGGGCAGAGGTATGAACTGATTGCCGGCGAGCGACGTTTGCGTGCCGCCAAGCTGGCGGGATTTGATGCCGTTCCGGTTATCGTCCGCAGTTTCGACGAACAGCAGAAGCTGGAGCTCGCCCTAATTGAGAACCTGCAGCGCGCTGAACTCAACCCCATTGAAACCGCCACAGCCTACCGTAAGCTCATGGACCAGTTCAATCTGAATCTGGCCGACATCGGAGGCCGGGTGGGTCGCGATATTTCCACCGTTTCCAATACGATGCGCTTACTCAACCTGCCGCTTGAGGCCAAACGGGCCATCGTGGAAGGGCGCATAACCGAAGGTCATGGGCGGGTCATCCTGAGCGTGCTTGAGCCCGATAAACAGGCCATGTTGCTGGACCTGATGCAAAAAAACCATTGGACTGTTCGCCAGAGCGAAGAGTACGCGCGCGCTTTTAAGGGCGCTTCCGGCACCCATGAGAAAGCCGCCGCCCGCATTGCCTCAACCAATGATTTAACTCGGTCCCTGGGCGATTACCTGGGCACCAAAGTGACCCAAACGACATCGGCCAAGGGCGGCAAGTTGGTCATCGAGTATTATTCCGACGAGGAATTGGACCGTATTTACCAAGCGATCAAACCCAGCGGCGTAGCGCTCTAAAAAAGCTTTGACTGCGCAACCGGTAACAGACGCATAATGGCGTTGCCGATGATATTCTCCGATGGGAGCTGGCCCCAAGCACGGGAGTCAAAGGAACCGCCCGGAGTGCGGTTATCGCCCATGACAAAGACGTGGCCGGGTGTCACGGTAATATCGGTGTCTTCCAAAGTTTGGGTACCTGAAGGTTCATAAGCGACATCCGGGTTGTAGCCGGCGGGTCGGGCGTCGTTATATACCGTCACAGTCCCGTTTCGAACGACCACGCGGTCTCCCGGGAGGGCGATGACTCGTTTGACAAAGATTTCCGCGGGATCAACGGGGTAATGGAACACGATAATCTGGCCACGCGCCGGCAGGTAATCGGCGTTTTTGTTAACCGCGTGACGAACTTGCGCGATGGTGTCATCTAGCTTTGAGACTATGAGATAATCGCGATTCTGCAACGTTTGCAGCATGCTAGTGCCCTCAACGTGGTAAGCCTGGAAAACAAAAGTATGCAGTACCAGGACCATCACGAGCGGGAGGATAACCCAGCTTAGCAAACCCCGCCCAGCAATCGTTAACCCTTTTGCGAAGCGGCTGAGCGGCGATTTATGATCTGGTGATGGTGGTGGCGTATCGGCCATAATCAGCTTCGGCGGGTGCCTAGAATACCTTGGTGTCTTTTAGCGGCAGCAATCGCAAAACCGCATCGCCGATGATATAGCTGGACGGAAGCTGGCCCCATTCGCGAGAGTCAAAGGATCCCCCTGGTGTCCGGTTATCGCCGAGGACAAAGACATTGCCGGGTTGTACGGTCTCATCGGTATCTATGAGGGTGGTGGTGCTGCTAAGTTCGTATTTGGTATCGGGATTGAAACCATTGGGGTTGGCAGGGTTGAACACTGTAACCGTACCGTCTTTGATGATGACGTGGTCGCCGGGCAGTCCCACTACTCGTTTCACGAATACTTTCGTCGGGTCCTGCGGGTAGTGGAATACAATGATTTGGCCACGGGACGGAATATAGTCGACGTGCTTGCCAAATACGCCCTCTACCATCGCCGCCGTGTCACCCAATTTCGATACGATGAGGTAATCGGTTTCATGGAGCGTCGGCACCATGCTGCTGCCTAGAACATGGTAGGCCTGGAAAACAAAGTTGTGGAGCAGCAAGACAATGGCAATCGGGAAGATGACCCAGCTCAGCAGCGCAAATACCACTGCCTTGAAACCGTTGGCGACCGTTTGGAGCGGCCCTGGGGGTGTTTGAAAATCGGCGTCGGCTTCGGAAGGGTCGTCGACGCGTAATATATCGCCGAGCACTGGGGTTTGAGGCTTATCCGCGACGGGAGGGGGAGCCGGGGTGGAAGGCTCCGGGCGGAAAGGATTTTGCGGGCGATTTTGCGGTTCCATATGTTTCCGAGTATACCCTTAACGCCTAAGCTCCCGCAACCGTTCGGTTAACTTTTGGCGTTTACCGCCCGGGAGATACTGGTTATACTTAATATCAATGAGTAAAGATTCCACGCCAGGACGGCGACAACTTGACGGACCCGTACGCAGGATAGCCAGCCCGCCGGTTGATACCGGTACTCCTGATGAACCCAGGTTGCAGGGTTTCGTCCCGCGGCCTGTTACCGACCTGAAAATTGACCCGATCGAACCAGTTTATGTTTATCGCAAGTCCAAACGCCATGGTTTCAAAAAGAAACTGCTCTTCATTCCGGTGCTAATAATTGTCGTCGTCGTGGGATGGTTCGGTTACAAGGCGGTCCAGGCGGCTCACCGAATTATCGGCCAGGCCGGATCAGGAGCGCCGGCTCTGGCAGGAGCCATCGATCCCACCAAACTTAAAGGTGAGGGGGACGGCCGGGTCAATATTTTGGTTTTGGGTGTTGGCGGGGCCGGCCACGACGGACCGGACCTGTCCGATACCATGATGGTCTGGAGTATCGATCCCAAAACCAAGGACGTGGCGATGCTGAGCGTGCCGCGTGATTTGTATGTCAAAATTCCGGCATCGGTCAAGAACAAGTCCCAATCCGGCAAAATCAACTCGGCCAATGCGCTGGGCGGCCCGAACGTGGCAGCTAAGGTCGTGGAAAACGTCATCGGCGTGCCAATCCATTATTACGTAGTCGTGGACTTCTCCGGCTTCAAACAGGCGGTTGACGCGGTGGGAGGCGTAGATATCGACGTCAAGCAGGCTTTGTTCGATAGGTCCTACCCTTGTGAAACCGGCAATAAGTATTGTCCTTACGTGCAGCCGGCGGGCCACATCCATATGAGCGGCATCCAGGCCCTGCGCTATGCCCGCTGCCGACATGATGAGGCGGGAATCGGCAACTGTGGCAACGACTACGGTCGTGCCGCCCGTCAGCAGGAGGTTATCGCGGCGCTGCGGCAGAAAGCCCTCTCGGCGGGCACGCTGACGAATCCTATCAAACTGAACGCTCTCATCAACGCCATCGGCGAGCACGTTAAGACCGACTTGCAGTTCGGCGAGCTTAAGAAACTTGCAGCTATGGCCAAAGACGTCAATCCGGCCAAGATCGTCAACAAGGTGTTGGACGACGCACCAGACAGCTTTCTGGTGGGCGGAGTCAATATTATCCCCGCTGCCGGCTATATATACGTACCGAAAGCCGGCGCAGCGCAAGCGAATTACTTCGACTATTCCGATATCCAGGATTTCGTTAAGAATATTTTCGTCGACCACTACATCACTGACGAGAACGCACGGCTGGAAATCCAGAATGGTTCGGGTATTATCGGATTGGCATCGCGAATCACGCAAAGTCTGAAGTCGGCGCACTATAATGTCATGCTTCCGGCAAACGCTCCGACCATTACCGCTCAAACCGTCATTTATGACTACACAAATGGCAAAAAGCCGTATACTATCAACTATCTGGAGAAGCGATTCGGCGTGAAGGCGATTAAAACCAACTTGCCGCCGGTGGTCTCGACGTCACCGACGATAACATCAAGCGCCAGTGTGTCAGGATCGCCCGCGGCTGCGGCGTCACCAGAGATTAGGATTATCCTTGGCTCAAATTACCAGTCGACAACTCAAAGCAGCCCGACACCGCTTAACTAAGCAGTTGGAGGGGGTACCGCAACGGCTTCTACTGCCGGTGCTTCTAGGTCTGTTAATTTGGTGGCCCAGCCAGAAGGGATACTGGTGGGTGGCCCTTATCCTAGTGGTAGCTGCCGAGATTGTCCTGGCGGAGTCAAAGGACACCATTCAGAATCGTCTGATTGAGCGGTTTCCGGCTCTCATGATGGCGGGAAGCATCGCGCTGAGTATCTCGCTGTTACCTAAGGCCGCTTCCCAATTGGCCCTGGCCGGAGCCTACGTCACCTGGCGGTTCTTCTTCGACGGTGTCTCGAAAGCCGGCGATAGTGGCTTAATCAGTATATTCTTAGTTCAAATTGCGTTCTTTGAGGCGGTATTTTTGTCCGCGGCCATCGCCGGGCCATCGCCCGCGTTGACGATTACTGCGGTTTGGCTTGGCTGCTTTGGCCTGGCTCACGCGCTGTTGCGTGGTCGAGGGGAGCGGAGCACCATGCTTATGGCATCGGTTTGGGCGCTGGTGGCGGCGGAGTGCAGCTGGGTATTTACGACTTGGCTTGTCAGCTACGTTACGGTCGGTGGGTACGTAATCGTGCCACAGCCTACGCTCGTGTTGTCAGCACTGGCGTACTGTTTTGGCGGCATCTACATGGCGCAACGCCAGAACAAGCTCAGCCGGACGCGTCTGAGTGAATATTTATTTATTGTCCTGATTATTCTAGCGATCGTTATTGCCGGGACAAAATGGCGGGGCTCGCTTTAGCTTTCAGCTGACCCTCAGGGTGCTACCATAGAATTAAGGTAATTAAGCGCCCATAAATGAGGATAATTATGTTGCTCGAAAATATTCCCAGGCCTAGACGTATCTCCGGCTTAACGTCCCGGGTAATCGCTATCGGACTTGCTGCCGGTCTTGTCGGGGGAAGTCTCGGTTCCTACAGTTTTATCAAGTATTTTGCCAGCGCCGTACCCACCGCTAAACAGCAGTTGGTGGTTAATGAGACCTCCAGCGTCATTGACGTTGCCGCCAAGGTATCTCCGAGCGTCGTATCCATTACCACAAAACAACTGGCCCAAGGTTTCTTCGGGAGGACGCAACAGGTGGAAGGTGCGGGAACAGGCATAATCGTGACTGCCGATGGATTAATTCTAACCAACAAGCACGTGGTGCCGGCCGGGACGTCTACGGTCACCGTGGTCGATTCAAACGGTAAGCAGTATACCGACGGGCAAGTAATCTCACGCGATCCGGTTAATGACATAGCATTTATCCGCATCAAGGCTTCCGGTCTGCCGGCGGCCCAACTCGGCGATTCGAGCAACGTGAAAGTCGGTCAAAAAGTGGTTGCCATCGGTAATGCTCTCGGGCAGTTCCAGAACTCGGTCACCGAAGGGATTATTTCAGGAGTTTCCAGGGAGATAGCGGCGGGGGACGAAACCGGCACCGCATCCGAGGTGCTTCAAAACGTCTTTCAGACCGACGCCGCCATTAACTCCGGCAACTCGGGCGGTCCCTTGGTGAATTTGGCCGGCCAGGTCATTGGCATGAACACGGCCGTCGCCAGCCAAAACGCGCAGAATATCGGCTTTGCCATACCGATCAACGATATTAAAAATGACATCTCCAGCGTCAAATCACAGGGGAAAATTGTCCGACCTTATCTCGGCGTTCGGTTCGTCGCACTGACCAAAGACGTCGCCACAAGTAATAACTTGAGCGTCAACAGCGGCGCCTGGCTGCAGAGTGATTCTTCGGGCTCAGCTGTTGTTCCGGGGAGCCCGGCCGAAAAAGCCGGTCTCAAGGACGGAGACATTATTGCGAAGGTAGCAGGTACTACGATCGATGGGACCCATAGTCTGCAAACCTTGGTATCAAACCATAAGGTCGGCGATAAGGTGGATCTCAACATCATCCGTGATGGCAAGACCATTAATGTCGCTGTAACCCTCGAAGAGGCGACGGCTAGTAATTAGTTGCACAGGTACGCACTATTACTGCCGTACATCGCCAGTGCGATTTATTAAATATTTCGGCGTAAGCCCAATATAAAGTAGTCTTGTTCAATCACCTCAAGCCCAACTTTTGCTGCCTCGGTTATCAGATTCGGTTGTTGCCACGGGTCGCATTCGGTGAACAGGAAGCCGCCATCGATTAACCGCTCTGGAATAGCTGTCAGAAAACGGCGATAAATATCCAGTCCGTCCTGGCCGCCAAACAACGCTACGTCTGGTTCACGTTTTACTTCTTCCATGAGCTCAGACCTAGCCTCATCCTTGAGATAGGGGAGGTTGGTGCAAATGGTATCGAATTGACCTTCTATGCTCTGCCATAAGTCGCTTAAAACAAACGTCATGTCAGCTTGATGAGCGGAGGCATTTCGCCGAGCTACCTCCAACGCGGTTTCAGACACCTCGGTTGCAGTAACGTCGAGATCGGGCCGAGTATTTTTAATAGCTACGGCAATGGCACCTGATCCGGTTCCAATGTCGATAAGTCGGGAGTTTTGCGGCGCGTATTTGACCGCCCATTCAACCATTTGCTCGGTTTCGACGCGGGGCGTTAGCACCTCTGGGGTAATCTCAAAATCAAGGCCATAAAATTCACGCTTGCCAATTATATGGACCAGCGGCTCGCGGTCTAAGCGGCGGTTGAGGAACGTTTGCGCCTGGCGTGCCCCCGCTTCCGGGAATACGTCATCGGTGTGGGCCAGAACCCAGGCACGGTTGTGATTGGTGACATGCGCCACAATCAGCTCAGCATCAAGCCGGCCGGACGGTACGCCGACCCGCTCGAGGGCACTATATGAAGCGGTTAACCATTGGCCGATGGTCACGCGGCCGCTTGCTCCAGCTTGAGCCGCAGGTCTTCGGCGCGCAGGGCTTCGATAATGCCGCCGATGTCGCCGGTCATGAAGGAGGGCAGCCCGTGGCGCGTGAATCCGATGCGGTGGTCGGTGACGCGGTCCTGCGGGAAGTTATAAGTGCGGATCTTCTCCGAGCGGTCGCCGGAACCGATTTGACTCAGGCGCGCGTCGCGGCCGGCCTGCTCTTCTTCGTCGCGCTTGGCGGCCAGCAGTCGTGAGCGCAAGACGCCCATGGCCTTGATCTTGTTCTTAAGCTGGCTCTTTTCATCCTGGCAGGTCACGACCAGTCCCGAAGGCAGGTGGGTGATGCGCACCGCCGAGTCGGTGGTGTTAACCGACTGGCCGCCGTGGCCGCCGGAGCGGTAGACGTCGATGCGCAGGTCCTGGTCGCGGATTTCCAGATCGTGTTCCTCGGCCTCAGGCAGCACGGCTACGGTGACGGTTGAGGTGTGGATGCGGCCGCCGCTTTCGGTTTCCGGCACGCGCTGCACGCGGTGGACGCCGGATTCGTATTTGAGGGAGCCAAAAACGTCGGCTCCTTTAACCTCAAAGATAATTTCCTTGTAGCCGCCGACGTCCGACGGGCTTTCGCTGATCAGTTCAATTTTCCAATGGCTGACTTCGCAGAAGCGCGCGTACATGCGGTACAGTTCGCCGGCAAACAGGCTGGCTTCGTCGCCGCCGGCGCCGGCCCGAATTTCAACGATGGCGTTCTTGGTGTCGGCCGGGTCCTTGGGCACTAGTGCCAGCCGCAGCTCATCGTTGACGGCCGCGAGCCTGGCCTCGATGGCCGGCAATTCCTCGCGGGCCAGCTCTTTCATTTCGGTGTCGCTGCCTTCGAAAGCGGCGGCGTACTCGCGCTGGTCCGCTTCCAGGGCGGCGCGCTTGTCGTAGAGCTCAACCAGAGGCGTGAGTTCGCTCTGTCGTTTGGCTAGAGTTACCATTGTTTTAGTACCAAAAAGACTCGCATCGAGCATTTGCTCGGCGATGGCTTGGGACTCTTCTCTGATTTTGACTTCGCTTGGGTCCATGTCTATCATCCTACTGTTGATTGCGGGCGATTACAAAAGGAGCGGCCTGAAAACAGGGCACGCTCCTTATAAATGACTTAAGCTAAGCTTTGGTCTGGGCGGCGTCGACGGTCTCGCTCTGGAGTTCGTCTTGGATCTCGGCGAGCTTGGCGTCTTTCTTATTCTGCAGGGCGGCTTTGACTTCGGCGGCTTTGGTACCGGCGGCTTTGCGCGCCTTGAAGCGGTCGACCCGACCGGCGGTATCGAGAAGTTTCTGCTTACCCGTGTAGAACGGGTGGCAGTTTGAACAAATTTCGACGTCAATCGTCTTCACAGTGGTGTGAAGAGTAAACTTGGTGTCGCAACCATTACAGTGAACGGCGGTCTCAAATACTTCGGGGTGAATTGCTTGCTTCATAACTGCACAATCATAGCCGATAACTTCTGGAGGGTCAACCCTGATAGCTAAGGTCGCTGCAGTACGGCGCTTTAGATGCTTGGCAGGCGGCAATGTTTCTGTTAAAGTGGTCAAGTTATCAATGAATGAATCAATACGACCGTAATCCTCCCGCTCGGGTGGTCGTATGAAGTGAAAGGAACTATTACATGGCAGACGTAAGCCTGAAAGAATTATTGGAGTCCGGTGCGCATTTTGGCCACCAGACCCGTCGTTGGAATCCCAAGATGAAACCGTTTATCTTTGGAGCTCGTGGCGGCGTACATATCATCGACCTTACCCAGACGGCCCCCCGACTCAAAGAGGCCGCCGATTTCGCCCGCAGCGTTACAGCCCGTGGCGGGAAGGTCCTGTTTGTCGGCACTAAGCGCCAAGCCGCCGATATCGTTAAGGATGAGGCGCTGGCCGCCGGAATGCCTTACGTCAGCGTTCGCTGGCTCGGCGGCATGCTCACCAACTTCCGCACCATCAAGCAGCAGATCAGCCGCCTCAAGAAGCTGGACGCCGGCCTGGAAGGCGGAGATTTCCTTACCAAGTACAACAAAAAGGAAATCCTGGACTTCACTAATGAAGCCGCAGCCCTGGAGCGCATCTTCGGCGGTATCAAGCAGATGGATCAGTTGCCAGCCGCCGTCTTTGTAATTGATACCCCCAAGGAGGAGCTGGCTATTGCCGAGGCCCGCAAGCTTGGCATTCCGGTCATAGCTTTTGCCGACACCAATTCTAACCCTGACTACATCGATTATCCGATCCCAGCCAACGACGACGCTATCAAGGCCGTTAAGATAATTACTCATCACATAGCCGAAGCCGCCGCCGACGGTGCCAAGGCTTACGCCTCCAAAAAGGCCGACGAAGAAGCGCCAGCCGCTTAAATATCGAAAAGGACTAACATTCATGGCTCACACAATCCAAGATATCAAAAAACTCCGTGATATGACCGGCGCCGGCATGATGAAGGCTAAAGAGGCCCTCGAAAATTCCGACGGCGACATGGACAAGGCCGTTATCTACCTGCGGGAAAAAGGTGACGCCTCGGCCGCCAAGAAGAGCGACCGCGAGGCCCGCGCCGGTCTCATCGAGGCCTACGTCCACGGTGGCCGCATCGCGACTATGGTTGAAATCAACTGCGAGACCGACTTCGTCGCCATGACTGACGACTTCAAGACCTTTGCCCGCGACATCGCCATGCACGTGGCCGCCGCCAACCCGGAGTACCTCAATCCGGAGAGTGTGCCGGCCGAGATCGTCGAGCGCGAACGTTCCATATACGCCAAAGAAGTCGAAGACAAGCCGGCCGAGATTCTCGACAAGATCGTCGACGGCAAGCTCGCCAAGTTCTACGAAAGCGTCTGCCTGACCAACCAGCGATTCATTAAGGATCCTGACATTACCATCGACAAACTCACCAAGGAACTCATTGTTAAGTTGGGCGAGAACATCGTTATTCGTCGCTACGTGCGGTTTGAACTGGGCCAGCTCTAGGGGAATCGTCAAAACAACCAACTACACATCATTATTTGCGGTGTAGACTGGATATAAACCTTTATCAACGCCAAAAACGGGAGAACAAGAGCATATGATTAGACCTATTGTCGAAAGCGCCCAGCCAAAAATGGACAAAGCCATCGACCACCTGGTGGAAGAATTGAAATCAATTCGGACCGGACGCGCCTCCGGAGCCCTCGTCGAAAATCTGGTGATTGATTATTACGGCATGACCCAACCGCTCAAGGCTATTGCCTCCATTAACACCCCCGACGCCCGCACTATTGCCATTACGCCCTGGGATAAGGGTGCAATGACCTCAATTGAGAAAGCCATCAAGGAGTCGCCCACGCTGGGCTTAAACCCGATGAACGACGGCATCGTAATCCGCTTGTCCATTCCGACACTTACCGAAGAGCGTCGTCGCGAAATCGCCAAGAGCCTGGGGACTAAGATTGAAGATTGCCGCATCACCCTCCGCAACGTCCGCCACGACGTCCTCAAAGAGGTTCAGAAACTCGAGAAAGACAAACTCGCGACTCAGGACGACGTGAAGTTCGCCGAGGCCGAGCTCAACAAGAAGATTGATGCCTGCCAGAGGCGCATCGATGAGATTGAGACCGCCAAGACGAAAGAAATCCTGGAAGTTTAAGCCACGGACACCTCAGCCAATAATTTGATTGTTCCCGGGCATCTGGGTATTATTCCCGACGGTAATCGGCGCTGGGCGAAGTTGCATGGCAAAATGACCATCAGCGGACACCGGCAGGGTTTGGACGTCGCCAAGGATATCGCAATGAAGGCCTTTGATCGCGGCGTCAAATTTTTCACTATTTACTCCTTTTCCACCGAGAATTGGAGCCGGGCCGAAGAAGAAGTCGGTTACTTGATGGAGCTGTTCTACGGTCTGGCCACCGACGAGTTGAGCGAACTCGGGAAGAAGAACATTCGTTTTCGGGTCATTGGCTCACGCGAGCGCCTGTCGCCGCGCCTGGTTGAGGCCCTTGAGACTGCCGAGAAACAGACCCAGCACAATACCGCTGGCACTCTGGCTGTCTGCCTCAATTATGGCGGGGAGCAGGAAATTGCCGATGCCGTGACCAGCTTGATTGCCAACGGCCATACCGGCAAGGTCACGCCCGCCGATATCAATGCTCATCTCTACGCCCCCGAAATCCCGCCGGTCGATTTGATTATAAGAACCTCAGGCGAACACCGCATCAGTGGCTTCATGCTGTGGCGGGCGTCTTATGCTGAGTTATATTTTGTCGCCAAGCACTGGCCGGAATTTACCGAAGCCGATCTTGACGCCGCCCTTAATGATTATTCCAAGCGCCAACGCCGTTTCGGGGTTTAAGCCAGACGACGTTCGAATAGCCGTGGGCCGTGATATCGGCTAGAATGGAATCTATGCTAACTATCATCGTCATCCTATTCCTGTTCTCCTCGCTTGTGTTACTTCACGAGTACGGCCACTTCGTGGTAGCACGGCGCAACGGCGTTGACGTGGAGGAGTTCGGTTTTGGGTTTCCCCCCAAGCTCTACGGCCGCAAGTACAAGGGCGTGCTGTATTCATTTAATCTCTTACCGCTTGGGGGTTTTGTCCGCCTCAAGGGCGAAGACGCCAACGACATGAGCAAAGGCTCGTTTGCAGCCTCATCGTTATCAGTGAAAGCCAAAATCTTATTGGCTGGCGTCGGGATGAACCTGCTCACGGCTTTTGTCATTTTTTACGCCTTGTGCGTTACCGGCATTCCCGGTCTGGGCAAACAGTTCGAGCCGTCGTTCCTCAAGCCTACCTACGCTCAGAATAAGCAGTTGATCCTTTCGGAAGTCGAAAAGAACAGTCCCGCTGAAGGCGCGGGGCTCAAGCGCGGCGATTACGTCTTGGCATTTAACGGCGCCACTATTGCCACCGACGTCCAGCTTCATGACCTGACCAAGGCCAATGCAGGGAAGGAGGTCGCTCTTACCGTGCGTCATGGCGATAACATTAAGGACATCAAGCTCACGTTGCGTCCTGCCAGTGCCAAGAGCGGGTTCCTGGGTGTCGTCTCGCAACAGGTTTACAAACTGCGTTATGACCCGCTTCAGGCTGTAGTAGCGGCGGCCTATGTGACGTTGGCTCTGCTGCTGGCAACCATAGTTGGCGTCTTGCAGCTCTTTATAGCGCTGCCAGCTCTCATTATTGGACTATTTTCACCCAGTGTACCGGCCGCCGCCGCCGCGGCTTCGGGACCGGTGGGTATAGTCTTTATTCTTAAAAGCATCTCCTCGCTGGGTTGGGCCTATGTACTGTTGTTCATGGCCAACATTTCGGTGGCGCTGGCTGCCTTTAACGCCCTGCCTCTGCCGGCCCTGGACGGAGGACGCCTCTTTGTCTCGGTCATGCAGCGGGTAACCAAACGCAATTGGAAGCCCGAAACTGAGGCCAAGTACCATGCCATAGGCTTCATTGCGCTCATAGGGCTGATGATACTGATCTCCGTTTACGACGTGAGGAAATACTTCTAGCGTGCGACCTCTACCGTCTCACTTGAGGGTGCCGTGGGGAATCGGTTCGGCGCTGGTGGTATATCTGTCAGCCTGGGTGGGTTCAACCCTAATTTTGGTGGCGTTGCTGCGGGTCGCGGCGGTGTATTTGGCGGAAGCTCAGAAGTACCTGCAGGCCCTATCGACCGGGGAAATTTACGCCAGTTTCAGCCTGACGATTATCAACGCACTTATAGCCCTGGGACTGGAAGCCTGGTATTTGAAGCGCTATCACCTCACCTGGAAAGCGGTCGGCTGGCGAAGATTCAACCTGTGGGAAGCTGCGCTATATCTGCTGGGGATTTTTGTAACCTTTGCCGTGGCGGTCAATGCCTTGCTGTGGATACTGCCGTTTCTTATTCCCGGATTTAACAGCCAGCAGCCCCAAGTCAATGAATTTACCTCTTCAACGATCAGCAACCCAACGCTTGCCCTCATAGCGCTCGTCGTAATACCGCCAATTATCGAAGAAACCGTGTTCAGGGGCTTTATCTTTCCCGCATTTGCCAAAAAGTGGGGGACGGTCTGGGGCGCCATCATATCCAGCCTATTGTTCGGCTTCGCTCATCTCCAGCTCAATATAAGCGTCTATACCTTTGTTCTGGGGCTGCTGCTCTGTTTTTTGTACGTTCGCTTAAAGAGCATATTTCCGGGGATGTTCTTTCATATGCTTAATAATTATCTGGCGTTTCTTGCAATCACCGGTAAATGACGGTGCCTCGAGATATGAAGCTGGTACGGGTTGGCTAGAGAAAATCCGCCCAGTACGGTAAAATACGACCCATGAGACTTTCCAAGCTGTACACCAAGACCCGACGCGACGCCCCAAAAGACGAGACCGCCAAGAACGCCCAGCTACTGATTAAAGCCGGCTACATCCATAAGGACGCGGCTGGCGTTTACCTGTGGTTGCCGTTGGGCCGTATCGTCCTCAATAAAATCATTCAGATAATCCGGGACGAAATGGACGCCCTCGGCTATCAGGAAGTCATGATGTCGAGCCTGCAGCGCAAAGAGTTGTGGGAAACCACCGACCGCTGGGACGACGACAAGGTGGATATTTGGTTCAAGACCAAGTACAAGAACGGCAAGGAAGCCGGGCTGGCGTGGAGCCACGAAGAGCAGATGGTGGACATGATGCGGCAATTCATTTCCAGCTACAAGGATCTTCCGGTGGGCGTGTACCAGTTCCAAAACAAGTTACGTAATGAGATACGCGCAAAAAGCGGTATTATGCGGACCCGTGAATTCATCATGAAGGATTTGTACTCGTTTTGCCGCGACCAAGAGCAGCACGATAGCTTTTATAACGACGTCAAGGAGGCCTATCTGCGGATTTTCGAGCGGGTCGGACTGGGTGATTCGACATACTTTACTTTTGCTTCCGGCGGTCCATTTGCGGAGTTCTCGCACGAATTCCAAACCGTGACCGAGGCCGGTGAGGATATTATTTACGTTGATAAGTCTAAGCGCATCGCCATCAACCAGGAAGTGCTACGGGATGACGTTCTTAACAATCTTGGTGTTAAGCGTGAGGATCTTGAGGAAGTTAAGGCTTCTGAGGTGGGGAACATCTTCAGCTTCGGAACCAGCAAGAGCGAACCGTTCGGTCTGAAATTTACCGACGAAGACGGCAAGGAGAAGTTTGTCACCATGGGGTCCTACGGGATCGGTCCCGCCCGCGTCATGGGCGTCATCGTGGAGCATTTTGCCGATGAACGGGGCCTGGTCTGGCCCAAGGGAATCGCGCCGGCCGATGTCCATATCGTGCGCATCGGTGATACCCCTGAGGTGGTGGCTGCGGCCGACAAGCTCTACGCCGATCTCCAAGCGGCCGGCAAGCAGGTCATTTACGACGACCGCAACGAGCGCGCCGGCCAAATGTTCGCGGACGCCGACCTGATTGGCGTGCCGCACCGCGTGACCGTCTCGGCTAAAACCATCGAACAAGGGAGTGTGGAATACAAGGCTCGCACCGGATCCGACAGCAAACTTGTCAAGACCGATGAGGCTGTCAAGACCTTGACAAAGGCCTAAACCCTTGACAAAAGCGAGCTCAACCAGTGAAGGCTCGTTGCTGACCGGCATTTCAACTATTATTTTTGATATCGGGTCCACCCTTAAACACATGCAGGCCTGGGATTGGTACGACGATGCCAGGCCATGTTTGAAGCGGCTCAGCGCGACTCACCGCTTACTCGTGGGTGCCAACCAACCGAGCCTGATGTTGGGCTATCTGGAAGCCGGCGGGATGGCGCAGTATTTTCATCATATATATCTCAGCGAATCAATCGGCTACGCCAAGCCGGACCCGCAGTTCTTCCTGCATATTTTAGGTCAGGAAGGGCTGAACCCGACAGAAGTAGCCATGGTTGGCGACGAACTGATCAACGACATCGCCCCGGCCAACATGCTGGGGATGCGCAGTATTTGGATTAAGCGGGGATTGGGGCTGGAGCTGGCTCAAACTATGGATTTGGAAGCCAAAATAAAACCGGATCATGTGATTCGGACGCTGGACGAATTACGCTGAAGGAGCGTTTAAGGCGGGCCTTGCCCCAGATAGCGGCCGACTGTTAGACTAGGGGGAATGAAAATGCTTGCCTTATGATAAACCGATTACTCGGCCTGTTGAGCCATGATATCGGTATTGACCTTGGAACCGCCAATACGTTGGTGTACGTACGCGGGCAGGGAATTACCATCAACGAGCCAAGCGTCGTGGCCATCAACATCAAGACCAAGCAGGTGTTGGCCATCGGTGAAGAGGCCAAAAAAATGGTCGGAAAAACTCCGGCCAACATTGTGGCGACGCGCCCTCTCGTCGACGGGGTGGTAAGTGATTTCGAAGTTACCGAGCAAATGCTCAAATACTTCATCAACAAGGTCCACAAGGAGTCCTACAGCATTTTTCCGCGGCCCCGCGTTGTGGTGGGTATTCCATCCGGAGTGACTGAAGTTGAAAAACGCGCGGTGGAAGACGCCGCCACCAATGCCGGGGCCCGGCAGACGTTTCTGATTGAGGAACCGATGGCGGCGGCAATTGGCGTTCGGCTGCCCATTCAGGATGCGGCCGGCAGCATGATCGTGGATATCGGCGGTGGCACCACGGAAGTGGCGGTTATTTCGCTCGGCGGAATCGTGGCGTCGCGCAGCCTGCGCATTGCGGGCGACGAGTTGTCGGACGATATTATCAAATATGCCCGCGAACAGTTCAGTTTGCAGATTGGCGAGCGGACGGCCGAAAACATCAAGATTCAGATCGGTTCCGCCTATCCCTTGAGCGGGGTCAAGCCCGTGCCGATGCGCGGACGGGACCTGGTTACGGGCCTTCCTAAAGAAATAATGGTTGAACCGGAGCAAATCCGGGCCGCCCTGGCCAAAAGCGTCCGCGAGATCGTCGAAGCCGTGAAGATTACCATTGAGGAAACGCCGCCGGAGCTGGTAGCCGATATCATGGACCGCGGGATCGTGCTGGCCGGAGGCGGGGCGTTGCTTAAGGGCCTCGACAAGATGATTGAGCATGAGACCAGAATGCCGGTCCACGTGGCCGATGATCCGTTGACGGCAGTTGCTCGCGGAACCGGTTTGGTGCTGGAGGATCTGGACTCGCTGAAAGACATCCTGATTCCGACGCAATATGGCAAGATTCCGCGCTAAGGATGGTCTGATATGAACCGACGCAATTTAAATCGTCGAATATTCCTCATCGTTACGGCTGGGGCAGTTTTAGTAATTATCGGCTTGACCAGTGCTAAGGGGCCGCTGGACTGGCTTTATAACGTTACGCTTGCCCCCGTGTCCCGGTCGCTGGCCGGCATGGGCAGCGGCATCAGTGCCACCATGGCCGACGTTGGGCGGGTAAGCCGCCTGGCAAGTGATAATGCCGCGCTGGCACGGGAGAACGCTAAGTTGCGTCAGCGCCTGGCTGCCGATAGCGAAACGCGCCATGATAACGAACTGCTCCGTCAGCAACTGGGCCTTGACGTCGCCGGTGCCGCGCCGCAGGTGGCCGCCGAAGTGGTGGCGTTCCAACCTGATTCGTACCGCCAATTCATAACAATCGATAAAGGCTCGGCCGACGGACTCAAAGCTGGGCAGGCCGTTCTGAGCGAAGGAGTGCTGGCTGGGTTGATCGCTTCCGTCACAAGCCATAGTGCCAAAATTATTTTGGTCGTCGACCCCGAATTTAAGCTGGCTGCCAAGGTCCAAGGCAGTAATATGGCCGACGGAATCGTCCAGGGCCAATTGGGCGGCGGCCTGGTCATGCAAAAAATCGACCAGACAAAGCAGGTTAAACCCGGGGATACGGTGACCACCAGCGGTCTTGGCGGGCGTGTCCCGGCCGGCCTGCTTATCGGCCAGGTTCAGTCGGTTAACAACCATATCAACGTAATTTTCCAGTCGGCTCAAATTTCCACGCCGCTGGAACCGAGTCGGTTACGCTTTGTGTTTGTGGTGACACCCGAGTGAGACGGATATCGTTGGTATTATTATTGGCCTTGGCAATTGCCGCCCAAGTCAGCTTGTTGCCTGCCCTGCGTCCGTTAGGGGTCGTACCGGGCATGTTATTAGTGCTGGTAATATTGCTTGGGCTAAGATCGACAGTGAGTCAGGCCTTGATGTTGGCGTTGTTCGGCGGGGTCATAATGGATCTTTCAAGCGGGTCGGATTTTGGCATTCATACGGGAATACTGGTTCTGGCGGCATTGTCGACGGGAATGGTCCGGCGCAGCGGAATTGCCCTGATAGGTCCGCTTGTAGCTATCGGCCTGGTGCTGGTGCTGACCTTGGTGTCAAACGGCCTGAGCTTGGCAAATATCCTGGGGTCATTGTCATTGGGGTCGGCTGGCACGGTACTGGCAACCCTGCTCGGTGAGCTCGTGATAAACTTAACTCTAACGCTTGGGATCCGGCCGATCATCAACCGGTTGGTACCCGACGAGTCGGCGTTGCCGACGATAGCCTAGGGGGGCGGACATGAAGGGCAAAATATTCGGATATCTCGAAGGCGGTGGTACGAGAGGCCTCAAATTGAGCGGTGATTTGGCACGTCACGAGGAGTGGACCGAAGCCATCCTCCCGGCGGACTCCGAGCGACTGGGAGCCGAGACCGAGACTAACCGCCGGCCCCTCATAGTGTTTGCTGCCATTATCATCGGTGCGATAAGCCTGTTAGGGGTGCGGTTGTTCGGCCTGCAAATCGTCGGCGGCGACCACAACCTGGCGCTGGCCGACGGCAACCGCACCCGGCAACAAGTGACCCGCGCCCCGCGCGGAGATATCCGCGACCGTAACGGCGTGGTCCTTGCCAGCAATCAGGCCAGTTTTGATGTGACCGTGGTCCCGCAGCAGCTCCCCAGGGACGTCGGGGCACGCTCTGCTCTGTACGGCCGCGTCGCCGCTACTCTAGGGATGACGCCGGCCGATGTGCAGGCTAAGGCCGAGGTCACCTGTAAGGGTCTTAAACTGAGCTCGGGCTGCCTGACGATGCCTATCCCGCAACTCATCGCTGCAAACGTGGAGCGTAACCGTGCCCTGCTGATCGATCAGGACAGCGCAACCCTGCCCGGTTTTTCCTTGGACACCAACCCCATCCGCCAGTACAAAGACGATAGCTTGCTGTCGGTATTTTTAGGTTACACGGGGCGCGTAAATGCCGACGAAGCCGTAAATGATCGGACTTATGGTCCCACTGATCTCATTGGCAAACTGGGACTCGAAAAGCAGTACGAGTCGGTTCTGCGGGGCAAAAACGGCTATAAGCAAACGGAAGTGGATGCCATGGGCAAGCCGGTTAGGGTGCTGGCAAGCCAGGATCCATCCCCTGGTAGTAACATTATCCTAACGGTCGATATGGCGCTGCAGCGCAAGTTGGCAGAGTCGATCGCCAAACAAATGGCCGCTTCCGGTGCCAAGCGTGCATCCGGGGTTGCCCTGAACCCCAAGACCGGGGAAGTGTTGGCCGCCGTTTCCTTGCCGAGCTATGATAACAATTCGTTCAGCGGCGGCATTTCGAATGACGATTATCAGCGTCTCGTTAAGGATCCCGGTCAACCTCTGTTCAATAAAGTTGTGAGCGGCACGTATCCTTCCGGCTCGATTATCAAGCCGATTGGGGCGGCAGCCGCTCTGGAGGCAGGTATCGTAACGGTGGCAACATCCGTTTTGGATGCGGGGCAAATTACGGTCCCGAATAAGTATGATCCTTCAAAACCGTCCATTTATAAAGGTTGGGAAACCGGGCATGGCGGCTTGGGTGTCATGAGCGTACTGACAGCGCTTTCGCGTAGCTCGGACATCTTCTTCTATAAGGTTATGGGAGGTTTGGTCGGCACCAATGAGGATTTCGCTCGTCCCCTCGGCGTGACGAAGCTCACTGACTACTACAAATTATTTGGTCTCGGCGCCCGGAGTGGGATAGATCTGCCTAATGAGGCCGTCGGCAGAGTACCGACGCCGGCGTGGAAAAAGGCTTTCTCGGGCGACAGTTGGTACACCGGAGATACTTATAACATTTCGGTCGGCCAGGGCGATATCTTGGTGTCGCCGTTGCAGATGGTAACGTCGCTGGCAGCCATTGCTAATGAGGGAACGCTGTATAAGCCTCATTTCCTAAATGCCGTCACGGATTCGTTAGGTAATGTTGTCCAAACGCGCCAACCAGAAATTATACGTCAAAATTTTATTAGCAAAAGCAACATTGACACGGTGAGGCGGGGAATGTGGATGGCCGTCAACGATCCCAATGGTACGGCATGCTGCCGGATCAAACAGGAGGTGCCGGTAGAGGTTGCAGGCAAGACTGGAACCGCTGAGACGGTTGTGCACGATGACGGTTCAGGTGCTCTTCTACAAAGCCGCCCCCATGCATGGTTTGAAGCTTTTGCGCCGTTCAACAATCCCCAAATAGCCATCGTCGTATTGGTGGAGCACTCCGGTGAGGGAGCTGAGTACGCCGCCCCCGCCGTCAGGGAAACCATGTCTTGGTATTTCACCCAAGGCGCAGGGAGCAAATAGCGGCTAATTTACTGACTCAATAACCGCGGTGGATAACCGGATTCAAGACTGTCCACAGGGTCGTTTTATTGTTTATCGTGGTTATGGTATTTATGGCTCTGGGAAGCATAATAACCCTGTTAAACAATAGTAACTCTTGACGTTACGCGAGCCCTGAGCGAATATAGTAAAACAAAACAGATACGCAACTAACGTTTAGAAATTTAAGTCGTCCAACTTGACCGATTGCCTAGGGGTTCCCCCGGGGTTTTTTTTCACTCACCCAGATTGTTCAAGGCTGATGAGGAGCACAATTATGACTACAACTACAACTACAACTAAAACTGAATTCAGATTAACCGCCGGTGGAATGGCTGCCTTGAAGGCGGAACTTCAGGAGTTAACAACCAACAAGCGCGTTGAGATTGCCGAGCGCCTTAAAGAGGCAAAGGCAGATGGCGACCTGAGCGAGAACGCGATGTATGATGCCGCACGTGAAGCTCAAGGTTTCATGGAAGGACGGATTTCGGAAATCGAGCATATCCTTAAACATTCTTCGCTGATTTCAAACACCGGTAAGAGCGAAGTTGCCCTTGGATCCACTGTACACGTGGCCCTTGCGGGAAGTACCCAGAAATACACCATCGTCGGTTCAACCGAAGCCAATCCTGACGAAGGCAAGATCAGTGAGGAGTCTCTCGTTGGCAAAGCATTGCTCGGCAAGAAGGCTGGTGACGAGGTATCCGTCCAGGTTCCGTCGGGCACCCTCACCTACACGATTCACAAAGTCGAGTAGCTGAGCGTCGTTCAAAATGGAAAATGACCGCCCATCCGGGCGGTCATTTGAGTTGGGAGCTCCATTCAATTTTAGTTACCATTCGCTCCGAGGTGAATTTTCGGGTAAAATAGGCCTCATGAAACCCCAAAGCAACTATTGGCTCGATGTCGCGGTACGCGAGATCCTTGAGAAATATCCGGAAGGCGAAATCGTCGTCTCAAGCGGCATCTCGCCCTCAGCCTCTTACCATATCGGCCACTTTCGCGAGATCATGACGGCTGACGCCCTTACCTGGGGTATTAAACAGGCTGGACGCAGCGCGCGGCACCTCCACGTCGTCGATAACTTCGACCCCCTGCGCAAACGCTACCATTTTTTACCCGAAAGCTTCGAACAGTACGTCGGTTGGCCGATATCGCTGGTGCCAGATCCGATTGACGCCTGTCGCGACGAGCACAAGACCTATGCCGAGCACTTCTACCGCGAGTTCGAAGGCTACGCCCGCCAAATGGGCATCGTGCCCGATGAGGTAGTGCGCTCGTACGAGCAGCTTTATGCCAGCGGCAAGATGGCCTCAAGTATCGAGAAGGCCGTTGAGAATGTCGGGCGAATCAAGACGATAATGAAGGAAGTCTCCAAGCGCGACCTGCCTGACGGGTGGCTTCCGTTGCAGCTGATGGGACCGAACAAGAGTTTTGCTGAACTTACCTACAAGAGTATCGATACTAAAGCTAAACGAATTATCGGCATTTCCACCGACGGCATCGAACATAGCCTCGATTACACGGCCGGGGAAGTCAAGATGTACTGGCGTTTGGATTGGCCGGCCCGCTGGCAGGTACTCGGTGTGAAAGTAGAACCTTTCAGCATCCAGGAACACGGAGCCGCGGGTGGTTCATACGAGACTGGCGTGAGGTTAGATCGCGAGATTTTCGATTATGAACCTCCTATTCCGGGGGTACGTTACGGCAACATCCATATGCAGGGTGATACCAAGAAGATGAGCTCATCGTCAGGCAATCTCATCACTCCCGAGCAGGCCTTGCAGATTATGCCGCCGGAAGTACTGCGCTACTTTATTGCTCGCAGTCGGCCCGAGCGGACGCTGTTTTGGGAGTCCAATCAGGGGCTGATGAAGTTACTGGAGGAATTTGCCCAGGTCGGACAGGCGGTGGACGCGGGGGAGCCGCATGAATTCGCCGAAGCTTACGCTTTTGCTATGGCTTCCAAGGTGCACAACACTATATCCAGCGTGCCCTTTAATCATCTGATCCAAGTGTGGCAAGCCTCTCGCGGCGACCAGGTCCGTGCACTCGAAGTTCTTGAACGCACCGATTTCTCCGAGGCCGTTAAGAACGAGTCCGATGTCTTGGAGCGGGAATTCGTCTATGTTGCCAAATGGTTGGAGCTTTACGCACCGGAAACCGTGAAATTCAGTGTTCAGGAAGTTTTGCCCCAGGTTGAATTAAGCGAACAGCAGCGTGATTTTCTTGGGAAGCTGGTCGACGCTGTCGCCGAGAGTGAGTTGGACGGCCAGGGGATGCATCAGGCAATCTATGCCGCAATCGATGCGGCCGGTCTCAAACCAGGAGAAGCCTTTAAGGCATTGTACCGGGTAATCCTCGGCAAAGACTCTGGCCCCAAGGCCGGATGGTTCCTGGCCTCTCTGGAAAGAGGCTGGCTGGTTGAACGTCTGCACTTGACAAAATAGCGAAAAAGTACGATTGTAAAGGACGACGGTTGGCCTTCTGCCAGCCCTCGCTCTTTTTTCATAGATCCAGGAGGCGGTACGGATGGGATTTCTCGATCGAGCACGTCAAGTTATTACTGCCGGGCAACATGCGGCCGACATCAAGCGGCTTCAGGAAGCGGCGAATCTGCCCGGCAACAACATGCAGGCTCAGACCCGACTTCACGTTGCCCACAGCAAGAAATTCCATCAGGGAGTTCGATGCCCCAAGGCAACGAAAGCCCTTCAACCCAAGAAGCGCAAATAGCGCCCTCCGGCTATGGCCCGCTTCCGTTCATCGGAAGCGGGCCTTTCTCGTGCCAAAAACTGCCTGGCGCGGTATACTTGTCCTATTATGATTGATATACGTGAACTCAAAACCAACCCGGACCCGTACCGGCAGGCAGCCGCTGCCAAGGGTATCGGAATCGACTCTATCGACCGCATCATAAAACTGGATAATCGACGAATCGAACTGCTCGGTACGGTTGAAGCGCTGCGCGCCCAGCTCAACGTCAAAGGCAAGCCGTCGGCTCAGGAACTGGAGACCCTTCAGACCGCCAAAGCCAAACTAGCCGATTTGGATGTGAAGCTCAAGGATATTGAAGCCGAGCTGCATCAGGAAAGTCTGCTGGTCCCGAACCTGATTGCGCCCAACACACCCGAGGGCGGCGAGGATAACAACCGCGAAGATCGCAGCTGGGGGGAGCATAAATCCTACGAATTCGAAATTAAAGACCACCTGACCATAGCCGAGGCCAACGGCTGGGTCGACTTTGAACGCGGCGCCAAAGTCGCCGGCTCCAAATTTTATTACCTGCGTGGCTCGCTTGTTCGCCTGGAATTGGCTGTCACACAGCTGGTTTACGATTTGGTTGCCAAGCACGGCTTGGAACCGATGCTGGTGCCACACATGGTTAATTCCCGCGTCTTGGAAGCCTCTGGTTACCAGCCGCGCGGTGAGGAGCAGCAATCGTATAAGATCGAGAATGACGATCTAACCCTGATCGGTACGGCCGAGATCCCGTTGACCGGTTTTTACGGCGATGAAATCCTGCCACTCGAGAAATTGCCCGCCGCCTTCATCGGTCTCAGCCCGGCTTACCGGCGTGAAGCCGGAGCTTACGGGAAATACTCCAAGGGTCTGTTCCGGGTCCATCAGTTCAATAAACTGGAAATGTATGTGTTCTGCACGCCTGAAACAAGTGCGGAATGGCATCAGAAATTAGTCAAGATAGAAGAAGACATCTGCCAGGCCTTAGAGCTACCGTACAGGCTGGTAAGAATCGCCGCCGCAGATATGGGTGCTCCGGCGTATGAGAAGTACGACGTTGAGTACTGGAGCCCGATCGAACAGACTTACCGGGAGCTTATGAGTTGTAGCAACGTGACCGATTTCCAATCCCGCCGCCTAAATATTCGTTATCGCGCCGATGACGGCGCCGTTAAATTCGTTCATACTTTAAACGGTACCGCTGCAGCCTTCAGCCGGTTGCCCATAGCTTTACTTGAAAACCACCAGCAGGCTGACGGCTCCGTGCGACTCCCTAAACTACTAGCTCATTATTATGGAAGCGAGGTCCTATGATCCAACTCGATATTACCTGCCGTAACTTTGAAGCTGATGAAAAACTTCGATCATATGTAACCGCCAAGATCGGCGAGATTGAGAAATACCTTCCCCGACGGGTACGGCAAAGTACGACCGCGAAAGTCCGCTTTGAAGATGATGCCAGCGGCCGGGAAGACAATCGGTTCGTTTGCGAGGTCGTGATGGCGCTGCCTGGCGATACGCTTGTCAGCAAAGAGGGGACTATCAATATGTATGCCGCCGTTGACATCGTGGAGGCCAAACTTAAAGCCCAGGTGCGCACCTACAAGGACAAAACCGTCCATGGACCGCGCCGGCTGCGGATGCTTTCGCGCCTGATAGGACGAAAGTCGGAGACCGATCCCTCCACGCCAAGTCCTGAAGTGGAAGAGGCCGTCTAGCCGATATATGTTAAACTTACCAACATATGGCAAATATTATTACCAAAATCCTTGGCGATCCCAACGTTCGCGAAGTAAAACGGGCTCGCTCCACTGTAGCTAGAATCAACGCTCATGAAGAAGCTCTCAAACTGCTCTCCGATACGGAGCTGGTTGCGCAGACCGCCAAATTCAAGTTACGCCTGGAGAACGGTGAGTCGCTGGACGAGCTACTGCCGGAAGCCTTTGCCACGGTTCGTGAAGCGGCCAGCCGGTCAATCGGTATGCGCCATTTCGACGTGCAGTTCATCGGCGGAATTATGCTTCATCAAGGTCGAATCGCTGAGATGCGAACCGGTGAAGGTAAGACCTTGGTGGCGACTTTACCGTCGTATCTTAACGCTCTTACGGGTAAAGGCGTGCATGTCGTTACGGTCAATGACTATCTGGCCAGCCTCCATGCCGGCTGGATGGGCCGGGTCTATCATGCACTGGGCCTGAGTACGGGGGTAATTGCCCACGAGAGCGCCTTCTTGTATGACCCCGACTACAACTCGGAGCTGCACCCGGATGACCGCCTTAATCATCTGCGCCCGGTGACGAGGGCCGAAGCTTACATCGCTGACGTCACTTATGGAACGAATAATGAATACGGTTTCGATTACCTGCGCGACAACATGGTCGATGACCTGGCACGAATGGTCCAGCGGCCACTGCACTATGCCATCGTCGACGAGGTGGACTCAATCCTCATCGATGAGGCGCGCACGCCGCTGATTATATCGGCCCCGGCCCAGGAAGCCACCGACAAGTACTATGAGTTCGCCAAACTGGCCGCCGGCCTCAAATTGGATATTGACTACACGTTGGATGAAAAACTCAAAGCAGCCTCGCTGACCGACGAAGGCGTTGAAAACATCGAGCGCATTTTGGGTGTCGATAACGTCTATGAAGCCGGCCGGATCGATGACGTCCATCACATTGAGCAATCCCTTAAGGCCCACGCCCTGTACCAGCGAGACCGCGATTATGTGGTTAGAAACGGCGAAATTATCATTGTCGACGAATTCACCGGTCGACTCAAACCCGGCAATCGCTGGAGTGACGGTTTGCATCAGGCCGTAGAAGCTAAAGAAGGCGTTGTCATCAACCAGGAATCGCTGACCCTGGCCACAATTACCTTCCAGAACTATTTCCGTCTGTACGAGAAGCTGTCCGGGATGACCGGTACGGCTATGACCGAGGCCGAGGAGTTTGCCAAAATATATAATTTGGGCGTTATCGACATTCCGACCCACCGTAAGATGGTGCGTATCGACCTGCCCGACCGTATCTACAAGACCGAGGACGGCAAATTTCGGGCGGTAGCCAAAGAAGTCGGCGTGTTTCATGCCAAAGGCCAGCCTGTACTTATCGGTACGGTCTCCATCCAGAAAAACGAGCTGCTCAGTAATTATTTGAATCAACTGAAAATTCCGCATCAAGTCCTTAACGCCAAGAATAACGAGACGGAAGCTGAGACGATTGCGGCCGCCGGCAAGCGCGGTGCCGTAACGCTTGCCACCAACATCGCCGGACGCGGAACCGACATTATGCTTGAGGACGGTGTTGCCGAACTCGGAGGGCTGGTGGTAATCGGAACTGAACGTCACGAGAGCCGCCGGATTGACAACCAGTTGCGAGGGCGTGCCGGCCGCCAGGGCGACGCGGGACTGAGCCAGTTTTATGTCAGCTTGGAAGATGACCTGATGCGCATATTCGGGGGCGACCGGATGCAGTCCATGCTGACTACTCTCGGCCTGGACGATGAAACGCCGATAGAGAACAAGCTCGTCAGCCGAAGCCTCGAGGGCGCCCAGAAGAAGGTTGAAGGCGCCAACTTTGATACCCGTAAGCACCTAGTCGACTACGATGACGTCATGAACCGCCATCGCGAGGTTATTTACGCCCGCCGTCGAAAGGCCCTGGCGTCGGTTAGCCTGCGCGAAGACATTATCCAAAGCATTCGCAACCAGGTTGAGGCCATGCGGGTCGCCCACACCAATGCCAGTACCACCGAGCTTGATATCGAGCACTTCCGCGCGTCCGTCGACAGTATTCTGCCAGTCTCTGACGAGCTGGCCGATGTCGTGATGCGCGCCCACGCGACCGAGGTAGTTGATACCGTCGTCGATGAGGCAACCAGGCTATATGATGAGCGCCAAGAAGCTTTTGGTCCCGAGGTCATGCGCGGCGTGGAGCGCTTCACCTACGTGAACGCCTTGGATCGGCTCTGGATCGAGCACCTTGAGGCTATGGACTCATTGCGAAACGGTATCGGTCTGCGGGCCTATGGCCAGCGTGACCCGCTCGTGGAATACAAGCGTGAAGGCTTCCGGATGTTCAAGCAGCTTATCGGCTTGCTTGAAGCCGAGGTAGCGACTACTATTTTCAAGGTCAGCGTTCAATTCCATGATCACGCTGATGCTCCCGTAGAAACCGCTCTGACGCGTGCGGCGGAGTTGGCCACCACCAGCGGTGATGACAACCAGGAGTCAACCACATCAAACTCTTCCCGGGCTGCCCGTCGGGCCAAGGTGGACAGGATCGGACGTCCGAACACGACAAAAAAACGTAAAAAACGACGTTAGCCACCCTGTGACACGGCGCGTCATAATCCTGGGTTATGGGGTCGAAGGCCGGTCGGCAGCGGCCTATTTCGCCAAGTTGGGCGATGAAGTTACGGTTGCCGACGCTAATCCGGCTCTGGAAATTCCATCTGGTTTTGCTTCAAGACTGGGTCCGGATTACCTCAAGCAGCTCGGCGGCTTTGATTTGGTCGTGCGGTCGCCCGGTATCCGCCCCGATGCCTTTGCAACAACGGCCAAAGTCACCTCGGCGACAATTGAGTTCATGGACCGATGCCTGGCGCCGATAATTGGAGTCACTGGTACCAAAGGCAAGGGGACGACTTCGTCGCTGATCGCCCGTATTCTGGAAGCCGCCGGTAAAACGGTGTGGCTCGGTGGCAACATAGGTACCTCGCCGTTGGATTTTCTGCCTCAAGTAAAAGCTGATCATTTCGTGGTGCTTGAACTCTCAAGTTTTCAGCTCATGGACGCACGAACCAGCCCTCACGTGGCGGTTTGTCTCATGCTGGCTGCCGACCACCTGAACTGGCATACCGACATGGATGAATACCTGGCTGCCAAAGGTGATATTTTCGCTCATCAGAGCAGCCGTGATTTAGCGGTCTATAACGCGGATGACGTGCGGAGCACTCAGCTAAGCCTAAAATCTCCGGCGCAGAAGCTCGGGTATGGTTCGGCAGCTGCCGCTCATGTCGCAGGCGGCGTCGTAATGATGGGAGATACGTCAGTCATGAACGTCAGCGAGGTCGGCCTTCTGGGGCCGCACAACCTGCAGAATATCTGCGCGGCCATTACGGCCGTGTGGGACATTGTAGGTGCAAACTTGGGAGCTATAACTGCAGCAGTCAGTTCATTTACCGGTCTCGAGCACCGCCTGGAGCTGGCCGCCCGTATTGAAGGCGTCGGCTACTACGACGACTCATTTGCCACTACTCCGGAAACGGCCATAGCCGCGATTCGCTCGTTCACCGAGCCGAAGGTCATTATTCTCGGAGGTTCCGACAAGGGCGCCGATTACGCCGAGCTAGCCCAGGTCGTAGAAAACGAAGGTGTGATCCACGCCTTTCTTATCGGCGATACTGCCCCGGCCATCGAGCGAGCGCTGCGGTCGGCGGGGTTCGGTCATATCACAGAGGGCTACGAATCGATGGATAGGCTGGTACGGAATTGTTACGCCGTGACAGAGCCTGGTGATGTCGTACTTCTTAGCACCGGCTGCGCTTCATTCGGATTATTCACCGATTATAAGGACCGAGGGGACCAGTTCAAGGCTGCAGCCCGTAAACTGGCGGAGGCGTCCGATGCCGGTAAGTAATAAGCCCGTAGTACTCATTACCGGAGTTTCAGGCGGTATCGGCAACGCCACCGCCCGCCTGTTCACGGCGAACGGCTGGCTGGTAGTGGGAACCGTGCGGTCGGTTCGGGGCAGAGTCGCCCGCGTCGATGTCCAGCCGGCAGAAATGACCCGCCCCGCCGATCTGGCTCGGGTGGTTCACCACATAGAGCGCCAATACGGCCGGCTTGACGCTTTGATATGCAACGCCGGATACGCCCTTCTCGGCCCGCTTGATACCCTGGGCTATGCGCAGATGCGGGATCAGCTGGCTACGAACGTTCTGGCCCCGGCCGAACTGACGCGGCTGGCCTTGCCGTTGCTGATGAAATGCTCCGGCACGGCCGTCGCGGTATCCAGTTTGGTCGGACGTACCGGTTTGCCGGGATATTCGCTCTACGCGGCCTCAAAACACGCGGTGGAGGGCCTCTACGAGTCGCTGGCGCTGGAATACGCGGCCGGGCCGGTGAGGTTCAGGCTGGTTGAGCCGAGCGGAGTCAATACCGCCTTCTGGACGGCAATAAAGCGCGGAATGGTTCGGAAGGCCAGCACCGGCGAATTACACCGCATGGATACCCCGCCCAATCGCGCCGACCATAACCTAACGGCCGAGCAGGTAGCAGCGGTCATCTACCGCGCCGCCTGTGATAGGGGAGTCAAGCTGCGCTACCCTGTCGGACATACTCGGCGGGTAGACCTGGCCAAGCGACTGCTGCCAGAGCGGTTGTACCGTCGCTTGCTTCATAGGTTTATAATCTAACCAACTGGAGCGCTTTATGAAACATACAGTTAACGAACATGTTCTTAGCAAGGGTACCCGGGGGCTCTTCATTGACGTTCCTGGGAGTGATGTCTTTAATATTCTCGTACGGTTCAACTCCGGGTATCAATTCGTCGATCAGACAATGTATGAGCTTCCGCACGTTATGGAACACCTTATGGCGACGCGAACCAAGAAATACCCCGGACCGAACGAATTCACGATTGAAGCCCAAAAAAACGGCGCGATGGCCAATGCCAACTCCAGTTCCGATTACAACGGTTATGTTTATGAATGTGCCGATTTCGAGCTCGATCGTATCCTTGATTTGCTCGAAGAACAGCTCGTTCGGCCGCTGTTTACCCAAGCAGACCTGGACATCGAACGTAAAAACGTCCGCGAAGAACTCAATAAATACACAACGGACTACCACCGTATTTGTTCAAATGCCCTGTCAGCAAAAACGTTTCCTGCGGAAGTATTGGACTATGACACACGTCTAAGCCAGCTCGATGATATTACTCTCGCCGCAATTTTCGACTATTATTCCACCGCATTTACGGCCTCGAATGCCCGGTTCTATATTGCTGGGCCTATAGGTAGGAAAAGCGCAATTATTATGACACGGCTCGAGCGTCTATTCGCGCAACTTTCCGCGGGAACACCGCTGCTATTAAACACTGATGTCGGTCTGAACGTAGCTGATCCGATATTGCAGGTACGTGACATCAGCCAATTGTACTACCGTGCGAGTATCTATAGTGGTGAGTTGAATCTCGACGAACGGCATGCCCTTACGCTCATGCGACTTGTTTTGGTGGGCGGAATGGGATCTAGGGTCTATGGTGAGGCACGCAGTCGTGGGCTTGCCTACGGCGTCGGCATGACATCGGGCGCCTCAACCGGAAACAGCCAGACCGGGTATTCCGGCTATGTGACGCCGGCCAATGCCGCCGCTCTCTTTGAGGTTATGGTAAGGCATACCCTTGATGTACGCGACGGCGGCCTGACCGTACTTCAACTGGAAAACGCCCGCGTTCTTGGTACCGGAACTACTAAGCGGAGTTATCAGACGGCGAGCGACATGCTGGGGTGGTATTTGGGTCCCTACGAAAACGACCGCCGGATCGATGATTTTGACGCGTATCTGGAAGCCCTCGAGGACGTCTCCGTCCAAGATGTGAGTACAGTCGTAGGCAAACTGACCGGCAACAAGTCCCACGGTGTGAGTTTCGTCGGCGAGATAACACCCGAAAAAGCTCAGGAACTCGCAGCTATTCTTGCACCGTTGTGGAAATAGGCTAGAAGATAGCACTAATTCCACATGCAACCGTTAGCATAATAACCAAAATCTGATTGACTTTAGCCTAGAATTATGATAGGTTGAGATATCACTCCTGTGAGGGGAAAACAATCTGACGGCATTTCGCCCAATGATCAAGTCTTACGGGATGGTCCTTGATAAGTTGGATAGTCAAAGGTCACGCAAGTGACCAATTAAAACAACATTCAAAACCAAACTGCCCCGCGGGCAGAATTCCGTCCCCCGATATTTGCCGCCCAGATATCGGCGGCGGAATTCTGCCTGTGTGGGCGGAGTCAACGATTGGCTTGTCATGCACCACCCCTGGTGGCTTTTGCCTCCAGATGAATAGCAGCAGTATGCGGTACGTACCCTTACGTGACGCTTCACGCGCAGCCGTCAGGCTCGCGCAGCTATCGATGCCGGGAGGCAAGAATGAAAGCCGCAACCGTTCACGCAAGTGACGCCATGAGAAATTTTGATGCGCCCTTGGGTGACATCCTGCGATGGGCCGAGAAACCAGAAGATGGAAGCGAGAGCACTATCGTCGATCTCGAGGTGGTGAATAAAAACCGCGACCGCGAGAACGACGAGCAGCGCACTGCAGCTGATGCTGCTGCAAGTTCTGACAATCGGAGTACCGCTCGTGCGGGACGTAAGCGTCAGGTCAAGGCAGCGAAGCGGGTCAGGCTCGATTTCAGGCTGCAGCCCGCCGACCGACAAGCTCTTCGCGAAATTCAGGATTGGGTTAACGACCAGATCCAGCGAAAGGCTTGGACTCCTGAAGAAGGGTGGAAGCCCCAGCAACGTAAGGAGGGTGCAGAACATGGCACCATTTCTTACAACACGCCGGTCGGCTGGGTTGAAAACGTCCCCGCCAACTCTTTCCGTCAGATGACGAACGGTAGCCTGGCGTGGATTGTTCCTACACCGAACCCATCCATCCGCGAGCAGCGCAAGCAGGCCGAACGGCTGGCGTCCCTGGGATTCCAGGAGACGATTTGTCGGATGTGCGGCAAGCCGCTCGAGGGGGATGACGGCCCGGAAATGGCCCAGATTAACAATCTTCTTAAGGGTCGGTTCGTCCTCCCTTATATCCATGAGCCACTGGCTCCTGGTGTTGAGGAACTGCGTTTCCGTCGTCTTCACCTTCTGCACTCCGTGTGGGAGGAGAAGTTGGTCCAGATTCAGCTTGAACTCGACTTGGTAACGACCGATGAACTGGTGGAGCATCTTAACTCCGCAATTCCGGAGGTCCTTGAAGATGCCAAAAAGCGCAAGCCATCCACTACCGAATCCGAGGTTTACGTAGCTCTCGATGAGGTCCTGGCCTTCTGGGACTCCGACAAGGAAGGAACGAACGATGTCGGCTGATCTGTCTGAGGTTAGAAAGCGGCTTGCTGCAAAGCGTGCATCTTCGGTCGGAGAAATTCCCGCCGCAGATGCCGTTGATCCGCAAGTGGCCCCGCCTCCCGACGATCAGTCTGATGTGGTTACGCACACTGTGCGACCAACTCACAAGGAAAATCGGGACAAAAGGAAGCAAGCTGAGAAATTGGCTGCCTCAACATCAGGAAGCTCCGTAGCCTCATCACCCACGGGCACGTCGCCCAAAACCGACACGCCCCAGGGAGGGCCAGTGACTCGACAACCGGTTCAACCACCTTCTTCGCAACCTTCGGCCGACCCTCCAAACGGGGCTCCCGGAACGCCGGACCCACCGGCTCAGCCAGCGCAGACCTCACCTCCTTCTCCGGAGTTTACACTTTCGGACCGGGCCGTGATCTTTGCCCACCAGGGATTTGCGACAATCAAAGACCGCCAGCCTCTCCACGCCTTTGTGGTTGACAAGCTTGGTGAGGTCTTTCAAATTCCAACCCAGTACAGCATCAGTGAGATCAATACGGCTGCTTCCGCTGCCGTTGATCCGCTGACTGTCTCGACGGTGGTCTCCACAAGCGAATCCCGAAAGGACCGCATGAGGAGGCGTTTAAACCTTCGGCACAACATTCCGATCCGACTGGTACTAATGTTTGCCGCCGCCGGATCGGTGTTGTTCGTACTAGGTTTTCTGCTGGTTCAGTGGGCACTGCCACACTTGGGGCTGCAGAGCATGTGGTTCCTCATTGGCATTGCTGTTGTCCTTGCGGTCTGGGCCATCGTGGCGAGATTCAGAAACCCCGAATACAACCTGAAGCGCTTGCGCGTCTGGTTTGTGGGGCTAATGATTCTAGCCGGTAGCATCTTCGGCTCCTCTTCGGGGTCGGCGGTGGCGAACGGTCCTAACGCGCACCCCGTGGAGGCATCCAAGGTCGTGGCCGACATCTGTCATAAATATGACAAGTCGGGCAAGTTTGATACGGATGGCTCGCTCGAAGGATGTGCGGGTTCGCTTCGCATCGTCGCCAATCAAAACGGCGCGAATCCCAAGGTTAAGGTCATGTACGAGAACTTCCTGTACAAAGTGTACACGGAGGGCTGTGCGGCCGAGTTCCAGGACTTCGCGTCCGACAAGGGCAAGCAAGACCAGAGCGGCTGCTTGAGTACTGCCGTCATGAGAGCCTACGGCAAGCAGGTCTCAGACCTAATTGCCACAGGCAAGGCATAACACCAGCCGGGGCGGGCAAAGTTCGAACCTGCCCGCCCCGGTCGCTCCACCTCTGTATTTCTCTACTACACCTTCCAGCACTTGTGCTGGAGAAAGCAGGGCATCATGAATGCAGTGAAGACAAGGGAGCGCGTGCCTGTCAGGACGCCTTCCCCGCAAGAAACGGAGACGTTGGTCTTCGGAACAGGTCGGAAGCCGAAATCCCTTGAGGGACTCCGGCTGATCGGTGAGGGACTCCGGCTGATCGGTTCATCTCTGCGTCCCAACGTTCGGCGGCCGAGGATTTCGGTGCCGAGTATCCGGTTCGACGGCAAGGCCGTCGTCCAAATGACCCTCATGACCCTGATGACGTTCGCCGTCGTGATGGCAGGCCTCAACGTGCCAAGCATCAACTTCGGCGAGTCGACTCCGTCAGTCGCGGCTCCCTCCGTGGGCGCCCCGACTGGGGTCATCACGCACAGTCACCCGGCAATCAAGCACGCGGCTGTTGCATCGGCCAAGGTTGTGACCGCAACGCCTATCAAGGCTCTTCCGGCCACCCAGACCGCTGCAAGGCCTGCTGCCACGACCCACAAGGTTCCGGCAGCGGTGCCACAGCGAGCTGCTGCTCCGCAGCCTCAGGCGTCTCCGGGTACGGCCCTGTCTCCGCGTCCCGCCTCTCGTCCAGCTTCGCGACCCGCTCCGGCTACGGCCCCAGCAGGCCGGGCTGCTCCGACGGTCGACGGGAAATTCCCGTCTCCGGCCGCCCCAGTTGTCGCGTCTCCGCCGGCTTCGGCCCCGGTCGTCCAGGCTCCGGCCCCGACGACCGTTGTCACTCCTCCGGCGCCTCCGGCGTCAAACTTCGTTCCAGGTAGCGGCGGCGGTACCACAGGTACCGCAATCACCGACCTGGGCGTTGGCGGAGGAAGCGCTGGCAACAGTGCGACGCCTGTCGGCACTGACAATGTTGCCGTATCGACCCTGGTCTCCACGACCAGCGACTGATCGCGGCACTCCAGCTTGGTACAACCCCGCCTGCAGTGCGGGTAGCAGAAAACAGTGTACATATGGTCCGCCGGTACCTCAACCGGGTCAATTCCGTGCAGGAAGGCTCAAGCAGCCGCAGCACAACCAAATACTCTAGCTCAGGAGTATAATCTCGTCGAAAGTCGGGAATGAGCAACCAACGGCTCCAGCTTGGGAACCATTAACGCTGCGACTAGTTCGCGCACAAGCTAACACGCTTTGCCCGTCAGGGCAGAGATCCGCTGGGAGGGAGGGTGTACACCTCCTTCCCCGCGGAACCCAATTTGCGAATCTTTGACTATCCACCTTACACGGACAGTGAACCTTTACATAACAAGCTATATTCTTACTTCCCATATGTTCCGTCCCCGTATCTTATCTAGACTAATCCCTTCAAAGGAGGAACTCATGTCTTTTTCAAAGCTAGTCCGCTCCCGTTGGACTAAAATGGTCGGCGTTGCCATCGTGCTTGCCGGTTTTGCCATTCCTGTCGCTCAGGTCGTTGCCGTTACGGCTACCGGCCCACGCGATGCTGACAATAATGCCATCATGTACAACGGAGCGCTCACCAAGGCCGAATGGCTCACTAAAATTACCAATGGCGCAACTGATGCCAGCGGTCATATCGTCAACACGTCCGCCAACCTCAAACAGATTTACTTTAATGAAGGCCGCGGCATTACCCAGGCCAACTTCATGGATGACGCGCAGACCGTCGAAGGTGTCGTCACCAATACAGGCCAGGTAATAGTAAACGGCAAAGTCGTTGCAACCGGCGTCTGGAGCTCAGGCCGCCAGTTCATTCCAGGCTCTCAGCCGGACGGTAGCGTTTTCATGCGTCCTACCTCCGTTTCATTCCTGAGTACGCAGTTGGCTGCCTACGTCAACATGCAGGGCGGCACGTTTCACTACGCCGTTATCAAGTCCTGCGGTAACCCCGTGAAGGCGATGAACAAGCCTTTCGGGCAGATATTCAAGCGCGTCATTGATGTCACGACTAATCCTACCAAGGACTTCGCCGCCGACGATAATGCCAACGCAATTGCCGTCCGGACAAATGACAACGTGAAATACCTTGTCCGCATCAACAACCAAGGTACTGCTCCCATGACGAACGTCATCTACACCGATGACCTTCCGGCTGGTGTCGCTCTCGCGAGCGATCCGACCAAGCGTCACATTGAACACGCCCTGGGCACCATTGCCCCCGGCGGTGCACTGCAGGCGGAGATCAACGTGGTTGTAACCTCAACCACTACGGGTGCCTTCATTAACAACAAGGCCTGTTTCAAGGCCGACTTGGCGCAAGCAGGCTGTGATACTGCGGTCATCAAAGTTGTGGCCTCACCAGCAACGCCTTCGCCGACGCCAACTCCAACACCAACACCAACACCAACACACACCCCGACTCCTACGCCTACTCCAACGCCGACTCCGACACCAACACCTACACCCACCAACACACCAACCCCAACACCAACTCCAACTCCAACACCAACTCCAACGCCCACTAACACTCCAACCCCCACTCCAACGCCTACTCCCAACCAAGAGTTCGCCTGTGGTGGTTTGGTAATTTCTCCGGTTACGGGTGAGGACATGAAATTTACCTTTACTCTGACTAAGCCGGTCCTTAAGAATGTCACCGTTACCGGCTACATTTTTACTGTCACTGACGTAACAGGGGCCCACGATGTCGTTAACAGCGATAAGGACCATAATCAGGTCACGTTCCAGTTCAAGCAGACAGGGAACTTTACCGTGGAAGGCCAGGTGGTAACATCGGGCGGTACTACGCCTATAGTTAGCGTCTGTTCAGCCCAGCTGACCGTTGGCTCAACCCCGACGGTTCTGGCAGCCAGTTCGCTGCCTGACACGGGTGCCGAAGGCGCCTTGGCTGGGGCTGCCGGACTCAGTGGTATCGGCTACGCCACCACTGCCTACATCCGCTCCCGCAAGAGCTTGGTTAAGTCGCTTCGTCGCAAATAACCAGCCCTAGTCCGTGTCCGGCCAACTTATTACGGGGCTTCGGCCCCGGAACATGTAAATTGGCGCTTGTCGTAAGACATGCAAATGCGATTAAGACCCTTCGGGGTCTTTTTCGTTTTGTGCATAATTACAGCATCGTATAGCATAGTACTTGTGTTTTGAGCAAAGATGTGATACTATATAACTAGTTATCGAATATTATAGATACGGGACAAGGACAACAATGATATTTCCAATTCAATTATTCAAAGGAAGCGCCGTTGCGCTGGTGCTCGTTGCGTCTGCAATAACTCCGCTAGCCGCGAGTGCCGTCAGTCAACCGCGGGATTGTGATGCTAACTCAATCGTCAATTGCGGTGCCTATACCAAAACCGAACTCGATAATAAGATCGCTAAGGGCGACTCGCGCAACAGCGCGGCCAGCATCCAGCAGATCTATTTTAAAGAGGGCAGGGGAATAACTTCTGCGGGTATCAGTAACGCTGTCGATGGTACCGTCTTTAAGGACGGCCGGGTAGTTGTCAGCGGCAAGACCGTCGCAACCGCCGCTATGAGCTCTGGCCGACAATTTATGCCTGGCTCCACGAAGTCTGGAAGCGTGTGGATCCGCTCCGTGAGCGTATCCTTTGTCAGCAGCTCCATCCCGGCCTACGTCAACATGGACGGCGGAGTCTTCCACTGGGCAATCATCAAGTCTTGCGGAAATACCGTTTCGGCAAAACCTGTAGCCAAGCCGTCTCCAACGCCTACCCCAACGCCCACGCCTACCCCAATGCCGACCCCTACTCCTTCCCGTACTCCCACTCCTACCCCGACCCCCACGCCTATGCAAACACCAGTCCCAACTCCAGTCCCAACACCTGAGCAGCCGCTGCCCGCTACCGGGGCCGGCGATGTACTCGGGGGCGCAATCGGACTAGGATCATTGGGCTACGCTAGCCAGGTATACTTACGCTCGAAAGCAAACTTAATGAAGAGCCTAAAACGTAAGTAATGTGTGGATATCTCTACAGCTTAAAAACTGCAGAGGCTAACAAAAATACGAGAATTCAAATAAATGGCCATAGCAAGCCATTTATTTGCTATTTAGGAGAGTAATTGCAATGAAAGAAAATACTGGACAGGCAAGCAACGTAACGCTTATACTTACTACAGTGATTAGGGCGCAGTACCAGACGCCTCAAAACAAACGCACCACCAAAAAAACTAACCTGACAAAACTACGCATCGCCAGACGATTACTTTTGTCGACCGCCGAATTCATTACTATCAGTAGAACCTTAAAAACCCAAAACAAACATTTTAAGGGCAGCTATTTGGTTGCCAGCAAAACGGTCCATAGGTTTTCCGTTAATAAAGCCTCGAACCTCTTTCGTAAACTCCACCTCACAACACACACTTTTAGGAATTATAAACCGACGCAAGTCGGAGTAATTCCTTACCACCACATTGACCAAGGCACACTCCATTGCCTAGTCACAAACTCCACTTCAGCGGTAGTCAACCGTCAAAAAACAAAAATGTCCGAAACAAACAGCTGGCTGCCAAATAGGTGACCTTAAAAATGAACACACCACACCAACCAGTTTTACTCGACGACGTTCTCCGCGTTTTGGCTCCTCAAAAAGGGGAGAGCTATCTTGATGGTACGGCAGGATACGGCGGACACGCCGCAGCAGTAATCGATCGCCTCGGCCCGGACGGGGAAGCGATACTGGTTGACCGGGACGCCAACGCCGTCAGGGCACTGGTCGCACGGTTCGGTGATAGAGTCGAGGTCATCCACGCCAGTTACCTAGAAGCAGCCGATCGGCTTAAAGCCGACGGTACCTTGGTCGACATGATTCTCCTGGATCTGGGAGTGTCATCGCCACAAATTGACAATATAGAACGAGGCTTCAGCTTCAAGAACGACGCCGCCCTGGACATGAGAATGGACCAGAGCCAGGAAATCACCGCCGCGACCGTCGTAAACAGCTACAGCGAACGAAACCTAGCCAGGATAATCCACGACTACGGGGAAGAGCCGAAAGCCAGGGCGGTTGCAAGAGCAATCGTGGACGGCAGGCCTTTCTATAGCACCCGTGAACTTGCTAAAGTCGTCCGCCGTCATGCCGTCACCCCCAAAGACATCGATGCCGCCACAAAAACGTTCCAGGCGATCCGTATCGAAGTCAACGAAGAGCTTGAGCAACTGAAGCAGGCTCTGCCGCTTCTGGTAAGTCTTCTGGCTCCAGGAGGACGCTTAGCCGTCATCAGCTTCCATAGCTTGGAAGACCGCATCGTCAAAGAGTTCTTCAATATCGAATCACGCGACTGTATTTGTCCGCCCAAGCAACCAATCTGTACCTGTGGCCACCGCGCCAGCTTGAGCGTTCTTACCACCAAACCGATCGTCGCAGATTCCACCGAATTAGCTATCAATCCGCGAGCCCGTAGCGCAAAACTACGAGCCGCCGAAAAACAAAACCAAAATAAAAGGAGAGACTAAATGTCTATCAAAGTACAAGGCCGTTCAAAGAGCGTAGCAGTTAAGATCCGCGTTAAGCGCTAACTGCCCGCCCGTCCATCAGGGTGTGGCGCTCCAAAAAACCGGGGCGCCACCCCAACCAAAAAAAAGTTCACCAAAAATACCCTCAAAAACCCAAAATAAACACAGTCAGAACCGATTTAAGCGCTTGGGCACATGCCCCAACCAAAATGCTCCTGAACGCTTACCGCCGGACTGTCGGAGACCACCACAATGTCATCAGCCACCCTCACCGCCCGTCGGAACCAAAATCTTTACCGCCAACCAGCGGCCCTCAAGCTGGGACCAACATCGGCCACCTTCGTCGTCATCGCCTGTATCAGCGTTTTGGCGCTTTTATACTTGAACCAAGTTACCAAAACCAGCGTTTTCGGCTACAAAGTCAGTGATCTTGAGAACCAAAAGAAAGCAATAATGCTGCAAAACCGTACCTTGAGTGCGGATTCAGCCCGACTCGCTTCCATTGAATCGACCAAAACCTCCAGCGTTGCCAGTAATATGGTTCCGGTTGGACAGGTCTCATACGTAAAATAACTCCAAAATTATAAGGGGGCTTAGCGGCCCTCTTTTTAATGGCAATTAACGGTTATGGTAAAGTAATAACAGATATGGCACTTTCTTCAACCGATACTATTATCCAACGTCGACGCGTAGATATACTTGCGCTTGGACTAGTCATTTTTGCGCTGGTTCTATTTAGCCGTCTGTTTTATCTGCAAGTAATCCGACACGGCCATTACTTTGACAAGGCGTCCAACGAGCATATGAGAAAATATGAGATTCCAGCCGTCAGGGGTGAAATCTTTGTCAAAGACGGCTCCTTAAATGTGCCTTTGGCACTTAATCAAACCCTCAAATTGGTGTATGCGGACCCGCGGCTGGTTAAAGATAAGCCGGCAGCAGCCCAAGAATTGGTCAAGATATTAGGAGGGTCTGCTGATACTTACCTGAAACGGCTCCAGGGAGGTATTGAATATGCAGTTATTGCAAAAAATGTCCCAAATGATGTGGCCGAAAGGCTGCAGGCCAAAAACCTGGTTGGTATCAGCATGTCCGATGATGACTCCAGGACCTACCCCGAAGGGCAGTTAGCGGCGCAGGTTCTAGGCTTCGTGAATGCTGACGGTGCAGGCCAATACGGTGTGGAGCAATATCTTGACGCGCAATTACGGGGTGTTCCTGGTAAATTGGCCGCCAAGACGGATACTCACGGCCTGCCGATAGCTACGGCTGACAATATCCAAAAGGCTCCAGTCGACGGAAAAAGCTACGTTCTGACAATTGACCGTAATATCCAAGCCATGGCTGAAACCGAGCTGGCCGCGGGCATCAAAGCGGCCAAGGCCAAGTCGGGGAGTGTGATCGTGCTTGATCCGAACACGGGTGCCGTGCGGGCCATGGCGACTTTTCCGACCTTTGACCCCAACAATTACGGCAGCACGACCGATTTCAGCGTTTTCTCCAACCAAGCGGTGACCAGTCAGTTCGAGCCTGGGTCCGGCATGAAGGCTTTCACGATGGCCGCCGGGCTAGACCAGGGAAAGGTTGCCCCTGATTCGACTTATGACGATCCCGGCTGTCTGAAAATCGACACTTATAATGTGTGTAACGCCGCCGGAGATAAGCCGGGCAAGGGCAAGACGATGACGGTAGTCCTGCGGGATTCTCTTAACACCGGAGTCATGTACGTTCTGAAACGACTCGGTGGGGATGACAATCAATTTACGCTAGCCGGCAAGAAACTGCTATATGACTACTTCACCAAACACTTTGGTTTTGGGACGCGCACCGGTATCGAGCAGGCTAATGAGGCCGCTGGTTCAATAAATGAGCCTACCAGTCAAGCCGGCAATAACGTGAACTACGCCAACATGACCTTTGGCCAGGGCATGAGTGTGACGATGATCCAAATGGTGACCGGCATGGCGGCGATTGCCAACGGCGGCAAGTTATACCAACCCCATTTGGTCGAGGGCGAACTCAATCTTGACGGCTCAGTGACCGCTGCTCCGCCCAAACTTATCCGTGATCACGTGATATCACCCGATGCGGCTGCCAAACTCAATCAAATGCTCCAAGTCGTGGTTCAGCACGGCTCAGGTTACCGGACGTATGAGGGTACCAAGAATAAAGGCTATCTGATAGCCGGAAAAACCGGTACCGCGCAAATTCCGCGACCGGACGGCAAGGGCTACATCGACGGGGCCAACATCGGATCGTTCTTTGGCTATGCCCCGGCGAACGCACCGAAATTCGTCATAATGGTGCGGATCAACGAGCCGGGAGTTCCCGGTTACGCGGAATCGACGACAGTGCCGGTTTTTGCGAACATCTGCCAATGGTTATTTAAATATTACGGAATCGCACCCACGAGTTAACTTCGCTTAAAAGCTTACGCTTGAGGCGTGCGATATGGTAAACTGACAGGTAAGAATCATGATACTAATCCCTTCAATCAATTTTATCCACGCCCAGGAAATTACTTCCATCTCGCGTATCGCGTCGCTGGCTTTGGGCGCGCTTGTGCTGTCACTGCTTCTGACACCGATATATACGCGCGTGGCCTTCAAAAATGAATGGTGGAAGAAAATCAGATCTAACGCTACCACCGGTGAAGCGGCCCCGGTCTTCCATAAACTTCACGAGGCCAAGCACAAACGTAACATACCGACCATGGGTGGTATCGTCATCATCGTAACCGTGGTTGCAATGACGGTGTTGTTCAACCTGTCGCGCAGCCAGACGTGGCTGCCGCTGTTCGTACTGGTGGTGTTCGGGGCCATGGGCCTGCTTGACGATCTCTCGAACGTTTACCGCAAGGCGGATAATCGAGGCGGTTTGACGCCGATGACACAACTTATTGCCCTGATCGGCCTCTCGGCCGTTGCCGCCAGCTGGATTTATTTCAAGCTGGGTTACACGCTTATCCATATCCCGGCGGTGGGTGATTTCTCTATCGGTTGGCTCTATATCCCGCTGTTTATTCTGGTCGTTGTTTCTACGACGAAAGCGGTTTCCATAACCGATGGTCTCGACGGGTTAGCGGGCGGCCTGTTGTCCACGGCGTTCGGTGTCTATGCGATCATCGCTTACTTTCAGGGCAGTTACGGAATTGCCGGATTCTGCATGGCAATTGTCGGCGCCATGCTGACCTACACCTGGTTCAATATTTTTCCAGCACGGTTTTTTATGGGCCAGACCGGGTCGACGGCTCTTGGAGCGACGCTGGGAACAGTCGCCGTGCTCACTAATTCGGTCTTCGTGTTGCCCATAATCGGGGCGGTGTTCGTGATTGAAGCGGGTTCGAGTTCCGTTCAAATCGCCTCCAAGAAACTCTTCAAAAGAAAAATATTTTTAAGCGCACCGTTGCACCATCATCTTGAAGCCATCGGCTGGCCTGAGACCAAAGTGACGATGCGGCTCTGGGTTATCGGTCAGGTGGCGGGAGCTATCGGACTTGTCCTGGCGCTATTGGGAGACAAGGCCTTGTGAGCCGAACCGCTGCCGGTACGGAACTCAGGGCGCATCATCCGGACTATGTTATTGCGCTCGTCGTCACCATATTGCTCGCCGTCGGACTGGTTATGATGTATTCCATCAGCCCGGTACTAAGCCATAAGTTGGTTGGAAGCGCCGACCGGAATTATTACTTTCTCAATCAAATCAAATATATAGCGTTCGGGATGGTGGTCTGGATTGGCGCGACCGCCACACCTTACACGGTATGGCGCAAGTATGCCCCATGGGTTCTGGGAGCGGCAATCATCGGGCTGTTGGCATTGATGGTGCCAGGGCTAAGTTACTCCAAATACGGGGCCACCCGCTGGCTGAACTTAGGTCTATTTTCAGTCCAGCCGGCTGAAATTATGAAAGTTGCGCTCATTCTGTATTTGGCAGCCTGGTTCGAGAAACGTTCCGGAGAACTGAAATCCTTCATGGACGGGGTCGTACCATTCATGGTCATGGTGGGCGCTGCCAGTTTCGTCATCGTTATTTTCCAGCGTGACATGGGGACTATGGCAGTCATTGCCGCAGCGACGTTAGGTATGTTTTTTGCCGCCGGCATACGCTGGACTCATTTAGGAGTGGTTATGGGAACGGCCCTCGCCGCCGGATGGGGCGCCATCATCGCCTTTCCGCATCGTATGGACCGTTTGGCGACTTTCCTGGATCCGACCAAAGATGCGACCGGATCCGGCTATCACATTTCCCAAGCGCTCATAGCCATCGGGTCGGGCGGCATTTTGGGCTTGGGTCTGGGTCGAAGCATTCAAGTTTACGGGTACCTGCCGGAGGCCGCCAACGACTCAATTTTTGCGATCATTGCCGAAGAATTCGGAATGATAGGCTCAGTGATGATTATCGGGCTGTTCGGTTTGTTGGTATATCGCGGCCTGAAAGTTGCGAGAGGCGCCCCCGATATGTTCTCCCGGCTCGTTGCCACAGGGATTTCCCTGTGGATGATGTTCCAGGCGGTTATCAATATCGGTGCCATGCTCTCGTTGATCCCATTGACCGGTATCCCGCTCCCGTTCATCAGCTACGGAGGGACTAGTCTGATTATTTCATTGTTCGGCATCGGCGTTCTGTTAAATATTTCTAAGTACACGGTAAATGAGGTTAGTAATGCGAATTATCGTCAGCGGCGGGGGGACAGCCGGACATATATCGCCGGCTCTGGCAGTCTGCGACGCCCTAAAGTCGCTCGATAGCACTGTAGAGCTCCTATACGTCGGTGAGGCCACCGGTATGGAGGCCAGAATCGTTGCGGCCTCAGGAATTCGCTTTGCGGCTATTAAGGCGGGCAAGTTCCGCCGCGATCAGCGTGCCGGGATCTCACTTGTCAGCAAGTTTACGAACCCGGCTACTTTAGGTCTGAACGCAAAAGACCTGGTCCGCGTGGGTCAAGGAGTTGTTGCCAGCCTGAAGATTATCCGATCATTCAAGCCCGACGTCATATTTTTGAAAGGCGGATTCGTTTGCCTGCCCGTCGGACTGGCGGCACGCTTTTTGCGGGTGCCTTATGTTATTCACGAGTCGGATGTGAGTCCGGGTCTCGCCAACCGCATTTTGAGCCGTTGGGCCAAAAAAATCGCTGTCGGTTTTCCGACTAAGAGCTATCCGGGATTTGAATCCGAGCGTCTGGTCTACGTCGGCAATCCCATCCGACCTGAAATCTTGAATGCCCACCGGTTGGAGGGTTTGGCCGCCTTCAAATTAGACGACAAGCTGCCGGTAATCCTGGTTACGGGAGGATCCCAAGGCGCAGCCGAAATAAATGACGTGGTACTAAATGCCCTGCCGCAATTATTAGAACGCTTCCAAGTCATCCATCAGACGGGTGAAGGTGAACTGGCGCGGATCAAGTTTGAATTGAGTCGTCAGGGGGTCATGCCTAACCTCAAGAGGTATCACCCATACGCGTTTTTGATGAAGGAAATGCCCTTGGCGCTGGCTGCAGCCGATATAATCATTGGCCGTGCTGGCGTCGGTACCATCAGCGATTCCGCCGCCCTCCGCAAACCGACCGTACTAATACCGAACAACCAAATGGCCGCCCATCAGATTGCCAACGCCCGCATGCTCGCCCGGATGGGAGCCGTCCGTGTCATCGATAATGCCAAATTAACCCCTGAGCGCCTGGTAGGGGAGGTGAGCCGCATTTTGGACAACCCCGTGGAAGCCGCTTCGCTGGCCAAGGCGATAGGGGAGTTCGCCCGCCCGGAAGCCGCCAAGGATCTGGCGCGCCTGGTAGTCGCCTCAGCACCGGCATCTAAACCTGAAAGGGCAGCGGGCGATGAATAATCAGCGCCATGTACGAACGGCTCGTCCAATTTATGGCCGTCCGCCAGTCTCACGTAACCGCCGCCCGACTCGCAAGCGCACCTTTAGCGTCGGGCTGATGCCCAAACGAGTCATTTTCCTTATCATCCTCATCATTGCTGTCGGCCTCGGGTTGAAGCAGCTCTTTACGGTTAAAACGGTCAGTGTAGAATCAACAACACATAAGGCTGAGATAACCCGCGAGGTCCAAAGCATTATCTCAACCAACTGGATGCAATCTAACTTGCTCACATTCAGTTCTGACCGGTTAACGAAGCAGCTGCAGAACATTGATCCGATCATTAAGAGCGTCACAGTGTCACAACAATGGCCGAGCGGCGTTTCTCTGAAGGTGACCTTAAAACGGCCGTCCCTCGGCTGGACCTCCGGTAATCAAAGCTACCTGTTGGATAGGGATGGGACGGTTATTGGGCCTCTGCCGACCGGGCAGTCTCTACCGGTCGTCTTGGATGACAGTAACCTGCCGGTTCAGCTGGGCCAGCGGGTTACGAGTACCCAGTTCGTAGGCTTCACGATTGATGTTGCCTCCGCCCTGGCCAGCCTAAAGCTTGGGCCGACCAAACTGGAGATTAAGGATACGACGCTGGATTTGTATGCCACGACCCCGGGCGGCTACCAGCTGATATTTGACACCAGTCGATCTTCAGTGGATGAGGTGGCGGATCTAAAGGCCATACTGGCGGCGTTGGCAGCCCAAAAGAAGCAGCCGGCCCAGTATATCGATCTTCGCGTCGTCGGCAAAGCTTACTATAAGTAAAAAAAGTCGAGCGACTCCCCTTGTCTAAGTTCGGTTTTTGTATCCTACAGTTGATAAAGCCAGAGTTACTGCTGGGATAGGTATTAAGTAACAAAACGGGGGCAGAGAATGGGGGTGAACTGTACAAAAAATACACAAGATGAATTTAAACGATGAAATTCAAAATAAGAGCAAAAACAACGTTTTAAAGTGTGACCCGTGGGTACGACGCAAAATATACATTGTGCGACACGGGCATATCCTGCTTCCAGCTGTATGGTTGGACCTTTGTATTTTACCTATGCTAAGCCATTATACTCATAATCGTTCATATGGCCTCATTCTATATCCCCGGTAGACTCCCATCATCGCCGCTTCCTGGTGTGCTTTTAAGTTCTGCCACAGAGCGGCCGATCAGCTGCTTGAATCGATTAGTAACATATGTTTCGATTGGAGATTCCAGTCACTTAACCATATGGAGCCGGCGGGTATTTGGATATCAGTGTCTTGCGAGTCGACTATGAATACAAAAGCCGAACTAGGGGACTGGACTATTTTAGAAGGCCGGACAAGTATTGGTTGGCTTAATCATCTAGATTATGCTGATCAGTCGTGAACCCTGGGTCATTTTCTGTCTCTGGTTGCCGGATGGTGCTAGCGTGGGTCAAGGTGAGGAGACTCTTCCCTTCCCCTACTTCCCCACTAAATGGTCGGTGTTTGTGACGAGCCGCGTGACTGATGGCCATTACCTGACTGCTGGTGCTTAAGATTGGCCTGGACGCGGGCAATAGCGGCTCGTACGGCCTCATCATTGCGCGCCCGGTCAATCGGTTTGGCCGCCCGTGCTTGCACCGCCGGCTGGTGGTCGCTTCCCTGTCCCCTGCCTTCGCTGCGGTTGTACGCGGCAGGAGAGCCCGCTCCTGGCACTCCTGGATTCCGTAAGGCAGCTAAGAACTCGCTTTTTGGATTGTTCGGTATTTGTTCATCAGAGGGCAAGTTACCACTGGCTGCCGCGACAGCGTCACCGTGGGTTTGAGCGTCGATAGTCGCTCCAACGGCACGAGATCCGTGGTCGGCTCCGTCGGTGTGGCGGCTGCGGATTTCGTCCTCCACGTCGGCACGGTTGGAAGCGTATTGCTCGCGTGAGAGTCTGACGATGTCGTCCATGTGGCTGTCCTCGGGATCAGGCATACGCAGTGTCTTGGCCGAGAACGGCGGGGCCTTTTCACCGTTGATAATCATGGAAATGAAAATGTTCTGGTTGTTGAGCCGGGTGATATCGGCTGGTTCGAAGGTCGGGTCGTAATATTTACCCAACACGGCCGAATCCTCAGGTCCGACGCGGAAAGTAACCATTGTGCCCACGTTGCCGAAGACGGCGTCACGCACGGTTTCAGGCATCTGAGAGATGTACTGGTTGGCAACGGTCAGGTTCAGCCCGTATTTACGAGCCTCACTCAGAATGACCGCGAAGCTGTCGGTCGCGAAGTTTTGGAATTCGTCCACATACAAGTAGAACGGACGGCGTTCATCCAGAGGCATGTCGGCTCGTCCCATGGCGGCCAGCTGAATCTTGGTGACCATCAGTGCGCCCAGGATGGCGGCGTTGTCTTCACCGACCTGACCGCGGCTCAGGTTGACGACGAAGATCTTGCCCTCGTCCATCATCGTTCGGATGTTGAAGGCGCTTTTCTGTTGGCCGATGATATTACGGATGAGCGGGTTGGCAACGAACGCTCCAACCTTGTTGAGCACTGGAGCGACGGCCTCTGAGGCGAACTTTTCGTTCCAGCTGGCGAACTCGGTATTCCAGAAGGTACGGACTACCGGGTCGTTGACTTCCCGGATGACTTTCTTTCGGAAATCTTTCTCGGTTAGCATCCGGGTAATGTCCAGCATGGTGGCGCCGGGGTAGTCCAGGAGTGCTAGGAGGGTGTAGCGGAGGATATACTCCAGGCGGGGTCCCCAGGAGTTTTCGAACATTCGCTTCAGTACCCCGACGAGTTCGGACGAAATGTGGTTCTTCAGGTTCGGATCTGTGACTTCCATGGGGTTGAACGCCATGGGATTCTCGCGATCGGTGGCGTCAAAGTAGACGACGTCCTTGATTCGGTGCTCCGGGATGTATTTGAGTATGTCGGTAGCGTAGTCGCCGTGGGGGTCAATGATAGCGAAGCCCCGGTCGTGATAGATGTCGCTCAGTGTTAGCAACTGTAACAGCATGGACTTGCCGGCACCCGTCTGGCCGATAATATACATATGGCGCCCTCGGTCGCTGCGTTTGATGCCGAATTTCAGGTGCCGACCGCGGAAGTTCGTCAGTCCGAACAGGCTGACCTCATCCGCTTCCCCCATGCCTTCCGTAGGAAGTCCCGATGGGGGTTCGCTGGTTTTTGAGGTAGTCCAGACCATATTCGGCGTTTCAACTGATTTATGAGGCAGGTGGTACAGCGAAGCCAGCTCTTCGATATTGAGGATTTGGCCCTGATCCATGAACAGGCGTGAACGGTAATCTTCGATAAAGTCATGCGTATTGTATAATTTGCTCTGCGCAAAACCGTTCAGGTTGGTAGTATTGAACTGCTTGAAGCCGCCGACGATGGCCTGCAGGCGCTGCTTGCCGGCCGTTTCGTCGGGGCCCAGGTAGGCGATGCGGATTTTTACGCCGTAGCCGAGCTTGGTGATTTTTTCTTCGATAGCTTTGATAACCGTCTGGTCGCCGGTGGACACTTCCGGCTTGGCGGAGGCACCCTTTTTCTCGCCTTTTTCGCCGCTGCCCGGGGGAGTGGCTAAAGCCGTGATGAAATTAGTGATGATGAACGCCGGCAAGGATAGCAGGGCCTCCATTACCCGCGAGAGGAAATCGCCGGATTTTTTACCGGACTTGATCTGCTCGATGTGGTTCTTGCCTTTGTCCTGCCAGGCGTCATCGATGGGACGGGCAAGGATCTGGATCCAGACCTCTTCCCCGCTCTGCTCAAGTTTGGCCAGAACGCCGGTGATTCCGGCCAGAGGGTCGACTTCGAACGACGCGAAGGTTTTAATCGGCAGGACGTCCAGCTTGGTGAGGGCGAGCTCGGTGCCGTAGATTATCCTCTCGCCAATCTCGCTCCGGGAGTAGTCGTCGGCACCTTCACGGATTTGCACCGTCGGATATTGGGCGTAGATCTGGCTCTCCACAAAGTCCTTGAGGTGCTTGGGCGTCCAGACGTAAAACTGAATAGAATTCTCGCGCGCCACAATCTCAAATGAGACGTGTTCCTGGAGAATTCCATCACGTACTAATTCACTCTTGGGGCGCAGAATGCCATGCAACGACGCAAACATCTGCTCAGCTGAGAGTTCTTTTTTTTCGTTATCTTTCGGGACCTCGATGAGCAGGAGCACAGTATCGGTATCGTTTACCCATTGCTCGCGCCGGCGGTTTTGCCATATGAGGTAACCAAGAACTGCAACGACTAGCACCCATCCGTAAAATTTGAAGAGTATCAGGCCGATGAACTGGAAGATGGCGACGATCGGGGCCATGATGCTTCCAAAATCCATTCCCTTCTACTCCTCTTTTAACTTATATGTGGCTTTGGCGGTGCGTACGAACTGGTCTTTTTCTTGGAGGTTAAGGATTATGGTGGTGGTCTTGACCTGGCGTTTCATGAGTACTCGGCGGACGATCTCATCCTTATGGAGCGGCGCTTCCTCGCGGAGGACGCTGGAGATTATCTCAGCGACCGTTCCTGGGGTGTAGCCCCACTCAGCTAGAGCGTAAATTCCCCGGCCAATCAGAATGAAGCGTTGATCCTTGATCAGTTCGTTGTGAACCGCCTGAATAGTAACGTCGCGCTTGGTCGTACCGAGGCCGCGAACATGCAGCGCGATGTCGGAGAAGTGCAGCGGGCGTCCGTGGCGGCTTAGCACCAGATAAGTCTTGTCGCGGATGCTTTTCGGGTTTACTTCCGGCCAGCTGATCAGCCCCCACTTGCCGTCAAAGTACGCCAGTTGTTTGGAGATGCGCATGAGCTGCTCCAGGGTCAGACTGTCGAGTTCGGACGGAAGTTTAGAGCGGAGCTTGGCGAGCGTGATCGGCTTGCCGTACTCCTTGATGGCCTTGATGATTTCTGAGATTAAAGCCACTGACTGCGAACGCTGATAAATTGGGCTCAGGCCGGCGGAAACACGCAGGTGGTCGTCCTCGTCAATCAGGTTGAGGCCGGGTACCAGGAGCGTCAGAAATACGATGTATGGCAGGTCGTTATCCGGGACGGCAAGGGCCGCGGCGATATCGGCGATTGGAGCAACCCCGCCCTGCTCGCGGACAATCTCGACGAGCAGTTCGTTGGCCCGTTCAACGGCTGGAGACTGGTTGGTCTGCATTTTGGTGATGGCGGCCTTTTCGATCTGGCGGACCCGTTCGCGGGTGATATCGAAGTCACCGCCGATTTTTTCCAGAGTCTGGCGCTTGGGAATACCAAAACCGAACCGGCGAGAAATAATCTGGCGGTCGCGGTCGCGGCGTAGGTCTTGGAGGATTTCCGCTGCGGTTGACTTGTAGTCGTAAGAATTTGCAGCTTTGGTTAGCATTGTTGTGTTATTCATATGTTTAGAATTATAAAATATGTCTGGATTGGAGTCAATGGTTGTCAGATTCCCAAAAAGTGTCGCTGTAATGGGACATTTGAATTATTTTAGAACATTTACTGATAAATGTAAATGGTATTATTTCCTTGGCGATTATCGCACGGGTACCAGGCTCATGATGGTTTGCGCGAGCCGTTCCCCGTCGTGCCGGATGAGAGTTCGCCGAATGAGGGTATCGCCAGGAGATTGGGTAGGAATACTGCCTGACACGAGAGGAGTTCCGATTGCCTGATAACGGGCATTTCCAAGCACTTCGGCGTCGATTCCCACCCAGTACTCCCCCGCGGCGGCATATTTTTCCAGCAGCGCCTTATCCGGTGGCTGATTGTTATAGATTACGTAATCAACCCCCCGCGAGCCGATAAAGCGCTCAATCTCATCTGCGAAGTCCCCTACTTTGAAGCCGTCGGTCTGCTTGGGCTTGGTTACCAGGTTTGTGACGAGCACAATTGGCGCGTCCGTTTCCCTGAGCGCCGCGGCCAAGCCATCGACGAGCAGAGTCGGTGCTAGCGAGGCGTAAAGGTTCCCGGGTGCGATAACGATGAGATCGGCTCGTTTGAGCGCTCTTGTGACTTTTGGGTTCACCTGAGGTGCGGGTTCCAGATGCAGCTCCGGTCGGATGTACGGATGCATGGAGTGCTCCTCAACGGCATGTTGGCCGAAAATGGTTTCTCCGTCATGGGTAATATGGATGAGTTTGCAATCTTCAAGAGTGACGGGTAGGACCTGCCCCGTAATATTGAGGATTTTGCTGGCGGTTTGCACCGCGATCCCGAAATTGCCGGTGGTTTTTTCCAGAGCAGTCAGAAGCAGGTTGCCAAAGGCGTGGCCGTCAAGAGCTCCACCGGCATAACGGTAATTGAACAGCGTCCGGAGCGTTTCGGGAGCACGCGATAGCGCTACGAGGCATTGCCTGACATCGCCGGGCGGCAGCGCCCCAAGTTCGTCTCGGAGGATACCAGTTGAACCCCCATCGTCAGACATGTTAACGACGGCCGTAATATTGCGGGTGTGTTCCTTGAGCGATGAGAGCACGGTAAAACTTCCGGTTCCTCCGCCAATCACCACGATGTGAGGATCGGTACTGGCCGTCATGAGCTAAAAGCTTGCCAGCATCTTGTCGATGGTGGCGCCGAGCTTTGATACCGGGACACGCGTTTGTTCCATACTGTCCCGATGTCGAATGGTCACGGCGTCATCATCCAACGAATCAAAGTCGATGGTAACGCACAGCGGCGTCCCTATTTCATCCTGACGTCGGTAGCGTCGGCCGATACTTTGGGTTTCATCGTATTCGGTCCGGTATCGGCCGGCTAAATCTTGGAATACTTTGGTCGCCAGCGGTAGTAGCTTCTCATTCTTGCTTAACGGCAACACGGCGACCTTAACCGGTGCGATTTCCGGCTTGAACTTGAGGACCACGCGGGTCTCATCCTTGACCTGCTCCTCCGTGTAGGCGGAATGGATCAGTGCCAAGAACAGTCTTCCCACACCCACCGAGGGCTCGATTACGAAGGGAACATAACGGCTTTTGGATGCTTCATCGAAGAAGCTCAGGTCCTTGCCGCTTCCCTGCCCTTGAGCCTTGAGATCGAAGTCGGTCCGATTCGCAATGCCGTAAAGTTCCTTGAAGCCCATCGGATAGCGGTACTGGATGTCGGTACTGGCCACGGCGTAGTGCGCCCGCTCACCGGCATCATGGTCGTACCACTGGAGGTTATCCTCAAGCAGACCGATGTCGGTCAGCCAACTCCAGCAAAAGTCTTTCCAGTACTTGTATTCGGTTTCCGCAGTATCGGGGGCGGTAAAATATTCCAACTCCATCTGCTCAAGCTCGCGGACACGGAAGATAAAGTCGCCGGGCGTTATCTCGTTGCGGAAGGCCTTGCCGATCTGGGCGATACCGAACGGTATTTTCTGGCGCGAGGTTTCGAGGGTATTCTGGAACTGGGCGAAGATGCCGCCGGCCGTCTCGGGACGCAAATATGCGACGTTGGCATCGTCTGTTACCGGGCCGACATAGGTTTTGAACATCATGTTAAAGTCGCGGACCGGGGTCCATTGGCCTGTTTTGCCACAGTTCGGACATTTTTTGTCCTTCAACGCTGCATCATATTTGGCTAGGTCCTTGGTTTCGAAGTCCGCTACGTGATCGGCGCGGAAGCGGTGTTGGCAATTGCGGCAGTCAACGAGCGGGTCGGCAAAGGTTGCCACGTGTCCCGAGGCCGCCCACAGTTTGGGGTGTTGGATGATAGCGGTGTCCAGCCCCACGATATTGGCTCGCGAATATACGAAAGCCCGCCACCAGGAGTCCCGGATATTCTTGGCCAGTTCAGAACCGTAGGGGCCGTAGTCCCAGAACCCGGAGAGTCCTCCGTAAATTTCGGACGTTTGAAACACAAAGCCGCGTCGCTTTGCTAGCGAAACGAGCGTTTCCATGGAAGGACTGGTTGGTTCGGCCATTGGTTAAAACCTTAGGTTAATTTCGTCAGTCAGTCCATTATACTCATCCTCTTCGATGCGTCCAAGTTCAAAGAGCGTTGCCATGTCCGCTTTGAAACTGGTTGTGGCTGCTTCAAGGCGTAATGACTGCTTATCGGAAAGGATGCGGAGAGTCGCAATGGAGTCTTTGATGAACTCCTCTACTTCGTCGCCCGTCATAAGTTCCGCCTCGCACATGGTAGTGAATTCGCGGATGCGACCAGGCGGTTCGATACCTGCGGCCTCGTAATCACTAAGGATCCAACTTAGTTCTGATTGTTTCATGGTTGTACTCCTATGGGGTCGGCGGAGAACGTCCGGCCCAGATGATATTGATAAAAACCGTCACAGGCAGACAGGCTGGACGTAGCCAGTTCCTCTGCCCCCCGGATGCCAGTAACGCTGGCAAAGGGGTGGTCGCTTAAAATGCGCCATAATTTAATCACTGAGTGTGGCATGGAGGTAGCGACAGCTTCGCGGCAGGTTTCACAAACGATGCCTCCCCGCTCAGGGCTGAAACTGTATGACGCTGTCGCGCTCGACTGGCCGCAGGCTAGGCAAGCTCCCAGTTCCGGTCGGTAGCCAAGGAGCTGCAACAAACGCAGTTTAAACCATAATTCAGGTAATTTCCCGCCGCGTCCTGCCTCGAGCAAGTGCAGCATCTCTGCGGTCAGATTGTAAATGTCAGTTTGGGGCTGGTTTTCTTCGACCAGCCGGTCGACCATACCGGCCGTCATAAAAGCTAGTCCTAGGCGCTCGTAATTTCCGGCCAGTGAATGCGGGTACCAGGCCAGACGCGCCGAGGTCACCACATCCAAGTTACGGCCTTTAGTGAGCGTAAGAGCGACGTCGCTTAAGAGTTCCAAGTGCCCCCCGCTGCGGCTTTTGATACGCCGCACTCCCTTGGCGATGGCACTGAGTTTACCGTGATCGGGCGTGATGACACGGATAATCCGGTCGGCCTCCCCAAAGTTGGTGCGGCCGATAACGATGGCGTTGGTTTGATATGACGGCATTCGACTTATTACCGTAGCTTAAGTTAAGCCTCGGATGAACTGCTTCCGGATTCCTTAAGTACCTTAACGGCTTTCTGGACGACTTCGTCCGGCGTGTGATGGCTCTTGATCAGGTAATCGTTAACCCCCAGGGCTTTGGCCAGTTCCTGGTTCATGTCGACTTCAGCCTGCCCAAGATTGGTCAGGAGTATCACCGGAATCTGCCGCAGATCAGGTTGTTTTTTGATTTCCTTTAAGACATGGAAGCCGTTGAGTTTGGGCATGAGGATATCGAGCAGGATAAGTTCCGGCAGAAAGTCCTTCAGCATATTCAGACAATCCTCGCCATTGGTTGCGATACGCACGTCATGGCCTTCCAACTCGAATTTCGCCTGGTACATTTCTACCAGGATTGCATCATCTTCAACAAGTAAAATTTTTGCCACGGGTATCTCCTTACTAATAGTTTAACAGATAGGAATACCTACCCCAAGAGCGGAAGCTGTTTTGCGATGGGAACCGAGAACCTGAACTTGCTTCCCTTCCCCTCCTGACTGGTCACCCAGATTCGACCGCCATGGGACTCAACCAGGTTCTTGACTATGTAGAGCCCCAAACCGGATCCTCCGGCTTGGACGCTCATCGGGTTGTAGATGCGGCCGAACTTGGTGAACAGCCGGTCAATCTGTCCTTTGCCGATGCCCACGCCCTGGTCGGTGATGGTCGTGATCAGCTCGTCGCCCTGGATGGTACAGTCAATTTGAACCAAGCTCCCCGGCATAGAGTATTTGATGGCGTTATCCAATAAGTTCAGCATAATTTGGTGCAGCCGAGTCTCGTCCGCCAGCACTAGCGGCAGTTTGGCGTGTCGTTTAACTTTAATGGAGATATCGTTGGTTTCGCCTTTGCCGGACAGTTCCGTCACGACGTCGGTGATAACGCTGTCGAGTCCAACTGGGTTAATTGTCAGGTTTATCTTCCCCGACTCGATGTAGGAAACGTCCAAAAGGTCTTCCACCAAATCGATCATGCGTTGGTTTGATTGATAAACCCGGGTCAAGTAGTGGGATTGTTTATCGTTGAGCGGTCCGAAGTCGTTTTTTATGACCATTGAGAGAAAGCCCTTGATGGCGGTCAGCGGGGTACGCAGTTCGTGAGAAACGATGGAAATAAAGTCACTCTTTATTTCATCTATCTCCCGGTCTTTCTGGGTATTGCGGATAATAGCGATTCCGGAAGTTACTCTGCCTGAATCGTCGAAAATCGGTGAATAGCTGACTTCAGTCCACACTCGCCCGCCGTTACGGCTCTCGATGAGCTGCTCGCTGTTGGAAATGGTAATTCCCTCGCCGAGAACCCGGGCCAGAGGCGAAACTCCGGCAGTATGCTTATCGGTGGAAGCAGTTTTGATAATGCTGCCGAACGGTTTTCCGATGGCGTCTGCCGTGGTCCACTGAGTAATGGTAGTGGATGCCGGATTAAACCCGACGATTATTCCATTGCGGTCAAAGATGACGATGCCTTCATCAGTAAAGCGGAATACCGCCTCCCAGCGCTCACGTCGGGCGTTGACGTCGTGGTAGAGGTTTGAATTTTCAATGAGGACGGCAAGCCGGGTTGCGACCAGGCGCAACAATTTGGAATCATGCTCGTCATAATCGACCGCCGGCCTCCCGACTTCGATTACGCCGAGGGTCTTGGAATGATGAATAATTGGCATGGCCATGCGGCTTATACCTTGGGCGTCGGCCGATTCTAATATCCCTCGGCGCCCGACGAAGGACTTGGATACAATATTATCGGCACTCAGCTCAAGCGTTTCCCTATTATCCTGAGTCGTACCGTCCGACTGACGTACAAGAAGTTGTCTCGCTGGCTCATACAGGTATACGGAAGCCTCCGGCGAGACCAGCAGGATGCTGATTTTGGAGACATATTTTTGATAAATAGTCGCAACGTTGAAGCCGATAATACTGGAGAGCTCCGCCAGCTGGGAGAGCTCGCGGAGGTGCCTTTGCGCCTTGGCAGTCATCTCATTGGATTCAACGGTTTTTTCAATCAGAGGGGTGATGTCGCGCGCCGTGACGACGGCCCCTGTTACCCGTTCCTGACTATGAACCGGGCCAAACGATATCTGCACATGTCTTCCCTGTCCGATGAAATGGCCGTAACACGTGAGGCGTTTGCCCAGCAGAACCTCGGCAATCAGTTCCGGGATATTTTGGTCGAATACGATATCGTCACGACTTTCGAGGAGCGAAAAGACTTGTTTACCAGTGATATCCTCGGGTTGGTCGAACAAATTCTGCCATTCCTGGTTGTATTCACTAACTACGCCCGAAGAATCTATCAGTACCATTCCATCGAGCATGTTGGCTTGGATCGTGGCAAGCTTCTCTTTTTCGAGGTATAGCTGGGTAATGTCGCGAATACTTATGAGTGTCCCTATGGGGTCGCCGACAGTGTCACGGTATGGTGAGTAAACGGCTTCGTAGTAGTTGTTCCTGTCGTCGCTCGCGACGGAGAAATTAGTGCGGATAACCTTTCCGGCCCTAGCCTCCGCAATGGCCTTAACCAGACGATCACTTTCGATATTGGCGCGAACCGATTGGTTGAACAGGTTGACACCAAATGTCTGTTTTATATCTTGGCGCCTCAGCTGAAGCAGTGAGCCGGCGGCAGAGTTAAAGTACCTAAGGCTGCCGTTCATATCGAGTACTATCAAGCCGTCCTGCATCAGGTTCCGGGTCTGCTCAATCTCATTGGAAATCTTGATGAGACTGGAGTGCATGTTGGCGTTGGCAAAGGCAATACTTGCTTGCTCCGCCAGGCTTTGGCTAAAACGGAGCTCTGAATTAATAAAGTGCCGCGGGGTTTTAGTATAAAGCACCAATGCACCGACCGGCACGTCGGCGGAGAAGATAGGCGCAATCAACATCGAGCAAATGCCCTCTTCCTTGAGGAGGTCTAGTTGCTTGGAAATGGCACCTTGAGTGACGTCGTAAATTTGAGCCGGGTTGCGGCTGGCAATTATCTGCCGGGCCGCCGGACTGGAAATATCGATTATCAACTGCTCGGTATATTTTTCAGACAAACCGTTGGCTTTGTAAATATACAGGTCGTTAGTATCCGGTTGAATTAGGAATAACGAGACGGCATTAACCCGAAATAATCGCCGGGTATGGGATAGGAGCGTATCAACGGTCTTGTCAAAATCCAGTGATTTGGTGACGGCCTGGGTTATGCGCTGAAGCCCGAGACTCTCTGCCAAGCCGTTTTTAACAGCTTCACGGAGTTTCAAACTTCCGAGCGTATTTGCTGTTTCACGCTTTAGAACGTTTATGATTGCAGCTGTGTCCAGATCCAGGGGGTCCAGTCCGAATAGGACGATGCCGCCAAGCGTTACGCTCCCCGCTTCCAGCGGATATATGGCAGGGTGCGCCAGGCCGATTTTTTTCGTAGCAGCAATAAAATCCGCTTTCTGCTGCCAGGCTTGCATGTCGGGTGCAATGAATTCGTTACCTGCTGGCTGTTGTTCCGGGTAGACCAAAAGACCCTGCCCAGCGACTGGGAGGAAATGTTCATCAACGAGATCGACGCTTCCCGTGGGACCGAATACAAAGACTGAAACCGCGCTATCGGGGAGAATTTTCTTGATGGCCTGAGTCAAGGTATGAACGGCCCGTCCCGGTGTCTTAGCTGACCCTATGGCCTGAAGCTTTGCATCAAGTTGTGTGATCGTTAATGCTACACGTTTGATTGCAACTGGTTTTTGCGCAGCCATTCATCTCCATTGACTTTATACTCTTCAGATTAGCATCGCCAGAGGACAATCCTCAAGCGTAAGCATAACGTTTAAGAGATCATTTATGGGTTTATCTTGGACTGGGCAAGGATCAGGTCGAACTCGCTGTTGTAGGTGGGATCCTCATTTGTGAACACAAGGGTTTTGTCACGGATTGGGACCGCTATCATCCGCTTAGTCCGTTTATCGGTGAATTTCCCGGTAAATTGGATTGCCGGGATGCCCGATACCGTTGTGTCGGATTTCTTCAGATCTTTATTGCTCAGGAAGTCTTTGGTATATTCGGCCAAGGTCCGCTGATTAAGGGTAATTTTAGTCGCTGATAAGTCGGCGACGTTATTTTGAGTTTTAACGAAATCCGGATTGACTACCAGGATAACTTGAATCGTATTGGAACGATTTTCAGTGACGTCGCCACTCCAGTTCTTGGGAAACTTAATTTCAAACGAACCATATTCGATTGGTGCGACATAGGATCGGAATGGTGATTCGGAGGCCAACTCGGCAGCGGTTTGATCAATCTTTTTCTGGTCGATGCGGGCGCTGTCGGCCGCGGCTTGCCGTTGCGAGTTCAACGTCGCGGCAGCGGTATTGGCCTTTGAGAACGCCACCACTGCTAAAACGCCGAATATTACAGATCCCAATCCAAGGACCACGATGAGGATCGTGACCAAGGGATTACGGGTGTTTTGCGGGGCATTGTGAGTCGGAGTTTCTGGCATCATATTAATGCTTATGGTACCCGTCTATCGGGGTTTCTGCAATACGGCTTCGGCGTAGGGGTAGTCATAAACGAACGTGTTCCGCGACGAACGTACGGCCGCTCTGCCGGGAATCTCGAATACGAACGATACTACCGTGGTGGGGTGTGACAGCTCGTTCGATAGTTTCCGGTCAAGCCGGCTCATATAGCGATCAAGGAGGAAGACGTAAATTATATCGGCGGCCGGCAGCTTTGCGTGCCAGAAGTCGCCCAATCTAATACGGACCAAGCCTCGGTACCGCCAACACACGACGAGCGAAATAGCGTAGAGAACGGGATTGATTTCATAGCCGATAGCCCGGACTCCGCGTTTTGCGGCCTCGCGCAACAGCCGGCCGTCGCCGGAGCCCAAATCAATCAGCGTCTGGCCGGGTTTGAGCTGGGCGAGTTCCAGAAGCGGTCCATAGTCACGTCGTAGTATCGGTACATAGGGCGCACCAATAAATGCAGCGACTCCGAAACCGCCGAAGAGCACTATCGCCAGGACGTACCACAGCATCAGTCGAGCAAGTCGGTTTCTTCCCCGCCGAACGGCTGGCTGGGGGCGGCTTGCTTCCGGCTGTCGCCAAACCGGGCCTTAATTTTTTCCACTTGGTTTTCCACGCTCGCCAAGTGTTCTTTGAGGGCGGCAGCCAGCTCCAAACCGCGCTCGAATTTCTGCAGGCCCGCATCCAAGTCGGCATCACTGGATTCAAACCACTGGGTAATCTGCTCAAGCTCGTTGAGAGAAGCTTCAAAATTAAATGGTTTCTGCGGCATTATTCCTTTACCTCTACGCTCAGTTTTCCTTTGGCTAATTGTACCATGAGGGGCGACCCGACTGTCACTGATGTCGCGTCCTTTACTACGGACTTCCCGGAAATGACGATGGCATATCCCCGGGCCAGGGTAGCCTGCGGGCTGGCGGATTTGAGCAAGCGCTCCAGTCCCGTAATCTGGTCCCGGCGTTGTCTGAGAATACGCTCGTAACTTTGCTCCACGCGGGACTGGAGGACTTCGGATTGCACCCGCATTTGTGCCGTCCTGCCGTGCATGCGTTCAAGATTGCGCGCCAGTACCAGCACGGCCGCTCTCACGGCCTCAGACGGACGTTGGATGGAGCGTTGCAGGACGTTCAGGTGCCGGTCGACAATGGTATGGCGCGATTCTACCAGGCTGCCAAACGATTGTTCCATGCGGCCGGCGGAGAACAGGATTTGGGCTTCAATTTCCAGTCGGTCGGGTACAACCAGGCGCGCGGCATCGGTTGGGGTGGCCGCCCGCACGTCGGCGGCGTAATCGGCCAGGCTGACGTCAACTTCGTGACCCACGCCCACGATAATTGGCGTGCGGCTCCCGGCCACGGCCCTGGCCACAGGCTCGGTACTGAAAGCACTCAGGTCGTCGAGCGACCCGCCGCCTCGGATCAGTACCAGCACGTCGGCCGCTGGCGAAGCCTGGTTGAAATATTCGATTGCGTCGACGATTTGGTCGGGGGCGGTTACCCCTTGAACACTCACGTCGGCCAACTTTACGGTAACCCCTCCCCAGCGGGCGCTTAAGATCTTGACGAAGTCAGCGTAGGCGGCAGAGGTGCCAGAGGTAATGAGGCCGATAGTTCTGGGGTACCGTGGGAGTTCCCGTTTGCGCGATACGTCGAACAGCCCTTCGGCAGTCAGCTTGCGCTTGAGCAGCTCCATGGCCCGCCTGAGCTCCCCTTCCCCCGCCAGTTCAATGGCTTTAACGGTGAGGCTGAATTTGGAAAACTTGGTAATTTTGGGGCTGCCCGTCACCCTGATCTTCATACCGTCTTCAATCGGCAGACGTAGCTGATGCAGCATCATGAAACAGCTGAGGGTACTGGTATCGTCTTTGAGGTCGAAAAAGACGAACTTGCCCTGGTTGATCTTAAAACTTGAGACCTCCCCTTCCACTATGACCACTGGGTAAGCCATGGCCAACGTGTCATTGATGATGCCGACAAATTGGGAGACAGTGATGATTTCTGGCTGCATGGTTATTATGATACCAGCTTTGGAACAAGAAAAAGGCCACCTTCAATGAAGGTGGCCTGGTAGGTTATGGAGGATAATTTAAGTTGCTACGCAACGTCGAGCTGCGGGGTGTCGCGTCGCAGGCTACGTTCATGTCTGATGGTAGCGTTCCGAATCAAGCGGTCCAGATGCCGGTCATCGCGCCGTAGTTTGCTGAAGATGTCGCGGGTGATAAGGATGGTTTCAATACCGTAACGCTCGCGGGTCAGAGCAATTTTGAGGCGCTTCAGCTGTAGCCGCCGCAGATTGGCAGCTCGTTGATGCTGAGACATCGTCGGGAGTCCACGATCGGCAAAAGTGAGCTCAATATTCATTCCCGGGCGGAAAGCGGTTGGAGGCAGGTAGAAATCTGGACAGAATCCGCCCCATCGGATTGCTAATTCACCGGGTGGGAGGTAGATGATCCCGTAAAAGCGACTTTCGTACTCGTGAACTATGCCTTTGCGTCGAAGGAGGTGGGCCAATTCTCGCTCACCATTGTGTATTCATGGATCGTGCGCCCAAGGCATCTGACGCATGCTCTCTGAGCCGATCGTCGGCGAAGTCTGATGTCTGGACATTTTGATGCTCAAGCTACTCACCTCACTTCTAGGGAGTAAAAAGCCCTCCCGACCCGACTGTCTCATACGCAGTCGGGTCCGGAGGGAAAAACGTGTGCGGCATTGGGGTTGGGTGAACTCTGCACGGTTCACCTGCCAGATACGGATCACCTCCTAGTTCGTCGAGCCGAGATTTGCGGTTCGATAGGTGTTCAAGGTGACCCTCCTTTCATGGACGCGTTCGGATGTTCAGTGGAACTTCATTACGCGACGTTGGCACTTCTCTCATGCGCCTCCCGCTCTTGTTTGGCTATTTCGATCAGGTCAGGGAGAGTGGTGTCGTCATTGTTAAGACGACGGAGCTCGTCCGGGCCGACGAGAACGATTGTGACCCACGGGTAGAGCTTGTGAGCGTTGCTGATCTTGTCCCGCTTGAAGTCCATATTGATGTCATTGCCTAGAGTGACCTCAATGAAGACGGCGAACTTACGGACGTAGAAGTCGGGCTTGATGGCCGACTTCCCTTTGCCGGTAAGCGTCAGGGTGAATTCGCGGCATTCGTAATCGAACTTGAGGCCGAGGCTGCGGAGCAGATCGGCGATGAAGTGCTCGCTCGGAGTCTTTGGTCCCGGAGCGTACGCGGCCCGCTCATGAACGGCGGTCGATTGCGTTGTCCGATTCCTGAGATCCTTCCCGCCGCGAATCCGCCGCGGACCGAAATTCTCGCGGGCCTTCACCGCAGTAGGAAATGAAGTCATTTGCTCCTCCGATGGTTGAGATATCAAAAACCGCCCGGTCACAGTTGACTTAGGCGGTGGTGCGGATGCGCATAATGATTCCGGTGGGCCCGTATAGGACGTCGCGAATGTTCATTACATACCTCATGGTCATATCTTACAAAAAGCTCATGCTTAATGTCAACGATATTCGTGGACACAGCCAAATCAAAGGTAATAACATATTATTGTCATTTGTCCATATTCTTGCTATACTTGGGTCTATGTCTATTTTCACCCACATTGCGCTGTTGGGCCGTCAACCGGAGCTCGGTTTAGTCGAGCTTGAATCGATACTAGGTTCGGACGGCGTGGATCCGTTCGGCAGCCAGAGCGCAATCCTAGCGTCCAAGCCGAACCTGGATATTTTGGGGGGCGTCCAAAAACTGGGCCGGATTATTTATCACGGACCGACCGCCGACCTTATCGAGGTGCTGGATATCACACTTTTGCCGGTTTATGACAAAAAGACGCCCATCGCAGTGAGCTATTATGGTCTTCATGCCACGACCAGGTTTGTTTTGAGCACCGGCCTGGAGCTGAAGAACCGCCTGCGTCATGAGGGCAGGTCCATTCGGTTGATAACTCCAACCAAGGGTACGGATGTGACCGTCGCCCAACTCAAGTTTAACCGGGTGCTCGAGGACGGCTTTGAACTGATGGTCGCAATCAATAAGCAGGAAATGGTTATTGCCTTAACCGAGCAGATCCAGGATATCGATTGGTACTCCCGCCGCGATTACGATCGGCCGGCCCGCAGCGCCAAAGTGGGCATGCTGCCACCGAAATTGGCGCAGATCTTGGTCAATTCGACATCGGCCGGCTTGGTTGTCGATCCGTTCTGTGGCACCGGGGTCATTCCGCAGGAGGCCCTGCTGTCCGGCCGTAACACCCTCGGTTCGGATCTGTCGCCTGAAATGATTGCGGCCAGTACCCAGAACCTCGCCTGGTTGGAAGTACAACGGCCGGATGTCGCCGGAAACTGGCAAATTGACGGACCGGCTGATGCTCGCGAGCTGAAACTACCGGCGGGGTGCGCGGTCGTTAGCGAAGGTTACCTAGGACCCAACATGATCCATGAGCCGACCGGTCCGCAACTCGCCATCATTAAGGCCGAGTTGCGCGAGCTCTATCTGGGCGCCTTATCCAGTTGGGCCCCGCAACTACCCGACGGGGCTGAAGTCTCGCTGTGTGTTCCGGCATGGCGGCAAGGAAAACGCTGGAGCTATCTGGATATTCTTGACGCGCTACCTGGTTTGAGCTACACTATGAAAGTTTTTAAGCACGCTCACGAGCCGCTTTTATACGCCCGAGACGATCAAATTGTCGGACGGCAGCTACTACTGATAAGAAAGATTTAAGCTATGGCACATACAAAAGCCGGTGGTTCGTCAAAGAACCTCCATGATTCACCCGGTCAGCGACTTGGCGTAAAGCGTTTCGGCGGTCAGGTCGTCCGTGCAGGCGGCATTCTGGTTCGCCAGCGTGGTACCCGCATGGAAGCGGGCCCAGGCGTCGGTGTCGGCATCGACCAGACCCTGTTTGCTCTCCGCGACGGCGTCGTCGCCTTCTCAACCCGCCAGATTATCAAGTTCACCGGTTCCAAGGTGCGACGTACCATCGTATCAATCGTCCCTCAAGACTAAACCGGTCACACTAAAAAACGCCCTTTGTCGGGGCGTTTTTTAGTTGGTGGGTAAAATCCTCTAAGCGGTCTCGATTTCCTTGATGCCTAGGTGGAAACGGATGCGTTTCATGACGTCGGAAATGACCGCCTGAGACTTTACCAGGAATTCATCGGCACCAAGATCTTTGGCCCGTGCCTGGTCCGAAGGCTGGCTGAGAGCGGTTAGAATGATTATTTTAGTATGGGCGGTTGCCGGTGTATTACGCAGGATATCCAAAACGTCAAAACCGGAAATTTTTGGCATCATTAGGTCAAGCAGAATAAGGTCCGGATGGAAATCCAGCGCTGTTTGCATAGCTTCTTCTCCGTCGGGGCAATGAAGAACATGGAAATTTTCGGCTTCCATGCGGACCTTATATGCGTTTGCTAGAGCCAAATCATCCTCTACTAGCAGGATGCGGGCCAACGGTTTATTGTTCATATGCTTACTATACTCCTTTTGACTTGTTCACGGTACGCACGGTGCTTGGAGGCGGCGGCCATAAAGGCGTCGAAGAGCGGATGAGGAGTCTGGGGTCGGGATTTGAATTCGGGGTGGAACTGGCTGGCGACAAAGAAAGCGTGATCCGCGATTTCGATGACCTCAACTAAATTGCCGTCAGGCGAGAGGCCGGCCAGTACTAAGCCTGCGGCTTCCAGCTCGGCCCGGTAGGCGTTATTGAACTCCCAACGATGGCGATGGCGTTCGGTGATTTTGGTCGTTCCGTATGCTGTGGCGCTAATACTGCCGGGTTTGAGAATGCAGGGATAATCTCCCAGCCGCATGGTACCGCCTTTGGCTTCGATGTCGCGCTGACTTTCCATGATGTCGATGACAGGATGCGTAGTATCAGGATCCACCTCGGTGGTGTTGGCATTCTCAAGTCCTATCTGGCGGGCTTTGGCGATAACAGCAATCTGCATGCCTAGGCACAGCCCCAAATAAGGAATGCCCCGTTCCATCGCGTAGGTGGCGGCAACGATCTTGCCCTCGACCCCCCGGCTGCCGAAACCTCCGGGTACGACGAGTCCGTCGTAGCCTTCGAGCATTGCTTCGGCGCCTTCACCTTCTAATTTGACTGCGTCAATCCAGCAGATTTCCGGTCTAACCCGGTTCGCCCAGCCAGCCGACTTGATGGCTTCGAAGACGCTCATGTAGGTGTCCTCGTTTTCCATGTATTTTGCGACGACTCCGATCTTGAGGCTCCGGTGATCGGGATGTTTGATGAGATTGACGAGCTTCTGCCATGTTTCCATTTTGGGATTACGTATTTCAAGGCCTAGTTGCGAGGTGACGTAATCCGGAAGTCCGGCCGCCTCCAGGATTAGCGGCACCTCATATACGCTTTTGACTGTGGGTAGCGCAACGATGCCGCGTTCATCCACGTCGCAGAACAGGCCGAGCTTATTCATGATAGCCTGACTTAACGGACGTTCGGCTCGTGCTATCACCGCGTCGGGTTGAATTCCGGCTTCGCGTAAGTCGCGGACGGTGTTCTGCGCCGGCTTGGTCTTGATTTCGTGGGATGCTTCAAGGTAAGGCAGGTACACCAAATGCATGTAAAAGGTATGGGCCGCACCAATTCTGCGCCGCAGCTGCCTGATTGATTCAAGGGATGCCAGAATTTCATAGTCACCCACCGTTCCGCCGATTTCGACGATATGAAAATCAAAGCCGACGCCGGCAGCGATAATTTGGCTGCATATCTCGTTCGTGACATGAGGAATAATCTGGACGGTCTTCCCCAGATATTTGCCGGCCCGTTCGTCGGCAATGACCTTGGCGTAGACACGGCCGCTCATCAGCGAACTTTCACGGGTTAGCTCCGCATCCAAAAAACGCTCGTAATGCCCCAGATCCAGGTCGGTTTCAGCGCCGTCGTGGGTCACGAAGACTTCGCCGTGCTCGGCGGGGTTAAGGGTACCCGCATCAGTGTTTAAATATTGATCGACTTTTTGAATATTAACGCTAAAACCGCGGGCCTTGAGGGTTGTTCCCAGCGACGCCGCGGTGATGCCTTTACCGAGTCCCGAAAGGACCCCTCCGGTCACGAATATATACTTGGTTTGGCTCTCCCCTGCCATGTAAACTCCTCACGATTAACCGTAACAACAATTGGTTTTAACTATACGCTGGTGTCGGGCCGCGGGCAATATGAAAGTAGATGAAGATACTTAGCGACGTGTAACGTATACGTTCACATCGGTTGATGTGGCGCTGTGGTCGCGGTTGGCGGCCACTACCTGGATGGTGTACGCCGGGTTCTGGAAATTGACCGGGTTGGCCCCTGGGCCGCTCGTTTCAGTGTAGCCTAGCGGCAAATAAAGGTTGCGGGCGGCTTGAAGTGATTCCGGCACGCCGGAATCGACGATTAAAGCCACGGCCCATTTCGGGGCGGTACCGGTCGAGGCCCGCACCGTGCCGGCGGGGAGCGGAAAGTTGCTCGGGAAGTCGGCCGGCAGGTTAGTAATAATTTTCCCTCCCCCACCCTTAATGGCAGTCGTAGCTTGAGGAGTCACACTGGGCACAGCAACAGGAGCCAATGCTACACTCGAGGCGACCAGGCCGGCGACCAACAGCGCTACTAAGATTAGGGCTAGGTAAACGAATTTCATATTTCGGATATTAGCAGATTTTGGCGACTTTTTGCCAGTCGACCCCAGGGGTAACTTAACGGGCTACTTTAAGAGTTCCAGTGCCTTATCCAACTGAGGGTCGCGTGAGGCGTTATAGTCCTCGTTAGAGAGCTTCACCTCGACGTCCGGCTTGATGCCCTCTTTGTTGATATTGACGCCCTTAGGGGTGTACCAGTGAGCTACAGTGACCTTGAGCTGAGCACCATCGGTTAATCCTTTGATTTCCTGAACGCTGCCCTTACCAAAACTCTTTTCGCCGACGAGCTTGGCTACACCATTGTCATGTAAGGCCCCGGCTACGATTTCACTGGCGCTGGCCGAGCCGCCGTTGATCAGGACTATCAATGGGAGGCCGACTAATTGTCCAGCGCCTCGTGAGGTTAAGGTGTCCACCGTCTTGCCATCGGTGCGTTCGCTGACCACGGTCTTGCCATCCGGAAGGAATTGGCTGGCAACTGACACGCCCGCATCAAGGTACCCACCACCGTCGTTACGCAGATCCAGGATAGCTTTAGTTGCGCCCTGAGTCTTGAGCTCGCCAGCCGCCCTTTGGATAAGCTCAGTCGTATCGGTTCCAAATGTACTCACCTGGATATAACCGACACCGCCGTCTTTCATGCTCCATTTAACGCTCGGCACGTTGATATCGGCGCGTGTAATGGTGATATCGGTAGTTTCGGTGCCGCCCACGTGCAGAATGGTCAGTTTAACGGTGGTGCCGGCCTTGCCGCGGATCTTGCTGACGGCTTTGTCCACTGTCATACCGGTGGTGTCTTCGCTGTTGATTTTCCCGATCAGATCCAGTGCGCGGATTCCAGCTTTCTCCGCCGGAGCCCCACTGATGGGCGCGATCACGGTGAGGATATTGTTCTTAATCCCGATTTCCGCACCGATGCCGCTCAATTTGCCGCTCAGGTCATCACTCAGAGCTTTGCTCTCGTCGGCGTTCATATAAACGGTATAAGGGTCGCCGCCGGCCGCTACCAGCCCCTTCTTGGCGCCTTCCAAGGCTGCTTTGACGTCGATTGTCCCATCGAAATTGCGCTGCATCATGGCATATAGATCGTTCAGGCTCGAGGCATCAATCTTGTCGGGTTGCTTAGCGAAGGGATTGAGGCTTTGGCCATGGAGCCTATCTCCCGCCCCAAAGCTGACAACGGCGATGATTACGGCAAATAATACGGCGTTACGGTTAGACAGAGGTGGGCGCAAAAGTCAGTTCCTTGTAATTGGTGTTGTTTATAGTCTACCGCATTTTTAAGTTGGTAGGCTGAGAACCGCTAAATTAATATAACCGGGCCGTAGAAAACTTGCCCGGTTATATATCGTATGATCAATCTTAGAAGCGGAGGAGTTAGATTCGTAAGCCCCGTACATTCCTCATGTTTAAATTTCCGTCAGTTCCAGATCGGAATGAGCCCAGAGTGGACGTTGTTTTAGCGGAAGTGAATGAAGGTCAGTGAAGATGTTGACCAGTCATCTATCGAGAAGTGACCAGTGCCATCACCGTTGAAGCTAGAGACTCGAACAGTTCCACCGTGTACTTCCTCGACGATCATGGCGTGCCCGTATTGGCCTCCCATGTATATTCCAACGTCACCAACCTGAGGAGTACTGCTTCGTGGAATACCGGCTGCATCGGCATTGGCAGGCCATTGTTTGGCATTACCGCGGCCGCCCCAATATGGGACGTTTCGGCCCCGACTAGAGGCTGCCCAGGCAGCGTAGCTGACGCACTCTCGATTGTACATTCCCCAGTCATCCGTAAGGCTGTCTTGTGCAGCATTACACCATACGGCGGGATAGCCTCCGCAACCAGATCCACCGCCAACATGCCTAGAGGCTGCGGCGATTGCTGCATACTGCTGTGCCTTTAATATGGCAATTCGCGAATTGCTGGTTGCGACTTGAGCATTTGCTGCGGAGGCACTATTGGCGGCCGTAGCAAGGAGCTGGTTGGCTTCTGCCCTGGCGGCAGCTAATTCTTGTTTCTGGCCAGTCTGGAGAGCCAATAGGGCCTCAACTTGGGTCTTCTGGACGGCCAGCTTCTTCTGGGTGGCAAGAATATCGGCCATTGCCGATTGAATCTTACCCTTGATGCTGTCTTGATATTGTTGCTGATTAAAATAGTCGCTAAGATTATTGCTCGAAGCAATCATCTCGAGCGGAGTGACAGATGAACCTAAGTACATACTCTTCAGATTGGCACCTAAAACAGTTTTTTTATTGGCTAGATCCGCCTCATTAGACGCGATTTGAGCGGTAACCTGATCGAACTGAGCTTGATTAAGGTTGATTTGAGCCTGCAATGCCCCCATCTGGGCATTGAGCTGATTTATCCTACTCTGATAATCATTTACTTGGGCGGCAAATTGTGCTGCCGTGGCTTGTTGTCCGGCCGCCTGCTGCTTTAGTACGTTTATCTGATCATCAAACGAATCGGCCAGGGCCGTTCCGCTAAATACAAAAAGTACCGCTACGATACTCGCCGTTCGGGCGAGGGAGGTGCGGATGTGGTTGTGAGGTGAATTACGAATAGGTCTTGGCCCTCCAAGGTGGCCTTATCATAAGGAATTTGGAGGGGTGTTGTCAAACTGGTTGTGCTAATTGCTTGGCACTGCCAAAATGCTTGTTTTACCTGAGCTAAAGCTTAAGATATCGGCTCATGGCCAGCAGGCTGGAGAACATGCCTATTAGAACACCTATTAACATTTCGGCTCCGATAATCAGCAAGGGGTAATTGCGGAAGAAGTCGATGGTTGATTTGACGTCAACGTAGGTTCCCAGTTTTGGCCCGCCGCCGAGCAGGAGCACATATGAGAGCGATACGGCGATGAAGGCTCCGATGATGCCGTACAAGGCGGCTTCAACGATGAACGGTCCGCGAATGAACCATTTGGTGGCCCCAACCAGCTTCATGATCTCGATTTCGTCACGGCGCGTAAAGATGGCCATGCGGATGGTGTTGAAGATAATCAATGTCGAGATAACGACGAAGATGGCGCTGGCAACCAGTCCGGTCGACTTGAAGAAGTTCGAAAAACTGACGATCTTATCAATGGTGGTCTTACGACTCCCGGTGTAGCTTGGAGGCGCCGACGGGTCGAGGAGCGCTTTATTCTCTGGTTGTTCCACTACTGCCGTAATATCATCGAGTTTTTTGGGATCTTTGGCTTTGATTTGGAGCGACGACGGCAGGGCGTTGCCGGCGATGTCGAGTGCAGCCAGCAGTTGCTTGTTGGTCTTGTTCTGCTCACGGTATTGCGCAATGGCTTGCGCTTCAGACAAGTAAGTTACCCCGGCGACGTTGGGGCTGTCCTTGAGGCTCTTCGTGAAGCTGTCGACCTGCTCCTGGGTCACGCCGCTTTTCAGGTAGACAGAGACGTCAATCTTATCGGTCACACCCTTGATCGTCGAAGTCAACGCCAGGTTGGAGATAAACGAAATCGCCACGATTGACAGTGTCACCGTCATGACGGCCGTGGCGGCTGTCGAAAGCCAGGCGTTTCGCATGAAGTTGCGGCCGCCGGATTGGATAATACGCCAGAAGGTAATCATAAGGCGTACCGGCCTTGCTCTTCGTCCTTGACGATGCGCCCGCGGTTGATGGTGATGACGCGGCGCTTTAGGGCGTTGACGATTTCCTTGTTGTGGGTGGTAAGCAGCACGGTGGTTCCGAATCGGTTGATCTTAAGCAGCAGTTCAATGATTTCCCAGGCGTTCTTGGGGTCCAGGTTGCCGGTGGGCTCGTCGGCGATGAGGATTTTGGGCTGACGGATTAGGGCACGGGCAATGGCGACTCTCTGGCGTTCACCGCCGGACAGCTCGTGCGGAAAGGAGTTTTGTTTGTTGGATAGTCCCACCAGTTGGAGCATCTTTGGCACGGCCCGCTTGATTTCGCGGCTGCGGGCACCGGAGACTTCCAGGGCGAAGGCCACGTTCTCCCCTACCCGGCGGTTGGGCAGCAGTTTGAAGTCCTGGAATACCACCCCGATGCGGCGGCGCACCAGCGGCACGTCCTTGGAGGTGATGGTGTCGTAATCCAGGCCGCCGACGATGATCTTACCCGAGGTGTGGACTTCCTCGCGGGTCATAAGCTTAATAAGCGTCGATTTTCCGGCGCCGCTGGCTCCCACTATCGTCACGAACTCTTTCGGTTCGATATGAAGGTTCAGTCCGCTGAGGGCGATGGACTGATTCGGGTAAACTTTGGATACGCGATCAAAGAGAATCATTGCAAACATTCTAGCATATTAAAGAGCTTACGGTTATGTGAAGCGGAAAATGGGTTAGCCGTTGTTTGAGGAGGAAATCTGGCTCGACAGGTAGGCGTCAATAAATGGTCCGATCTCGCCGTTCAGGACGGCCGCCGCGTCGCCGGTCTCGTGCCCGGTGCGGGTGTCTTTGACCTTGGTATACGGGTGCAGAACGTAATTGCGTATCTGTTGGCCCCATTCGGCTGCCCGTTCTCCGGCCCGCAGTTCGCCTAATTCGGCTTTTTGCTCGGCTTCCATCAGCGCCAGCAGACGCGATGTCAAAATGGCCATGGCCTTCTCCTTGTTCTGGAGCTGGGAGCGCTCGTTCTGGATGGCCACCACGGTGCCGGTGGGAATGTGCGTGATCCGCACGGCCGAGTCGGTGGTGTTGACGGACTGTCCACCGTGGCCGCCGGCGCGATAAACGTCGATGCGCAGATCCTTGGGGTCAATTTGGATTGTGGTCTGGTTGTCGATCTGGGGCAGGATTTCGACGAGCGCGAACGACGTTTGCCGCAGGTTGTCGGAGTTGAAGGGCGACAATCGCACTAGGCGATGGACGCCGGCCTCGCCTTTGAGCTTGCCGTAGGCGTAAGGTCCGTTCACCTCGATGGTGGCACTTTTGAGGCCGGCCTCCTCGCCCTGGCTTGAGCTGAGGATTTCGGTGGAGTAGCCGCCCTTTTCGGCGTAGCGCAAATACATGCGCTCGAGCATCTCGGTCCAGTCCTGGGCGTCGGTGCCGCCCGTGCCGGCGTGCAGTTCAATGATGGCCGACGACCGGTCGTGAGGTCCGCTCAGTTTGAGCTCGAACTCGCGGGCGGCGTAATCGGCGCGGGCAGTCTCGTAGGTGCTTTCCAAGTCTGCCCGCAGGCTTTCGGCCTCGTCGTTATCGGCGAGTTCCAACAGCTCCAATGCTCCGGTAACATCGGCTTGAAGGGAGCGCCAGCTTTCGACGTGTTTATTGAGCGCTGCCAGCTGTTGCGAAATGTGAGCGGCGGAATCGGGATCATTCCAAAAATCAGGTTGCTGGGTTTGAGTCGTCAGATTGATAATTGTCGCTTCATCGGCCGCGATATCCAGTCGCCGGATCGCATCATCGATGTTGGCGCGTAGGTCTTGCAAGCGTTTGGTGAGGTCTTCCATAAGGGTATTATACTGGTTCATGGCTAAAATTCCTCACCAGTTGCGGTAAAAGATTGGTTTAGGTGGGATATTCCGGCTATTAGGGCTTAGGTTTAAAAGTGTGCACCGGTGGGGTAACGATAGGAGTGTCAGCGGGGTTTCCTGGGTTGGTGCCGGGTGCTTTTGGGTCAGTACCGGGGCTTGGCGACGTACTGTCGGTGGGCGACGGAGTCGGGACGATCGCGCACTGCCTGGTGATGGGAGCGTCAGTGGGGGCCAGTTCGGTATAGCCTGAACCGGGGAGATTCGTCAGACCGCCATTGGCGCAAACGTGGAAGCCCGTGATATCGGTAGGCAGTTGGAAATTCTCAATCGGGGTGCCGGCCAGGGCAAATTCCATATAATCATGCCAAATTGGGGCGGCGCCGGTAATACCGTCGACATTATTCATGGCCGAGTGGTCGTTGTTCCCGACCCAAACCGCCGTGACTACGCTGGGCGTATAACCGACGGTCCAGTTGTCGCGGAAATCGTTGGTGGTACCGGTCTTGGCGGCGGCGGGACGGCTCAGTTTGAGCGGTGAGTTGGCCCCGAATTCCTCGGTCCGGGCTTGGTTGTCAGACAGGATGTTCGTAATCATGGCGGCGTATTTGGCTTCAAGGGCGCGGACAGGCTTGGGCTGGCTGTCTTTGGTAATGTCCTTGCCGAAGCGGTCGGATACTTTGAGAATTGCTCGCGGCTTGACGTTCATACCTTGATTGGCGAAGGTCGCATACACGGTTGCCATATCGATCGGGCGCACTTCCCCGCCTCCCAGTACCAAGCTCAGGCCGTAGCGCGACGGGTCGTTGAGGCCCGTAATCCCCAGCCGATGAGCCATATCCAGCGTCTGGGGGATACCGGCAAACTTCAGTACTTTGACTGCCGGAATATTCAGCGAGTTCGCCAAAGCCCGGCGGAGCGTCACTTGCCCGCGGAATTTGAGGTCATAGTTTTTGGGTTCATAGAAAGTGCCGTCGCCGTTAGGTTCTCTGATAGGCTTGTCGTCGACCTGGGTCGATCCGTTCCATCCTTTGGCAAAGGCGGTGACGTAGGCTATAGGCTTGAAGCTGGAACCCGGCTGCAAGTTTGCCAGCGTAACGTTCACGGCGCCAAAGCCGGGCGCGTTGTAGTCACGGCTACCAACCATGGCGATGATGTCGCCGCTGGAAGTATCGAGGGAAATAAGGCCGCCATTGGTGGCGTTATGGCCGGCCAGGCGGCTAAGCTGCGCCGCCACGATAGCCTGGGCCTGCTCCTGTTTAGCATAATCAAGCGTGGTCTTAACCGTAATACCACCTTGTTCAACTGCATCGTCGCCATACTGCTGGCGCAGTTGGTCTAAGACGTAAAAGACGAAATGCGGGGCCTTAATGGCGGCGTCACGAGCCTGCGCATTGAGCGGCTCGGCCTTGGCGGCTTGTTCCTGGGCTGAATTAATCATATGCAGGCCCGCCATCCGATCCAGGACATAATTGCGACGACCGAGGGCGGCTTCGGGATCCAGGTTGGGATCAAAACGGCTGGGACCAAGGGGTAGTCCGGCAATAAAGGCCGATTGGCTCAAAGTCAGTTCGTGGGCCGGTTTGCGGAAGTATGATTGCGCGGCCGCTTCCACGCCGTTTGATCCCTGACCGTAGTAAACCTCGTTGAGGTACATGCCCAGAATCTCGTCCTTTGAATAACGGTTTTCCAACTCCACCGACAAGACCAGTTCCTGGAATTTGCGCTCAAAAGTTTTGTGAGACGTCAGAATGGCATTTTTTACGAGCTGCTGGGTAAGAGTGGAACCGCCCTCCACTGTGCCACCCTTGGTAACGTCGACCCAAGCTGCGCGGGCAGTCGATTGCCAGGAGAACCCGGGATGATCGTAAAAATTCGGGTCTTCGGCCGCCAGCGTGGCGTTCTTGAGGCTCTGCGGAACTTCGCTAAGCGCAATTACCTTGTTGGCCTGCGCCCCGTAACCGTTATATAAGACGACGCCGTTACGGTCGACGATGGTGGTACCGGACTTCTTGTTGTTAAGTACGGCGGCGGGACTGGAAATGGTAGCGGCATAATGCGAAAACGTTGTCGCCACTAAATTGGTGCCGATAATTACCCCGGCAATGGCAGTAGTCGCACCGGTTGCCAGTACTAGTGCGCGGATACGGCGGGAGGTAAGCGCGCGACCACACACGGCCAGAAACGCTCCCAGATCATCCGTCGCCGCCTTGCCATACTGCGCGGCCGTCCCCCGTTGTTTCCAGATGGATGTCGCTCCGGTGGTAGCAGTCTCCCACAAGTCGGTGCCGATGCTGCGGCCACTCTCCCAGGCTGCTTCGGCGCCAATGGTCAGCTGCTGCCGTATCTCGGGCATAACCGGAGGCATCATTGTTCCTGGCATAGCCTCATAGAACGCGGTTTGGCGCTGCTGTTTTCTGCGTTTTTTCTGCTTGGATCGCGCCATAATTGCTCCGCTACCGCCTCAGGCGCATATGCCGCCCAGATTGCATTTATTGTGCATAATCATAGTAAATTATAGCCATAAATACAATGGCTGTAATTAATGCTTATGTTTATATCCGAATTATGGTTATTTTGATTTGACTATTCGTCGACGTTTGCTTTTGGCAGGAGCGGCTTTGAGCAGTTCCTCGCAGTCCTTAAGTGTCAGCTTGGCCGGCTCGATGTCCTTGGGGATTTTGGCATTCTTTGTGCCGTCGGTGATGTACGGTCCATAGCGACCATTGAGCACGGCAATTTTTGTGCCTTCAAACTGGGTGATGTACTTGTTCTTGTCGGTTTCAATCTTGGCATCTATCAGTTCCAGCGCCCGCTCCAGGGTGATAGTGAACGGGTCGTCGGGCTTTATCGAGACGTAGGTTGAGCCAAATTTTATATATGGTCCAAATTGGCCGTGGTTCGTCAGAATGTCCTTGCCGTCCTTGGTCTGTCCGACGGTGCGGGGCAGCTTGAACATCTCCAGTGCCTCTTCCATGGTGACGTCGTCGATACGGCGTCCGTTCGGCATGGGGGCGAACTTGGGCTTGTCCTCGTCTTCGGCGGTGCCGATTTGCAACATGGGGCCGAACTTGCCGAGGCGGGCGATGACCGGCTTGCCGGATTTAGGATCAGTTCCCAGTATACGACGCCCACTTTCAGGTCCGTTGATATCTATTTTGGTGACTTTTAGGACTTGGTCGTGGAACGGCTCGTAAAACTCGGCGATCATGGCGTTCCAGACTTTTTGACCCTCGGCGATTTCATCGAACTCGCCTTCAACGCGGGCGGTAAAAGTGTAGTCGACGATGTCGGCGAAATGCTGTACCAGGAAGTCCGTTACTACCATCCCGACCGATGTCGGCACTAGTTTGCCGCGGTCGGCGCCGTAGGTTTCGGTGATGCGTTCCTCGGTCACTTTTCCGGCGCTTGAGAGCTCGAACTTCTGGACGGGGCGTTCCTTACCTTCAAGGTCGCCTTTTACCACATAATCGCGGTCCTGGATTGTGGAAATTGTCGGAGCAAAGGTGGACGGGCGGCCGATACCCATTTCTTCAAGGCGTTTGACCAGTGAGGCTTCGGTGTAGCGCGGCTTGGGACGGTCATATACTTGCGCGGCGCCCATGCGGGCCAAGTCCAGGATCTGTCCGACGGTTAGTGGCGGTAGAATTCCTTCTTCGGCCGTATCATCTTCTTCATCATGGCTGACCAGGTATAGTTTGAGGAAGCCGTCAAAGATGACGACTTCGCCCTTGGCCGCCAGTTTTTCTGGCCGCGTCGAGATGGCGACCTCTGCGGTAGTGCGTTCCAGCTGGGCGTCGGCCATTTGGGAAGCCAGGGTGCGTTTCCAGATTAGTTCATAGAGTCTGGCTTCGTTACGGTCGCCGGTAATGGACGAGATTCCGAATTCCGTCGGGCGGATGGCTTCGTGAGCCTCCTGTGCCCCGGCGCTCTTGGTGGTGAACTGGCGGCGCTCGTGGTACTTGGCGCCGTATTCCTTGACGATCGTCTCTTGGGCGCCGTTGAGAGCCAAATCGCTTAGGTGTACGGAGTCAGTACGCATGTAGGTGATTCTTCCGGCCTCATAGAGTTTTTGGGCGACGACCATGGTCTGGCGGACGCTGAAACTTAACTTGCGGCTGGCCTCCTGCTGGAGGGTGGAAGTAGTAAATGGCGCGGCGGGAGTACGCTTGCCGGGTTTGGTTTCAAGTCCCGACACGCTGAAGCGGGCGCCAACGCAGTCGGTCAAGAATTGCTTGGCTTCATCGGCGGTCGGGAATTTGCGGGGCAGCTCGGCTTTTAAGACGGCTCCCCCGTCCAACGTGAACTCGGCCGTGATCTTGAAACTGGACTTGGCATCAAAGCCCTCAATTTCCCGTTCGCGTTCCACGATGAGGCGTACGGCCACGCTCTGCACGCGCCCGGCGCTGAGTCCCCGCTGGACCTTCTTCCATAATACGGGCGACAACTCATAACCTACCAATCGGTCCAGAACACGGCGGGCCTGCTGCGCGTCTACCAGGTTCTGATCAACGAACCGCGGCGCCTCGATGGCCGCCATGATGGCCGGCTTGGTAATCTCGTGAAATACGATGCGCTTGGTGGTTTTGGGGTCCAGTCCCAGTGCCTGGCACAGGTGCCAGCTGATAGCCTCGCCCTCGCGGTCTTCATCGGAGGCCAGATAAACGTCTTCGACGCCCTTGGCGAGTTTCTTGAGTTCGGTAATGCGCTTTTTCTTGTCGGGGCTTACCTCGTAGGCCGGCACGAAACCGTTTTCGATGTCAATCGACATTCCGCTTTTGGGCAGGTCACGGACATGCCCAAACGAGGCCTCGACGATATAATCGGGACCTAAAAACTTACTGATAGTCTTGCCCTTAGCCGGGCTCTCGACGATAACAAGGTGTTTGCTCATGAGTCCGAGCATATAGGTATGGGTGATGGTATGTCTAGGTGTGGAAGATAATTTTGGGCCCATCAACTAAGTAAAAGCCCCAGTAGGCCGCAATGGCATACCGGGGGTAAAGCGAAGTGGGACAAGTGTTTAGAGCTGGCTGTAGCGCCGCTTAGACTGCCCGAGTTTAAGCCAAGGGTTGCCGGAAGTTATTATGGATATTGAGCAGGAGGCCGTCATGATGTTTGGGCAAGAGCGCCCGGATTTCATCAATGCGGCCTTTCCAGTCGGTCGGCAGGAGCCACACGTCGAGTGACTTGTTTCTAATGAACGAAGTCGCGTAGCCTTCGTCGAACTGAGCTATCTCGGCGACGTCGAATCGTCGGTCGGTGGAATCGATAAACCCGTTCCCGAGAGTTTTTACGAACTTCTGGAAATCAACTTCATCGACGATGATCACTATATCTATATCATTGCCGATCAGGTCGCGGGCGACTGAGCCGAAAATGATGACGTCTATCACGTGGGAGCTGTACTTCTTGATGTCTTCGGCGACTCCCCAAGCCGCATTGTAAGTGCAATTGAGCGTTGATGGGGCCATATTACCGACCTGCAGCAAAATATCCTCCGTAGTCGAACGACTGATGGGATTGAACTATATTTGGATTAGTCTTAACCTATATTAGAACATAATACGTTAAACGTCAATAAGACTGGAATTAGATTAAGAGATCACTAACATTTACCCCAAGAAAACAAGAACCCCCGGTAAACAAAGTTCGTTTATCGGGGGTAGCCTCGGAATGAGGCGGTGTAAGAAGAACTGGGAGCGCGGTCGGGTTCTGGAGTTGTAATCGAGACCGTGAGGGTCACTTTGGACTTGCTTGTCAGAGGTCCAATGAGGGAGTTAGAACAACCCACACGACTATAGAGATACTTACTAGGGTTACCAATAATCCTATTGGTAACATCCATTTCCTGGCGCTTATGGGTTTATTTGGATTGCTACTAAAGCCTGCAGCCACTAATACAGCCACCGTAAGCAGTAAAGCTACGACTGCGATTGCAGTAAGAAGGATAGTTTTCATGAGTGAGCCACCTAATCTGTTGGGCCAGACGTATGTACGCTTGGTGCTTGTGGTGATGGACTAGATCGATGGGCTAAATCGTTTAGCCTGTCCCATCCGGCACAGAACGTAAGCACGGCAAAACCAGCGTCGAGTTTCCAAAGTGCATTATTTCTGGATGCAAAGTAGACCACCCCGCATGCAAGCATTATCGTTGCGATGTGATGAAGAATGATCCAGAAAATAAGTTTTCGCGTATCGGTAATCATGTGGTTACCTCGGTTTCGTCGACTGTAGTTATGGGAGTCGCCTGGAAGGCTCATGCATGCCGGAGCGATAACCGTTAACTATTTGGGATGCTTTTCGTCCCATAGCCCCTCAGCTTCCGATTTGATGTCCGCACACGCGTCAATTTCAAGAATGACGCGCACGCAACCCACAAGGAATGTGAGTAAGCCTATGAGGATTGCGATTGAGTAGTTGGGGTGGACCGGCGGCTGGTCTACCATCCCGAGTGACCCGGATAGTATCCTAGATAGGAACAAAGGGTAAAGCGCTATCAAAGCAAACACGCAGGGGTAAAGAACAAGGTTCGCTGCGTACCAGCGGAGCCCTCGGCGCCTGACGTAAAGCCTTAGATTATTTGCCATCGCGAGCAACCTCTCAAAGCGTTGAGTGGTAGGGATTTGTGCTTGATGCAGTTGTGAAAAAGCGTGAGTTTTAGTTCAACAATTCGTAAACCATAGCATAAAAACTCTAAAATGTAAACAAGTACTATCGACAACTCTAACCCTTTGTGTTACAGTCTTATCAATTGTTATTCGTGTATCTGCGTTTCGGTTGAAGAATTGCGCTGATGATCATGAAAAGCAGTTCTACATCAAACATCTTTAAGATGCACGTCCCCTACGCGATTCAAACGCGCCACATGCCCCAACATACACGGGCACACCTTGGCGATTACCGCCGGAGCGAACGAGACCTGCATGGAGCAAAATATTGTATTCCAACTCAAATGGCAGCCGTAGTGGCCGCCCGGTTTTTTCATCGCGTAACCAACGCCGGAAACCAACAACCAAAACCATTGACCCGAGCAAGTTCATCAACAAGGCCACGCCTATCGTCGATGAAATTCCTTTCGTGTCGATAAATAAATTTGCCGATTTCGGCTTTGACCAGCGTCTTATGAGCAACATCGATGAGCACGGCTACGTCCACCCGACACCGATCCAGGATGGCGCCATTCCGCTCGTCCTCGAAGGCAAAGACCTCATCGGCCTAGCCAACACCGGTACCGGTAAAACCGCTGCCTTCCTGTTGCCGCTCTTGCAGCGCATGCTGACCGGCCAGACCAAGCGCACCCTCATCATGGTGCCGACCCGCGAACTGGCCGTCCAGATCGAGGAAGAGTTCCGTATGTTCGCCCGCGGCCTCAACCTGTACTCGGCACTAGTCGTTGGTGGCGCGTCCATCAACCGCCAGCTCATGCAGATCCGCCGTCGCCCGCAGTTCATCATTGGAACGCCCGGCCGTATCAAGGATCTCCTGGAGAACTACGGCCTGACCTTCGAAGGCTTTGACACCCTGGTGTTAGACGAGGCCGACCGCATGTTGGACATGGGATTCATTAAAGACATCCGTACCATCATCGGCCACTTCCCCGGCGAGCGTCACTCGATGTTCTTTAGTGCCACGACCAACCGCGAAATCGAGGGTCTGATTTCGACCATCCTCAACAATCCCGAGACCGTCAGCGTCCGCAAGGGCGAAACCTCAAGCCACGTCGAACAGGATGTTGTCCGTTACGACGGTGATCGCGACGCCAAGGAGGACACGTTGGCCCGCATGCTGGCACTGCCCGAATTCAAGAAGGTCCTCATTTTTGGTGAGACCAAATGGGGCGTGCAGAAGCTCGCTGACCGCTTGAACCAGAAGGGCCTCAAGGTTGAAGCCATTCACGGCAACAAGAGCCAGCCACAGCGCCAGCGGGCGTTGAACGCCTTTAAGAACGAGACCGTTCAGGCGCTCATCGCCACCGACGTCGCTGCCCGCGGCTTGGACATCCCGAACGTGTCGCACGTCATCAACTACGACCAGCCTAAGGTCTACGAAGACTACATCCACCGAATCGGCCGTACCGGCCGGGCCGGACAAATGGGTATTGCCCTGACGTTCGTCTCCAATCAGCCAGAGGCCTTTGTTCCCCGCGCCTCAAGCGGTGGTTACAGCGGCAATAACGGCAAACGCCGCTACTAAAGCCAGTAGATTCTAAAAAGAGCCCCTTCGGGGGCTCTTTTTATGTTGGGCGGCTAAGCTTAGACGATATCATCCCGCCTCATGCCCGCGAAAAGCCGGTTGAGAAGATAGGCCAGTACGACAACCACCACCGCGGCGCCAATCGCTCCGAAGTCAAAGTAGCTGGCTGCGCTCGAGACCGTTTGGAACGGCTGGGCCATCCAATCGGTGATAGCGTTCATAAAGTTCACGAAGCCGTTTGCTACGTCATTGGAGAACAGGTGCGTGAAGAATCGGACCGCGAGCAGCGCCGACAGGATATAGGCGACCACTCCGACTATTTGTTCGCCCACCGATGATGCAGCCGCCATGTTTACGTCGCGCTCGGTGACCGTCTGGTAATCGTTGGGCATTGTTGGGGTAATAGATTCATGAAAGTCGTCGTAATCATTACGCCGACGACCGTGAATACGGTTCTTTGCCATAATTATTTCCTCATAACATTAATTACACCCCAATTATTGGCTGTCGGGCTCATAAAAGCATTAGGCAAAGTATCAGACTTAAGGGTATGGCTCGGGTGTATGTTGCATAGTTTCCTCAAAAAAAGGAGCCCGCAGGCTCGATTTTTTGTAGGCTCTCTAGGCGCGCCCGATTCTTAAGAGTCGACCAATGGCGTACCCGATGAGCGAGTAAATGGCCATGGCCACCAGCGTTTCGAACTCAAATCGCGCAACCCCGTACTGGAAGGTGTAACCGAACAGCCCAAAGAACGGCGCGACAAAGGGGTACGTCAAGTTGTAGATGAACTGGGCGAAGCCGTTGTTTTGGTTGGCGCCCAACAGTGATAGCACAAAGCGTATCGCCAAGAGCCCCTCAAGCAGTCCAATGATATAATAAACGATCATTTCCACCTTGGCGCCGGTTCCCGCGTGCCGTGCCACGACCGTTTCGGTGGTCGCGCCATTCTCGACTGGGGCTGTGGTGGTAGTTTCAGTGGTACGTTCTGTGTCGGCCATAAGGATAACTCCGATAATGTTAAATACGATGGAATTATGCACTCCCTTGATAAGCGATAGCATTGTACGAAGTTACAACGAAATACTTACCATTACGCTTAAGCTGTGATTTTGTAACTCTCGGAGAGGGTTATTGCTTTGTACGATCAAACAGCACTTCGCTTTTAGTCGGTTGTGAACCTGTTTTTGACGTGTTGGAAGGCTGGGTTTGGGGTGGCGTTTCAGGTTCACCGCCAACGTCCCCTCTATTTAGGGTGATCACGTCACCAGCGGCTGTTTCGCCGCGCAAAATGCGTCCCGCGATGGCGTCTTCGACAGTGCGCGTCACCATGCGGCGCATGGGGCGGGCACCCAGGCGCGGGTCATAACCGGTTGTTACCAGGTGGGCAATGGCGGCCTCTGTCAGGGTGACGCTGAGCTTTTGCGGCTCAAGGGTCCGGTTTACTTCAGCAATCAGCAGGGCTACCACCTGGGCCAGCTCCGGCTCTCCCAACGGTCGGAACAGCACTATTTCGTCGAAACGGTTGAGCAACTCCGGCTTGAACTGACCAGAGCTGATGAGATTGTCGGTAAATTGCTGTTCAAAAGCGGATAGTTCCTCCCCGGCCTCAATATGCTGACGGATTTCTTCGGCACCGGCATTGGAGGTGGCGATAATGATGGCGTCTTTGAACGAGGTAGTCTTACCGGACGAGTCGGTAAGGTTGCCTTCATCGAGTAGCTGAAGCATGAGGTTAAGGATATTTTGATCGGCTTTTTCAATTTCGTCGAACAACACCACGCTAAATGGCTGCTGCCGGACTTTAGCCAGCAGTCCCTGCGGGTTCTCTCCGGCACCCGCCAGAACGCGTCCGACGTCGCTGGCCTGCTGGTATTCGCTCATATCAAGGCGGACCATGTTGGTTTCGGCACCAAAGTACAGGGCCGCCAGGCTGCGGGCAAGTTCCGTCTTGCCGACGCCGGTCGGCCCCAAAAATAAGAACGATCCTAACGGCCGCTTGGGGTTGGCGACGCCGGCGCGGGCCCGCCGCAGAGCCGCCGCCACCACACTGACAGCGTGAGTCTGATTGATCATACGCTGGTGGATGTGGTCTTCCAGGTGGAGCAGGACGTCTGCCTCGTCGGTGCCGGCCCGCTCCACTTTGACGCCAAGCTGGCTTTCGATAGCCCGCTGCACGCTGAGTTCGGTAATAAACAGACCGTCGGCATGGTTGTAGGCGGCTTCCAGTAGTTTTAGCGCTTTGCCGGGATAGGCTTCATCGGGGAAATACCGGCCGCTCAAGCGGTAGGCTTCAATGAGTGCGGGCCAAGTCGTGGTGTATTTACCCTGCTCAAGCAATAGCGCTCGGTCGGCCAGCAAGCGCTCTACCTCTAGCTGGGGAGGCTCCGCCAATACCAGTGGCGTAAGCAAGCCGGACAGCGCCGTGTTGGTCGACCGCATGCGCTGCCAGTCTCCGGCCGTAATGGCAAATACCATCCTGATGCTGCGGTTCTGGAGAATCGGCAAGAGCACCTGGCTGAGGTTGGCGGCTCCGGTGCCCTGCCCAAAGAACAACTGGGCTTCATCCAACGCCAGGACGATGTTGCCGGCATGGGCGGCCTCGCCGAGCAGCTGGAGGACAATGCGTTCCAGATCGCCCGCACTATGCTGGTTTGACAATATTACTGACGCGTTCAGGGCAATCACTTGATGATGCGCCAGGGTTCCCCCGCCGTTGCCCTGAATCAGGCGGTCGGCCAGGCCGTAAAGCAAGGCGGTCTTGCCGATTCCCGGCTCGCCGACCACGACTACGCTTCCGGTGCCGCTCGACAGGCTGCTGATAAGCGTATCAAGCTGGTTGGTTCGCTCCTGGACGCCGAATCTGTTCCCTGCCAGCTCCACCTGGCGGCTGAGGTTTTGACCGTACTGGCTGAGCAGCGGCGTATAACCGGCGGCCCAATCCCGGGCAATACCGCCGTAAACAGGCCGTTTTGCGCTCTGAAAAGTCTCAAGCCGCGCAAGCCAAGCAACCCCTTCGGCTAGATCGGCCGGTACGAGCTTGAGGGCGGTCAGAACTTCGCGCAACTCCGGGACTACAGTCAGAATCGCGGCGGCGATAGAGGCTTCGTTCAGGCGAGTTCCGCCGTTGGACAGGCTCAGGCGTTCTGCCTCCGGCCAAATAGTGTCCAGATCTACGGACGAACCGGCCAGCACGGAGCTGATGATATCCGGGTGCAGATTAAATCGTGAGATTAGGAAGCCGACCTGCCAAATGCCGGTCAGCTGCTGCCAGAGTCCCGCAACGCCAGCCTCTGCGGAATAGGACGCGATGAGGCTTGACGGGAGCAGCCGGTCCAGGCGTTTGGTACTGCCGATAGGATCCGCGGCCAACTTCATGACATCCCGGCGCAGCCAAAGTCCCAGCGTGAGGCAGATCAGCCCGAACCCGCCGGTTTCAAACGCCACGGCAGTCAAACCGGTGGCGTAACCTGCTCCCGCACCAAGGGCGCCCAGTCCTGCCAGCACAAAGGCGACTAAATATGCCATCGCTCCGCCGCGGCCAGCGATTGAGGCCTTGGCCAGCCGTAGGCCGCCTCGTTGGTAGCTATAACTACTCATCTTAGGAGACCCCACACAATCAATAACGGTCCGGCCACGGGCAACAGCGGCCATACAGCCAGCCAAACGCCACCTAGGAGGGCGTTCAGACTCATAATAACGACGGCGGCAACTAACGCTGATAATCTCACGCCGAAGCCTACGAACCTTGATACGACATTGTCCAAGGCGGTGCGGGCCCGCTCTTCCAATGAGCCTCGGCCGTAGCTGATGATGCGCCGCCACGGCGAAAACAGCGTCCGCATTAAAATAGGAACGGAGAATTCCTGATAAGTATTAATCAGACGACTAAAAAGACGGTCGGCGTTATTCCGCCAACCCGCTCCGTACCACCATCGAAAAAACGCGACTATAAGCATAAGCCAATTGTACCATTCCTGCAGTTATATAAAGAAGGGACGCCATATTATGACGATCAGCAGTGTGATACCGATTGCCGTAAGCAACCGGATTCTGGCGTAGCTGTCGAATATCGCCGGATTAAGGCCTGTTTCATGGCGGCTCAGCCAGGCCAGGCCTAAGCTGAGGCTTGCGCCGCCCAAGCAGGCGCTAGCCAGAGTGTCACTTGGGTAATGGACGCCCAAATATATCCGGCTGGCGGCGACGGACGCGGCAAATACTACCCAAAGGGCGATAACAGCGGCTTTGCGGCCCCTAGAGACCGTCCGGCTGATGAAATAGGCCAGTAGACCATATACTACGACGGCCGCCATGGTATGGCCGCTGGGGAAACTGAAGCTGGATTCGTGCACCAGTTGGATCGCCTGGTCGGGCCGGGGCCTTGCAACCAACAACTTTACAATGACGACGACCGTAAGCTCCACCGCTGCACCGGCCCCGAGCACTATTGGCAACTGGCGGTACGGCGACCGCAGGAGCAGGACGAATGAAGTAACTAGAAGCAGAATAATCCCCTTGGTTCCGGCCAGGCCGGTCAGGACTTCAAAGAAGGTAGTCAAAGACTGGGAACGCAGACCGATGAGTGCCTGGCCCACGAACAGGTCGAAATGAGCGATGGTATCGGTTTCATGGAGGCCTTGCAGGATACCGCCAAAGAAAGCCAAACCAAGCCCGGCCACGATCAGGCTGGCTGTAAATTCCATGCCTGTCGGCGTTGACGGGTCAAGCCGCCGGCCGATCCAGGCGCTGATGTTGTTCATGCTTTCCCTGCTTTCCTCTTAAGAATATACGGACTTGAGCGCCGAGACAACTAAGCAATAGTCTTGCGTATTACGCTTAACCTTGACGTAATAGTATTGACATACGTTTAGTTATAGTATATACTGCCTTTTGTTCGCTAGAAGACCCCTTTTGTGGGATCTTTTTAGTTGGACGTGCAGGTAACAAGAAAGGTATATCGCCACGCTCGACGTGGCCCTATGCGTAACATCTCACAGCTCGCGGTGTCTATGATGCTGCTTGCCACTCAGGCTAACGTTTCAACTTCGGTTGGAACTGCCGCCGCCGCCGACACGTCGGTCCAACCGGCGCAAAGCGTTCTCGAGGTGAGAATCAACACAAATACCGGCGACCCGGTTCAGGTTACGGCTCCAAATAAGCCTAACTTTGACGCCGACGTCCTTGTCCCCTTACGTGCCGCCCAAGCGCAAGCCCAAGCCGCTCGTATCGCCGCCCAACAGGCCGCCGCACATAAAGTGCGGACAACGGTCCGTACGGCAGCTGTCTCGGTCTCACTTCCTGCCGGCTCTCATGTCGACTGGATGCGCGCCGCCGGCATAGCTGAAGGCGATTTTGGCTACGTCGACTACATCATCGACCGGGAATCCGGTTGGGGTGTGACGAAGTCCAACTACGGTGGCTCGGGAGCATATGGTATAGGCCAGGCCTTGCCTGCCAGTAAGATGGCACCCTACGGTGCCGATTACATGACCAACCCGGTTACTCAGCTAAAATGGGCAAACGCCTATGCGGTTGGTAGATTCGGTTCGTGGGCTAACGCCTACTCATACTGGACTACCCACCACAACTGGTAAGCCAATAAGCTCAAAAGAGACCCCTGCAAGGGGGTCTCTTTTGGTATTTGGTTACTGTTTCGGCATTATACCACAAGCATTATAAATATACTTTGGTCATCTCGCATAAACTCTGCCAATGCCGGATACATAGCCGGCTAGGCTGGAAAAGCGGGCTGCTTCGGCTTAACCATGTGTGTACAACTTTGAAATCTAGCTGACGGGCAACATGGCTTCAGGCACCTCGGCCGTAGCAATGATAGTTCGGACTTGATCCGGGGTCGAGGTATCCATCAGCTGGGCGCGCAAGTCGCTGGCTCCCCTCCAGCCGCTGACGTAGATCTTAAAGAATTTTTTGAGGATATGAAACGGCTTGGAGTTGCCGGTTGTCTCGTAGAGCTGGACGTGATCCAGGAGTATTCCTAACCGGTGGGAGGGGGTTGTAGGTGACGGTTCATCGCTGAAGGCGAAGATGTCATGAAAAATTCCCCGTCCGATCATGATGCCGTCGACGCCGGTTTCGGCAACCCGCTGCAGACCCTCGGCACGGTCGGCAACGTCTCCGTTACCGATTATCAGCGTTCCAGGAGCTAATTTATCGCGTAGAGCCACTACTTTGGCGATCTCATCCCAACGTGCCGGAACCCGGCTCATTTCACGTACGGTGCGAGCGTGGATGATCAAGGCGGAAATACCCTGCTCCAGCAGGAACGAGGCCCACTCTTCGGTAATGACCTCACTCAAGCCGATGCGTGTTTTAACGCTCACCGGTAACTGACCGGCTCCGCGTTTGGTGGCTTCGATGATGGCGGCGGCCTCTTTGTAGCGGCCAATCATACCGCCGCAGCAGCCACGCGCCACAATGCCCCGTTCCGGGCAGCCGAAGTTGATGTCGATGCCCGCGAAACCCATGGCCGCTATTTCCTTGGCGCTGGTGTAATAATTGTCCGGATTGGCGCCCCAAATTTGCGCTACCAGCGGTCGGCTCAGGTTCGGCTCAATCTCCAGACGTTGCAATGTGTGTTCACGTCCGGCGCTTTGCAGACCGTCGGTCGCCACGAATTCCGTGAACAGCACGTCAGGAGCCGCCACGCGCGCAACCACCTGGCGGAACACGACGTCGGTAACGTCGTCCATCGGGGCCAGAATAAAGAATGGTTTAGGAAGCTTCTGCCAGAAATTCATCACCCTATTATACCATTCTTGCCCGCCGGTCACTCGGCCGGGCCCATTTATGTCCGGGCGCGCGCTGCCCACTGGCCTGAACCAAGGTTGCGCAGTTTGCCAGATATTTCCATCAGGCTCATAATGTCGGCCAACTCACCGGGGCTCAACCCACTTGAGATGATGAGTTTTTGGGTGGTGTTGTGGCCCTGTTTTAAGAGTTTGGTTACCAGGGCCTCCCTCGGATCGGCGGCACGGACTGGCAACGGCGCCGTAACACTCAGGTAATGCTTGAACTCCTCGATGACGTCCAGTGAACCGGTAATCGGTGTCCCGCCTTCGCGCAGGATGTTATTTGGACCGGCCGACATCGGCGAGGTTACATGACCTGGAACAACCATTACGGTGCGCGACTCCTTAAGGGCGAATTTCACCGTATGGATGGCGCCGCTTTTGACGTCGCCCTCAACGAAAATAGTTCCGATCGACAGTCCCGCGATGATACGATTGCGCATAACGAAGTTTTTGGGAAACGGGATTGTTCCAACCGGGAATTCCGTCACGAGCGTTCCCTTCGATGCCAGGATGTCCATGGCGAGCTTGCGGTGGGAACTTGGATAAATGCGATCCAGGCCGCTGCCCAGTACTGCCACGGTTTTGCCTCCAGCATCCAGCGCGGCCTGATGCGCAACGCCGTCGATACCGGCGGCCAGACCGCTGACGATCACGAATCCGGCGGCCGCCAGCTCTCCGGCCAGCTGGTACGCCATATGACGTCCGTAGCTTGTCGGACGGCGTGTCCCGACAATGGCGATGTACGGCCCGGTTGGTAGATCTCCCAAGGTGTAGAGCAATGTTGGTGGACTAGATATTTCAGCTAATAGTTCAGGATATTCGGCGGTTTGGAAGTTTATTTGGTTAATTTGCATAAGTTGTTGTTGACATAATTAACAAACTGTGTTAGTATACTGAACATACCTCGCAAACGTGCTTGGTGGTTCCCCTAGACAATATCACTTATCTGCCTGCGATGATATCTGGATGCACCCTCCTCTAGCTATCGCGTAGGCGGATTAGTCCCTTCAAACCCGTTTCCCATCCTCTGTGAGGGAATCGCAAAAACGCCCTTGGGCGCGGTTGAAGGGTGTAACAAAAGCCTCATCGGTGACCACCCACCTTGGGGTTTTTGTTTTGCCGAAATTGTGCAAAGTTCTAATGTTTGATGATGCCGATGTGCGGTCGTATACTGCAGTTAGCTTTTTTCGATTCCTTCGATTCGAGATGGAGATACGATGACCGCGACATCAACGAGAGCAGCTATCATGGCTATCGTCGGTTTTTCGCCGCTTGGCTGTACTGCAGGTGATCTCTGGGAGCAACTAGCTGGCGGCAACGAAGCCACCCGGCGCAAGATAACGGCTGCGTGCTACAAGCTGCGCGAAGACAATGAGCTGACATGGAATGGGACCGTTATTGATTCATGGACAGTTCTCATGAAGGTCCAATAACCGTGGCGCCCAAGATGTCCGATTCCTTTTCTTCAACTAACGCCCGAACCAGGTAATTCCGGTTCGGGCGTTGCTATCTGGTAATTTGAGACCTAAATCAGCTCGGTAGTCTCATCTGTAACTTCTTCCAGACTTAAATACGACGCTATGATTTCGGCGGAGCGAGCAATTACACCAGGAAGAGCGGCTTGCTCAACCTCGTTAAATGCCCTTAATACATACACCTCGCTAGGCTCAATCGAACGGTCGTTGAGGGAAATGCCTACTTTTATCCGCAGGAATCCCTCACCGATGTGCTGGGCGAGCGACCGAACCCCCTGGTGGCCCCCTGAGCTGGAGCCGTGTCTTACACGCATCCGGCCAAAGGGCGTGTCCACGTCATCGTAGACGGCCCATGCGGCTTCCGGGGCCACCTTGTACTTCTGCATGATCCGCTGGGCGGCTTCCCCGCTGATGTTCATCATGGTCTGCGGCTTGGCCAAGATTACCTTCTCGCCGTCTATTTCCAAGGTAGCGATTTCGGCTTTGAGTTTGGCTTCGAGCTTCCAGCGGGCGTCGTAACGTGTGGCCAACTCATCTACCACCATGAAGCCGATATTGTGACGTGTGCGCTCGTAACGGGAACCGACATTGCCAAGGCCGATGATAAGTTTCATTTTACTTTGTGCCGTAAATTATCGCCGTGTTTGTGGCGGAAATCCAGGTGGATCGGCGTACCGGTCAGGTCGTAATTTTCCCGGATGTTGTTTTCCATATACCGACGGTAACTGAAGTGGATCAGATCCGGATAGGTACAGAACACGGTAATGGTGGGCGGGTTGGTGCCGGTTTGGGTGGCGTAGTTCACTTTGGGGAACTTGCCCTTAAGGCCGGCGGGCGGCTGCTTAGCCACCAGGGCTTCGATAAGCCGGTTGAGCGGGCCGGTCGGCAACACGATTTTGCGGCGCTCCTCAATTTCGACGACCAAGTCGAGGATTTTGGTTATGTGCAGGCCAGTCGTGGCCGAGGTATATACCAGCGGCGCCCAATGCACGAACTGGAAGTCCTGGCGCAATTTGTGGGTCATGGTAGCCTGAGTCTTATCGTCTTTTTCGACGGCGTCCCACTTGTTCATGACGAGTATCAGGCCTTTGCCGGCTTCAATGACCTGGCCGGCGATGTTGAGGTCGGTCGCCACGACGCCGTCGGTGGCGTCAAGCACTAGCACGCAGACATCGGCCTCATAGATGGCGGTAAGGGTTCGAAGCGAGCTGTATTTTTCGACACCCGGCTCAATTTTGCCGCGGCGGCGCAGGCCAGCGGTGTCCAGGAGCTCGATTTCGCGATTATGAGCCTTGATTGAATCGCTGGTCACGTCCCGGGTGGTGCCGGGGATATTGGAAACTATGGATTTCTGCTTGCCGATGAGGGCGTTTAAAATGCTGGATTTGCCGACGTTCGGCCGGCCGATGAGCGCCAGCTTGAGCGGGGCCGTCTCATCCTTTACCGGCACGCGGTCGAGCTTTTCGACGAGAGCGTCCAATAGGTCGCCCGTCCCGCGGCCGTGGATGGCTGAAACCGGAATGATGTCGGAGATCCCTAGACGGCGGAACTCGTCGGCTATCAGGTTGCCGGCCGTGTCCGCCTTTGACAGCGCCAAAATTACCGGTTTGCCGGTTTTTAAGGCTAGCCGAGCCGCGTCCTGGTCTTCGCTTGTAACCATCGTGGCGGCGTCGACGGCGACGACGATGACCGCGGCGGTAGTGGCGACGGCTTTGATCTGATCCTGGGCCTGCAGCTCAATTTCTCCGTCGGCGCGGCTGAGACCGGCAGTATCGACAATCGTGAAGCGCATGCCGCCCCAATCCACGTTGCCATAATTGGCGTCGCGGGTTGTACCTGGCTGGCCGTCTGTAATGGCGCTGCGGGTTCCGGTCAGGCGGTTGAACAGGCTGGATTTGCCGACGTTCGGGCGGCCGACGATAGCGACCAATGGGTATTGCGCCGCCATTAGTTGGTTCCCCGTTTACGTTTTGTTAGAGCCATTGCCATGATTGACCAATCCAGTTAACTAATTCTTGAGTATCGCCGAAACGATCGTCCGCACCAAGGAGCACGGTCACTATTTCGTGGCCGCCTGAGTTGGAGATACCGATGAAGCACTCACCTGAGGCTTCGGTGTATCCTGTTTTTATACCATAAAAAGTGCCCGTAGCCAAGAGGCGATTGGTGTTGGTCAGGTTAAATGTCCGGCCGCCTGCGCTGGTGATAACTGCGGTTGGTTGTTTTACAGTCGAGGCGATAAACGGTTGATTGATGGCCAGGGCTCCAATTTGACCGAGCGTGCGGGCCGTGGTGTAGTTGCCGTCATCAATCAGCCCGGTGGCATTGGAGAAATGAGTTCCGTTGAGGTGCCACTGCGCCATCTTGGCATTCATTCGTCCGGAAAAGGAGCTCACCGAACCGGAATCGTAGATTGCCAGAGCATCGGCTGCGTCGTTGGCCGACGGCACGAGTGCGGCCGTCACCAGATCCCTCACAGTATAAACTTCCCCCTCATGTAAGCCGATAGTTTCGGCTGAACTGTCATAATCGGGCAGTTTGCCGATAGTCACGCTATCGGTCAGCTTGTGCCGGTCCAAGATAACCATGACCGTAATGAGCTTGGTAATGGAGGCGATAGGGCGTTTCTGGTCGATGTTTTGGCTGTACAGCGGCATGGCCGTGACCCGGTCGAAGGCGTAGACGCTGGCGGTCGCTTTGAGCGTCAAAGGTATCTTGGCAGTTAATACCGGGATAGTTTGGGCGCTGGCCGGAAGCGGGGGCAGGACGGTCACGTGCGGGCTGGCGGCTCCTGCAAGGCCTGCATGGGCTTCATTGCTCAGGTGGGGCCAGATTCCCGTCAGTTGGAGCGCCAAAGTCATAAAAAGTGCCAAGGTGGTCATAGTTGCGGCTCCTCGCCGGATATGCGGTAGGTGCCGGATTTTAAATCTCCCAGCTTTGTAGCGCCGAACTGGACACGGTGGAGCCGCTTTACCCGGTAACCGATTGCCTCGGCGGTTCGCCGTAGCTGGCGGTTGCGCCCCTCCTGAAGCCCCACTGTGATGTCGGCGCCTTTGGAACTGACAATGCGGACGCGGCTGATGCCATCCTCCAGCTCAATCCCCTGCTGCAGTCGTTTTAGGTCATTGGGGGTTATCGCGCGGTTTAAGGTCAGTTCGTAGATTTTCTCTTTCCCGGACGAGGGGTGCATGGCCCGATTCAGAAACTCACCGTCGTTCGATAATAGCAGCAGTCCGCTGGAATCCTTGTCCAGCCGCCCGACAGGATTGACAGCCTGAAGTTCCTGCGGCAACAACTCGTAGATGGTGGGTGCGGAGCCTTGCCTAGTGCGGCTGACGACATAACCTTTGGGCTTATTGAGGGCAACGTAATGGAATTCGGTCGGTAGCGTCAGTACCTGGCCGTCGAGCGCGATGGTCGCGGCAGCGTCGACTGTCGACCCCACACTACCCGGCTGGCCGTTAACCGTGACCCGCCCGGAAGCAATCGCTTCGTCGGCGCCGCGACGGGACAGCCGGGACGCCGCCGCCACGTAGCGGTTAAGCCTCATCGGGCACTTCATCGGCGTTGGGGAGCGGCGGGAGCTCGGCTAAGCTTGTTAGGCCGACCTGGCCCAGGAAGCTATGGCTGACCGCGTATAACGGTGGATGCCCAGGCTCATCGGCGGTTCCCTGTTCGACGATCAGGCCACGCTGCATGAGGTTGCGCAACATGGTGTCGGAGGCGACGCCGCGCAGCTGGTCGATGGCCGCCTTAGCGACCGGCCCCTGATAGGCGATAATTGCCAGTGTTTCCATCGCGGGACGGGACAGCTCAGTCTTAGCTTCGGCTACCAGGAACCGACGTACGTCGTCGCTATACTCGGGAGCGGTGACCAGACGGTAGCAATCATGATGATCGGTCAAGCGCAATGGGCCGCTGTCTAAACGCGATGATAGGGCTGACAGTCCGGCCGCAACGTCCTCTTGGGGCTCGTCAAGGGCGGCAGCCAGCTGTGCGCTATTAACCGGCTCGCTGGCAATGAACAGCAGTGCCATTAGGCGGTCGTGAATTTCAGCCATGGGCCGCCTCAATCATGATGGCGCTGAACTGGCCGTCTTGCACCACCGTCGCTTCCCCGCTTTTGAGGAGTTCCAGCAGGGCCATGAATATAAGGATAATTGCGAACCGGTCGGTGGCGGCGTCTAAAACAGTATGAAGTTCGAACGAGCCCGCCTTGAGGCGTTGTTTCAAATCTGTCATAACGCTTTTCTGGCTGATGCCCTGTTCAATAATGCCGCTGCCGGCGAGCGGTTCGGCGCGCTTTAAGGCGCGCGTAAAGGCGTCCTGAAGCGCTTCCAACTTGAGCCTGGGCAGCGGTAATTCCTCCGTCGGCAGCTTGGACACGGCACTGCGTTGCCAGGTCGGATTGCCGAGCATTGAGGACAGTATCCTGGCTGCTTGTTGATACCGGCGGTACTCGGCCAGTTCCAGCGTCAGACGATCAAGCTCCTCGGCTTGATGATTGCTTTCACGCGGCAATAACGACAAACTTTTTATATACAACAGCCTTGAACCCAGGCGGAGGAAGTCGCTTAAGTCTTCAGGCTGGAGGTTAGTCATAGCGTTGACGTGGGCCAAATAATCGGCCGTGATGACGCTCACTGAAACCGCCGACAGCTCAACTTTGCCCTTTTCGGCTAGTTCTAACAGTAATCCTAATGGGCCTTCGAACGAGGGCGCCGAAACTGAATTTATCATATTCTCATTGTAACAAGGCGCAAACGCTTATGCTATGAATGGTGCGGTTCAGAGTTCCAGCGAACCGGATGATGTCTGATTGACCGGCATGGAGTCTTGAAGGACCGACATGCCCTGGGCGATAACGATCCCGACCCCAAGCGCCACTATCGCCGCCACGATCAAGGTAATGACGGCAACACGGCGGATGGTGGCCTCATAATCTTCATTGAGGCGGTCATCGACACCACGGTATTGCTCAAAGATGTCGTCGCGGTAGACATAATTCGAACCGATTGACATGGGCATGGTCTCGTAAAAATCATTATCCGATGACACCGCGGGCGTGCGTTTTGCTCTGGGCTTGTTGGGTTCCATACGCTGCTCCTTCCTCTAGGGTAGAATTATTGTATCGCTTCAGCTGGGGCTAAGCATTGGAATAACCCATAAAAACAAACCGCTTCCATAACGGAAGCGGTTTGTTTATGTTAACGCTAATGCTCGTTGGAGGATGGTCTTTAGGCTCCGGCCAGTTCCTGCTTCACGGCGTTTACGACGTCCTCCAGTGTGACTTGGGATTTGATGAGGTATTTGTTGACGCCGAGGCTCTCACCGCGCTGTCGGTCGGTATCCTGGCTGAGGGCGGTCATCATGATAACCTTGGTGTCTTTGGTTTCCGGAGTGGAGCGCAGGATATCAAGGACGTCGAAACCGGAAATCTTGGGCATCATAACATCAAGGACAATCAGGTCGGGGCGCTCACGGACGGCGGTCGCCAAGGCTTCCTCGCCATCGCTGGCCGTAATTACGTCGTAGGTTTCCGCGGCAAAGCGCGCTGAATAAATTTCCCGTAGGTTGGTGTCGTCTTCGACGAGTAATATCTTTGCCATAAGTAGTTATATGATACCTGTTTAGTTTAAGCTTAACAACATTATATACTCAGGCCAGCTAATTAACACGGCGCCCTTTACCGAGGTCCATCGCCCGCTCACCCGGGACCGGCATGGCTATTGGTTGGGCGGAGATTGCAGGTCCGGCCTGGGGCGCGCTGGTGGGCTGGATGACTTGGCCCGGAGCCGTGGCGGTCTTGGCTGTCCCCGCCTGGGCGGAACTGTCGATGGCTGCTTTCATCCGGTCAGCCTCGGCCGCGGACAGGCGGGGCAGCTCAATATGAAAGGTGCTGCCGTGGCCGATCTTTGACGTTACCCAGACGCGCCCGTTAAAAAACTCTACGACGGTGCGGCATAAATACAGTCCAAGGCCAGTGCCTCCGATAGTGCGCGTGGCGGAGCTGTCAATGCGGTAGAACTTCTGGAACAAGTGCGGTATATCCTCGTTGGCAATACCCAGGCCCGTGTCGCTCACGTCAATCTGAGTGAACTTGTCGTTGCCGGTGAGGTTGATGGTAATGCCACCCTCGGCCGTAAACTTAATAGCGTTATCTATGAGGTTCATGACCACTTCCCGGAGACGTTCCGGGTTGGCAGCCACGTAATACAGGGGTGCCACCGTCTTACCACTGGAATTCGACAATTGGAAGGTCAGGTTGAGATGCTTTTTCTGGGCCACGAACTGCATGTCATCCGCCACACTCTGGAGCAGCTCACTCAGGTTGAGCGGCTCTATCTTCATTTGCATACTGCCCTCTTCCGCCTTGGTCACCGACAGCAGGTCGCGGAACAATTCGCCCAGATGCTGGATGCTCTCGTGGGCCTTGGTCAGATAATTCAGTGCCCGCTCGTCGATAGTCGCAATGTTGGGATTCATGGCCAGAGAAATATAGCCCTCGATGGCCGCCACCGGGGTGCGCATTTCATGGGAGGCCGTTGAAACGAACTCGTCTTTCTGGCGTTCAACGGCTTTTTCATGGCTGACGTCACGAAACAGTGCGATGGCGCCGCTAACAATGTTATTGGCACCCAATATCGGCGATATGGACAGGTTCAAGGCAATTTTACGGCCGTCGCGGGACGTCATGAACAGATTGTCACAGGTGACCTGCTGCCGTTTGTCCCAGGCGGCGTCGAACGGATTGTTGGCCGGGGTGAGGTCCTGATCTTTTTCGTCTTGGAGGAGGAGCACCAAATTGTAATCAATGCCCTGGGCGCTGTTCTCGTCCCAACCGGTCAGCTGCTGGGCGGCCTTGTTAAATAGCTGGATCTGCCGGCTGGCGTTAATTACCATAACGCCCTCACCGATGCTGGCCACCAATGCCTGAGCTTTGAGTTGTTCCTCATTGAGCTGGCCGCTCAGGTCGTCCAATTTGCTGCCAGCGGCGGTGGCTTTGCGCGAGCGGCTGTGGACCCACTCGGCCAATCCGCCGGCGACCACCGTTATCGCCAGCTGTATCAGGTGATCGCCGATGTACTTGCTGTTAAAGTCGGTCACGATTAGCGTGTAGAGGAAATAAGCCAGCGTACTGGCGAGGATAAGCAGGGTCTCGCGGCGTCCAAAGATGCCGGCTACCACGATAGCCAATAACCAGAGCGAATAATACGGCGAGTCCAAGCCGCCCGTGCTCGCGATGACCAGAACAAAGTTGAACGTCGTAATCAGGGTAAGCAGGAGGGTCGACAACGCCAAACGCTTGCGCCCGATAATTTGGTGCAGGCTGATGTAGTAAGCGACGGCTACTGCTCCAAGGACCGCGTTGGCCATGGATGCCCCCATATTGGCAATGGTATCGGGGCTGAGGCCGTAAATCCCAAAGATAACCACGGCAATCAAACCGCTCAGGGCGGCTTGGACTCGGGACAATAGGATGAGGCTGCGGTTGCGTTGGTCCAACATGGTGCTTACGCTTAATTATGCTTCAATTACGCCAGTTCCGCAACCTGGATTACGGTGGACGCCTAGGCATAATTATGCTAATCTGTCATAGTTGTCCGGATTATCCGGTCCCATCGTCTAGCGGTTAGGACGTCGCCCTCTCACGGCGGTAACCGGGGTTCGATTCCCCGTGGGACTACCAATATAAAAACCCGACCTTGTGTCGGGTTTTTATATTGACCGTGATGCCCCGGAATCGAACGTCGCTGGTTCGGCGTAGCGAGCGTAGTCGAGCGGAGGTCGCGCAGCGACATTCCCCGTGGGACTACCAGCAATTATTATCCGAATTTTTCTGCATAAGCAGCTGATTTAAGGCTATGGCAGGAAAGTATTAAGAGCGCGTTACCGCGGCCCGGGAGGCGTATTCGGGCAGTCGTACGAAGATCAGTTGCCGGTTGGTGTAAAATGAGTCTACGCAAGGTCCTTTGACTCATCTAGACAGGAGAGCGACATGTCGCAGAGTGCGGTTGGACACAGGCGTGAACCGGGCGAGATGATCCCGTGGGTGCGCAACCTGATGTGGGCTTGTCTGGCCGTTGGGCTCGCCTCGGTGATGCTCACAAAAAACCACTACGCAGGCCAGGTGTTTCCCGAATGGTTGCTGGGGGTATTGATGGTCGGCACGGTTGGGCCTGCCATCGTCCTGTCGGCGAATGCGGCGCTCAGGAGCGTCTACCAGAACCAAGTAGAATCGGACCAACATTGGCAAGCCTCATTGGATCAACAACTAGTGGCTGCCACGGTGGCGATCTGCCGGCGTGAGCTGGCGAGTTTGCCAGGCAAAGAGCGCCGCGAGGTGTTACGAAGACTCCGTACGAACGGATGATCGGCGTAACCAGGATTTAGACTAGGGAAAACAATCCCCGATGACGTGGCCCCCGAGGCACCTTATCGGGGGTTCGTCATGCAAGGGGTTATTTGGCGGTAGAATCCTTACGACGCGCCATGAGTCTAAACATCTCTTACCTCCCCTACTTCTACTATGGTGACTTCGCCGTTGTAGTAGCTAAACCCTAGTTCATCCAATTTCTCATACATCGAAGTCAAACTAGGGTAAACGGTGTTCCATCTACGGGCAACTAGGCCTACCAAGGTATTATTTGTCTCTGCACAGCCATTGTCAGTGTTTCAACCCCTGTAACAAGAAGAGCCCCCGGCGCGAGGCTAAGGGCCTTCCCGCTAGGGGCTGTGTCGCAATATTAGGTTTAAGCTTGCTGGCGTTCGACGGCGGCAAGCCACCAGTTTTCCCGGCTGACTTGATCAAGCATGGCTTGGCCTCGAGCGAATTCGGAACCCTCCTGAAAACTGAGGGCAGATTCCAGGGTTGCGACGATCTGTTCTTGTAGCCACTCGGCATCCCTGGCGCCAATGCGGAGCAGACCCAAGTAGCACTCAGCGATGTGACGGTTGATAAGCCCGCGATGAGCGTCAGTGAGCGTCTTGTCGTCCTCGGCTTCAAAGTAGATGGCCAGAGCTGCTTCAAATTTGTTCTTAGCTGCTTCCTGGTCTTGGGCGTCTTCGAAGTAATATGCCTCAGCTTGGCGCTGCTCTGCCTCGGATCCGTGCTTGGCAATCTCTGCCGTGAGTAGGTGTTCGGCAGCAGTCAGACCTTGATTACGAGCGATCGTCTCCGCAAGTAGTAGATAACTGAGACCTTGGACTATTTCGTCGGCGTCCAGATAAATTAAGCCTTGAACGATTTGCCGCCCAGCTCGGGCCTGGGAGCCGCGCGGGCCGTTTTTCGGGAAGTCGACCTGGGATTCGGATGTGTCTACGTACAGGTTCCAAAGCCCCCGTGTCGGTTCTCCCTTGTTGATTGCCGAGACGATTTGCATGTGCAGGATGCTATGCGTTTCATCCTCGATAAATCCCCATTCTGCTGCAAGTTTTAGAATAGCAGGCTTTTGAGAGGGCATGGCTAATCCTTTTTCCTAGGGGGAATTGCCGATACATATTATAACATCAAAAATAGACTCTTATAAGGGTTTAGTCGATTCCATCGTAAGATTTCTGTGCTTAGCTCGTTCCAAATCGAAGGCAGTTGGTTTACGAATGAAAATGCTCCACTCAAGTGGGGCATTTCATTGGTTATCCTTTAGTTATCGAACGGCTTCTCATGGTTATTGCCTTGCCGGCGTGGCCTGAGGGGCAAGTATCGGTTCGTCTTTGCTCTGGGCCTGGCCAAGTTCGACGGCTAGTCCTTTCCCTGACTCATTCAGTCGGCCGCGTTTGGGCTTATCGGCCTGTTGGAGCGGAATTTCTTTCAAGAACAAGGTTACAATCAGCGCGACGGACGCCACTACGGCACCAATGAGGAACAGATGCCCCACCGACGAGGCGAATATGTCCCGGGCCTGGTTCGTAAAGTCAGTGAAGGCCTGGGTGGCGCCGGCTTGAGCGGGCTGAGGCAGCGCTCCCAGTGCGGCGTGGACTTTGGTTTGGCCCTCGGTCGATAGCAAACCTTGGATGACATTCGGATTGGTGGCGTCGATACCGCGGCCGGCCGAGGCTTGGGCGTAAGCCGTGCTGGTGAGGCTGGCCGACTTCTGGGCCAGGGTATTATTGAATACCGCCCCAAGTACGGCAGTACCGACGGTGCCGCCGACGCTCCGGGCGAGCTGGGTCGAAGCCGTCACCACGCCCATTTTGCTCCGATCGAAGGCATTTTGAACTGCGATAGTAAAGACCGGCATGGTAAGTCCCAGGCTAATACCCAACGCCACCATGTGCTGCAGTAGCTGAACGTGAGTGGTGGCGGGCGTGATGGTACTCAGCCACAGCAGGCTGAGTACGAGTAAAGTGGCGCCGGTGAGGGCGATGAAGCGGTACTTACCGGTTCTGGCAATGAGCTGGCCGGAGATAACCGAGGCCCCGATTAGCCCGATCATCAGTGGGGTCAGCATTGTCCCGGAATCGGTGGCGGAGACGCCTTTGACTAGCTGGGCAAAGATCGGGATGTAGATGATGGCGCCGAACATTGCGGCAGCCGTCAGGAAAGTTATGGTGACGGAGGTGGTAAAGATAGAGTTCTTGAACAGGCTCAGAGGAATAATCGGCTCCTTGGCCTTGTGCTCAGCCCACAGGAATCCCAGCATCGAGGCGATTCCGACCGCGAACAGGCTGATGATGAAGCCCGAGTTCCAGGCGTGCTCACGGCCGCCCCAGGATAGGGCCAGCAGCAACGGCACGAGCGAGGACACCAGTAGGCCCGCGCCCCAGAAGTCGATGACCTTGTCCTTGATGGCGGAGGCGACTTTGGGCATGAGGAAACCGATGAAGGCCAGAGCGACCAAACCAAGCGGGATATTAACGTAGAACACGGCCCGCCAGGACGCATGGTCGGTCAAGAAGCCGCCCAAGGCCGGACCGATTACCGATGACAGGCCGAAAATGCCACCGAGGACGCCTTGCCACCGGGCTCGCTCAGCCGGTGCGAACAAGTCGCCGATAATGGCGAAGGCGTTGCCCATGATGGCCCCGCCGCCGATCCCTTGGATGACGCGGAAGAGAATGAGCTCGAACATGTTTTGCGACAGGCCGCACAATATTGAACCGACCAGGAAGATGACAATCCCGCTAAAAAAGAACCATTTGCGGCCGTAGAGGTCGGAGAGCTTGCCGTAGATCGGGACCGTAACGGTTGAGGCCAGCAGATAGGCGGTCACAACCCAGGTGAGATGATCCGCCCCTCCGAGCTCGCGAACGATTCTCGGCAGTGCTGTGCCGACGATGGTTTGGTCGAGGGCGGCCAGCAGCATCGCCAGGATTACGCCGATCATGGTAATTATCTTGCGCTTGGGGTGCAGGTCGCCAAACGATGTTACGGCTGCGTCTTCATTCATAGTCATTTCCCTCTTATATTTCGGTTGGTGTCGTCTTGGTTTCATTGAGCTGAGCGGTGAGTTTTTCGGTCACAGAAATTAGTACCTCAACCTCGTTTTGAGTCAGGCGGTCTACCAATGCTTGCATGTGCTTGCGACGGAGAGAGCGCAGGTGGTTGGTAATATTCAGACCAGTTGGGCTCAAACGCAGCTGGATGACGCGACGATCATGATCGTCCGGGTGCCGGTCGATGAGGCTTCTCCGAACGAGTGTATCAACGGTCTGGGTGACGGCGCTTTGAGTTAGGAATAGCCGTCGGGCCAACTCGCCGGTGGTCTGGGGCTTTTCAATTAGCATCGTCAGTATCTCCACCTGAGTACGCGTCAGCTGCAAGCCCTCGCCGAGCCGCTCGCGCGCACCCACCATTGCACGCCGCATCGCGTCCAGCGCGGCTTCGACATTAGCTAGGTTATGGCTGGAGTTACTCATAGGCTTTAACAATATTAGTGACTTATGTATCTTTTGGCAATGGTTATGGAATATATATAATGCGTACTTATCCACAGTTTGACGATGAATGCGCTTCGGATAAGCATAAACGGTATCAACGCAATATGCAGCAGTTTACCGAAAGCACTTTGAAGTTATCCCCATTTCGTCATGACATCGTACAATTGTCAGCTTTGTTTAACTTCTGTAACTTATGTTTTCGTATGGCAGACATACCGTGAGGGTGCTTATAAATTAACTTATGTCCGCTCGCCTTCTCGCTTACGAAAGGATCACAACCAATGCAACGACCCCTTTTAACACTGGCTCTGGCCATGGGCGTATTAGCCCTTGTCTCCGGCACCGCCAGCGCTGATAGCGTCGACCCTGCGAAAAAGGCCGCAATTACCACAGTTCCTGCCCCTAAAATCCATGAAGTCGTCTCGGGTGACAGCCTTTCGACGATTGCCGCGTCAGAAAATCTTGGTTCATGGCGCCCGATCTGGAATGTTAATCCGGATATCACCAATCCTGACATGATATATCCCGGCCAAAAATTTACCGTGCCAACCGGTGATACGACGGAGCGCGCCTTGCCGGCCGGTGTCAGCGATCAGCTGCCCAACCAGCAGGTGCAGGCCATAGCGCCTCAGCGCCACATTTCGTCCGCGCCCCGGGCAGTAAATTATGCCGGCGGTACCGCAGGGATATTTGAACGCATCCGTCTGCGTGAGTCCGGCGGCAATTATGCCACCAATACCGGCAACGGATACTACGGTGCGTACCAGTACGATATTCGTACGTGGAACAATTATGGCGGTTACGCCCGTGCCGACCTGGCACCACCCGCCGTCCAAGATGCCAAGGCAGCCGAGACCTACGCTCAGCGTGGTTGCAGTCCATGGCCCAACACCTGCTACTAAAAAGTTAGTATGGTTCAGTTACCAAAAGAGCAGATATTATCTGCTCTTTTGGTGTATCGGATAATACAGGGGATGTGCCTCCCAGATTAGTAAATAACCTGGGAGGCACGGTTGTCAGGTTGGGAAGCCTTGGATCTGCGCCGAGTGGTCGGCCATGGTGTAAATCGCAAGTATTGCGTCCCGGTTATTGGGGGCCATACTGGCAATTACAGACGTCATTTCGGCGTTCTCGGCCGTCATGTTGCGTCGACGGCTGATGATATCGCAGCCAAGGCGTGCGTTATCAATTGAACCTCGCTGGCTCAGGCGGGCAAGACCGGCAATGGTGCGCTTTATGTCTGACATTGAGGGTGCTTCTCCGTTCGGTCGCGTACTGGACAACTTGAATAAGATAGCAGAATCATCCAGGCGCGGTACTGGCAAAGGTACTAAAAATTGAACTAAGTTTGATGAAATGACTGGAGGATGGACGGAAGTTAGAACAGCAGTGATTCGATTATCTGCGCCAGCTGACTGGGGACGATGTCGGCCTTAATAATATAGCCGTCAGCCTGGGCCTTGAGAGCTTCCTGCGAAGTTTTATCCTGGGCCAAATTTGTCAGGATAAGGATTTTGGTATCGGGGCTCCCGTGGCCGTCTTCGCCGCGGAGTTCACGCAATACCTCGATGCCGCTCACCTGGGGCATCATAATGTCGAGGATAATTAGGTCGTAGTGCTTGGATTTGCATTTCTGGAGGCCTTCGGCACCATCGTATGCAAAGTCGGTCTTGTATTTATCGCCGGAGAGTACGCGAGCGTACATTTCGCTTATCGGGCGATCGTCCTCAATGAATAGAATGTTTTTTGATCCAGCCATGAGTACCTCTTGTAATGTTAATCTTATTATCATCCGACTTCCCTGAAGGCGCAATGACACTTACGGGCAGAGTGAAGCCGAAGGTGCTCCCTTTTCCTTCAACTGATTCGACCCAGATATGACCGCCATGGGCTTCAACGATGGATCGGCATATATATAGACCGAGGCCCGTACCGCGACTGGCGGATTTAAATTCGTTGACCCGGTAGAACTTGGTGAACAGGCGTCCGACGGCATTGGCGGGAATACCTACGCCGGTATCGGTGACGGTGGTTTCAATGAACTTATGGTCGGCCGTTACCTTGATGAGCACTTTGCCTCCTGCCGGAGTGTGATTACCTGCGTTGGATAAGAGATTTCGAAGCACTTCATGGAGACCAACGTTATCGGCCATCATTGCGGGCAAACGGGCCGGGACCTTTATGGTCAGCGACAAGCTTTTCCGGGCTAATTGAGTTACAAAATCCGCGGTCAGCGTCTCAAGGTAGGCCTTATAGTCGATAACTTCGGGGCTGTAATTGAGCTCTCCATGTTCGATGCGGGCCACGTTCAAGAGATTGTTCAACAGTCCGGACAGTTCGGCCGCGCTGGCGACGCTGCGATCAAGCAAATCACGGTCGGTTTTACGGAGGCCTGCATCCTCTTGCTGGAGGATGTCCAGATAGCCTCTGATTTCGGTGAGCGGAGTACGTAGTTCGTGGGCTGCCAGAGCTACGAAGTCAACTTTCATTTCTTCCAGTTGATGATCCCGGGTAAGGTCGTGGAATGTCACGAGGGCGCTGATACCGTTGGGGTCGTCTTGGAGCTTTATGGCGTCGACGTCTACGAACAAGCTGGAGCCGTCGGAGTGGTAGAGTTCAAGGTTACGCCACTGGCCGAGCTTGTCGGGCGTACCGGAGTGAGTGGCCAGCCACCTGGTCATGACCAGTTCCCCGTTCTGACGGAACGGCATGACCTTTTCAGCAAGTTGCCCGGCGACTTCGGTGATGGCCCGTCCGGTGAGTTCGGTCGCCGCTTTGTTAAACAGAATGATTCGTCCATCATGATCGAGGGCGAATACCCCGTCGCTCATGGAGTTTAAGACGCCGCGGAGTTTGTTGCGCTCGGCTTCAATAAGGGCCGTCTCACTGGATGAAGCCGAAATGACATCCTGCAAGTGCTGGGCAACCTGCTTGAGCGCGGCGTTGATTTCCTTGAATTCGCCGCGGGCAGTGTTCACGGGTTGGGGGACCAGATTTCCGGCCGCCAAATCCATGACCGCACGGTGGATATCCCGTACGGGGCGGGAGAGGAGTTCGGCAAAGATAAAGCTCAACACGATGGCTGGCAGTACCCCGACGAGGAAGACCGGCAGAACCAGATGGGAAAAATCGAGTTCCAGGGCAGTGCCCAAATTCAGCTGGGAGAGCCAATACCAGATGGCAGCGACCAAAAGCGCCGGAACCAGCGAAACGATGAAGAACAGAGCCAGGGTTTGGCGTTTGTAACGGACTGATGACTGCATGCTTTAATTCTAATGCTTTAGCAAGCTCTCGGCCAGTCTTGTATAATGGTTAAATAACGAAGGTACGCTATGACAACGAAAATTCTGGTAGTGGTAGCCGCAATTGCGGTGATAGGTTTAATAATCGGCGGCGTCGTAGTGCTGCAAGGCAATAGCACAAGTCCGGCCGCAACTGCCACTCCGTCCGTAGCGACGGCGCTGAAGTCGACTGATGAAGTAGTCGGAACCGGCGCCGAGGCCAAGGAAGGCAGCAAAATCACGGTAAAATATACCGGCAAGCTCACTGACGGTACTGTTTTTGACTCTACCGAGAAACAGGGAGGAACGCCCGCTACCTTCACTCTGGCCAAAGGTTCGCTCATTGACGGTTGGGTCCAGGGTATTCCGGGGATGAAAGTCGGCGGCAAGCGCCATCTGGTTATTCCGGCCGCTCTTGGCTACGGTGATAAAGCTAACGGTTCTATTCCGGCTAATTCCACGCTGGAGTTTGATATCGAGCTTGTTGATGTTCAATAGGGGCAATTGTGCGCTCGACGCACATCTAATCCGTTCACTTTAAGGAATGAGCCTTCGGGCTCTTTTCTTTGTTTTGGAACAGCTACTGCCGATGAGCGTCGCAGAAGGCCGGACTGTATTGCTTGTGGCAAAGATTGTAGCCGACCAGCTCGCCAAGGTTGGCGTTGAACGGCAGGTTGAGGCTGGTTGGACTCGATACCGGGCGTAACCTTACCGGAATGGTACCGGTACCCAAACTGTCGACCTGGCTGAACGAGCCTCGCGACAAATCGATGATGCGGCCGGTCCAGGCTTCTGGGCCGTAATCGTTGACGCGGCAAACCACCACCCGGCCGTTTCGCAGGTTAGTGACTTCAATATAGCTGCCACGCGGGTAGGTGCGTGAGGCGCACGTAATGGCATCGGGCTGAGGCAAGCCTAAGGCATACCAGGAGCCCCGGCCTACGTTACCGGTCGCCGGCGGCGGTATCGGTGTGGGGGTGGCCGGAGCCGTCAGCAGGCGTCCCTCCGCGCTCGATTGCACGGAGATGGTTACGACTGGTTTGTTGAGCGTAATAGCATAGGCCAACGATCCCATGGAAATAGTGGCTATTATAACCGAAGCGGCGCGCAGGATGTGCTGGGAGGTCCGCCGTTTAACCAGTTTCTTTTTGGTCAGCAGATGTTTGATCCGCCGTTTTGTTTTTGCCTTCATGTGCCACTTTTATACCATAAGCGGTATATAGGGTCAAACCGTCGTTAATAGGTGACGACGTTGCCGGTCGGAATCACGGAATACCAGGTATTGCCGGCGTCCAGGGGAATCTCAACGCCTGCAGCGTCCAGCAGCTTCGTACGGGCGCTGTGAGAGGCTTTAGTCCATGTTCCCGCCACAACGTCACCGTCGCGGAAAACGAGCGCCCTGCCCTGCCCTACGGTCTGCATGATGACGGTTTGCTCCCCGGTACGGGTGGTGCCGTAAGAGGTCGGCATGTACTCGACTACCATGTTTTTGACATGGATCTGGGCGCCAGTGTTGCGGTCGATATGCGGCGCGCCGGCAAGAGCGCGTGCGTAATCGTTGGTTTGAGGGTCGTAGGTGTAATCCACTTGGTAGCCGTTGTAGGAGAAATTGACGTGGATATTGGGGTGCGGGGCAGCCGCGTTGGGTGCGTCCGCTTTGCGGGGCGACACCGTGAAGCTGGCAGGCTTTGCGAAGCCGAGGCGGGCATTGAGGGCATCCAACAAGTCGGAATTGGTGTAGAGGGTGTGTTCGGTGGCAACGTTGCGATCCTTGGCACGGTAAAAGCCGTTGGCGGCAAAGCTTAGTGCATTAATATCCTTCATGCCGAGCGGGCCGACAAGATCGAGCGCATCGGCGTTGCCGCCCGCATGCGCCACGGGAGCGTTGAATTCCAGGCCCCAATCAACGAAGTAGGTCCGTAAGCTGCGGACCGGTCCGACAGTAGTCGGACGCTGGTCCAAAAAGAACGCTTGGAACCGTGTAATGCCGCCTTCGGCCAGAGCCTCATAAACGACTCCCGCTTGGCCGAGTCCGGATTGAGGCCGCGCGTCAGGGTGGTTCTCGATAATGACCGAAGTAATGGGCCGGTCGGCCAGCGCTGGGTCCACTGGTAGGCCCGTCAACGGCGACAGCTTGGTAATGGGCGTTGGAGCCGGGGTCGGAGAGGCCGATTTCGTTGCAACAGGGGTAACGGCCGCCGGTTTAGGCGGGTAAATGAGGATGTAGGCTGCAGCAGCCCCCGCTGCCAACAGTACGATTGCAATTGGTATGATGATTTTCCAATGCCGTTTGAACCACAGACGGATTCGCTGATGCTTCGTCGTCGAATCAGGGGCCGCCGTTGTTACGGCCGGATCGGTAGTAACCTCATCAGGATCGGTTGTCGAATCGGTTGGCTTACTCATAGGGTTATCATAGTTAAAAACTTATGCTTACTCAAGGCCAGGGCCAAGTGCCAAAATAAATACCACCCTTGCGGGTGGTATTTATCAATTGGACCAGTGAGAAATTATTCTACTGGAGCATCCATTGCGTCCCAGGCTGGCTGGCCGACGAATTTGGTGAGGTTGCGTCCCTCGTACTTACCACGCAGAGCGTAGCGAACTTGGACTTTTCCGGCGGCAGTGGTGCGCTCGTACTTGGTCTTAGAAACATCGCTCTCAGGAACTTCTACGGACTGACGAGTCTTTACGTCGTAAAAAGAAACACTCATAGGTCTTTAGCCTCACTTACATTAAGTGATTGCACTATAATGCAGGGATAATTAGCTTGTCAAACATTATGCGCCTTGCCTAAGCCATTCGCTCGGGTGATTATGCTTTAGGTTAAAGAGTTTATGGCTCTATCAAGCCGTTTCACGGTCTCGTCTTTTCCCAGTAAGGCTAATGTTTCGAACAAGCCGGGAGCAGCCGTGCGTCCGGTGACGGCGGCTCTGATAACGCCGAACAGCTGGCCGGTTTTCATCTCCAATTTTTCAGCCAGAGGCCGCAGGGTGGACTCCAGGGCCGCTTCGGTCCATTGGCTCTTCATGAGGGAGTCACGTACCGCGCCGACAACACGGGCAGCAATCGGGGCGTTTAATGTCTTGGTGAGCATTATGGGATCGGGTTTTGGGGCCTCAAAGAAGAACTCGGTGAGCTCAGGCAGCTCACTTAAGAACTTGAGGCGCTCGTGGACCAGTTTTAAGGCATCAAGGCGGTACTCGGCCGGGTATCGGTGGGCCGATTCTGGCCAAAAGCCCTCACAACGCTCCAGCAGCGCTTCCGGGGTCATTTGGCGGATGTAGTGGCCGTTAAGCCAGTTGAGGCGCTCGGCGTCGAAAACAGCCGGGCTTTTCTGAATACGCTCGAGGGAGAATGCCGCTATCAGCTCGTCGCGGGTGTAGAACTCCTTGGTTGAGCCTTCCCCGGCGTTCCAACCTAGGCTAGCCAGGAAATTGACCACGGCTTCCGGCAGATACCCGGCGTCGCGGTATTCCAGGGCGGGCTTGGCACCATGGCGTTTGGATAGCTTGGCCTTATCGGGACCCAATACTTGGGGCAAGTGGGCGTAAATCGGTGCTTCAAACCCGAACGCTTCAAAAAGCAGCAGGTGCTTGGGGGTGCTCGGGAGCCACTCGTCGCCGCGCAGGACGTGGGTGATTTTCATCAGGTGGTCGTCAAGGGTGGCCGCGAAGTGGTAAGTCGGGAAGCCGTCGGACTTGATGGCGACAAAGTCGTCAAGGTCGCTGGTGTTGAAGGCGACCGTTCCGCGGACGATATCGTTCCAGCTGATCTCTCCCCTGCCGTCGGGAATCCGGAACCTGAGGACGTGGGGTTCGTCCAATGATTTCGGGTCGGTCAAACAGTGGCGGTCGTATTTGAAGGCCACTTTGGTTAATTGGGCGTCCCGGCGAAGGCCGTCGAGGCGCTCCGGAGTACACCAGCACGGGTAGAGCGCGCCCGTTTTAACCAGTTTCTCGGCGTATTCGGCGTAAATCGCCAGACGCTCGGACTGGACGTAGGGCCCATAATCGCCCTTTTGCAACCCATCCGGCATAACGCCCTCATCCGGACTGATTCCAAGCCAAGCCAGGCTGCCGGAGATGGCATCCGCTGCCCCGTCCACGAGGCGTTCGCGGTCGGTATCCTCCAGACGCAGGACAAACTGGCCGCCGGTCTTACGGGCAATCAGATAATCGAACAGCGCGGAGCGGATTCCTCCAAGATGAAGAAAACCCGTCGGGCTGGGTGCAAATCGGACACGTATGGGCGTTGACATAGTAGTGGTAACCTTCTCCTGCTGGCTATAGACCTAGCGACGACGGATCAATCGTCACCCACTCGTCGCCGTCTAGTTTGAGCATGTTGGTTTTATGGGTAATTTCATCGGGGTCGTAAACGTTTTCGAAGTGGACCGTTGCCCCCACTCGCTTGGCGCCCATGGTTTTACGGTCGATAATAGCCGGACCAGTAACGCGTTCCAGCTTGAAACGTTCACCGCCGCGGTCGAACACCACGAAGGCGACCTTTTCGGTCAGCTCAGGGGCGTCCGCAATGGGTCGGGTGAGGTGGCCATGGTCAGCCAGGCCGAAATTAGCCTCGATGGCGTCGGTTATACGGTCCCAGGAGCTATCATTCATATCCTGATTTTAGCATATGAACGCGACTTATGCTCTTAGAGGCTGTAGGCGATTTTCAATATCTGCTCGCGGCTGAGCCGCGACGCGCCGGTAATGCTGTACCATACGCCGTGGTTGATCCAGGTTGCCTGGTTCTGCTTGAAGAGGTAAACCGTAAGGCCTTGGCCCGCTACCGCGGCGTACTCACCGCCTTGTTTTGTGACGAAGTTATCTAGCAGCGAGCTTGAATCCCAGTCGGTGCGGTTTTGGGCTATCGTCAGGCTGGCCGGTTGATTGGGGGTAGCAAACTGCAATGTAACCAGGCCCGGCGCGGTACTGGTTCGCTTCAGCTTGTAACTCGACGGAACGAAGCCTGGCAGGGACGCGCTCAACCCAGCCTTGTTCCCGGCGGCCTGGATGGCCATTTTGGGATAATTCTGGAGCCAGACATAAGTGCCCATTATTACGACCGCTCCGACAACCGCTGCTACTCTGCCGACCCTGGAGTTGGCGTTGGGGACACTTACCGGAGGCATCTGACCTATCAGCCGGCTGAGGGCCTCATGGTGGGTGGCCGCCGCAGCCGTTAGAGAGGCTTCGGATCGGGATACGACCTTTGTTACTTCGGCTTCATTTTCGGCCCGGCCGTTGGCGACGGTCGATTGGAAGTGCTGACTGAATTTAGCCACCGATGCACTGCGGCCGGTCTTCTTGGCGCGTTCATACCGGTCTTCGAAACGTTCGGGGCGGAAATTGTCGCTTGATTTATTGCTGGCGGCGGTGGTTTTGATGAGCTTAGGCACAGGATGCTGGCGGGCGGGGGTAGTATTCTCAGCTATTGCCGAGGTGGGCATGGGTGCTTGTCCGGGTGCTGGTCTTGAAGCCCGCGGACCTATGTCGCTGATCAACTTGCCAGAACGCGCTCCCGAAACGACTATGTTGCGGGTCAGCCTTGGTGATACTTGAGGCGCGCCGCGCCGCGCCGGCCCAATGTCCATACTACGGCGGACTGCGGTGCCAGGCTTAGCATTTAGTATATGGGGTTCGGACCCAGCCTCGGAACCGGCACGAGTACCGCAGGTGCCGCAGTAGTCGCCGGTTCCAATCCGGATCATTGCCGTGTCTGTAACACAGGTCGCGCAGCCCACTTATATCCACCAAAGTTATTGTGCTTATGTTACTACATGCGTCGGGCAAATAAAATAGTCGGCCGAGCCACTCGAGGGTAATACCTAGCGGGTTTGCCAGACGCGCCAGATGAACCGGGGCACAGCGAGCTGCCGTTTCAAGCGCTTGGGCTCCAGCAGGAGCCGCCAGAGCCATTCCAGACCAAGCCTCTGTACTCTGGCCGGGGCTTTCGCCCGGCCGCCGCCGAAGGCCTCATAATCGAAGGTTCCGCCTTCGCCGATGAAGACGCCGTGCGGGACTTTCTCGCAGAGTCTTGCGATGACTCGTTCTTGAAGCGGGAACCCCATACCGACAAGGATAATATCGGGTTTAAGGGTGGCAATCTCCGTTGCGGCCTGATCGATCCAGCCGTCGGAAACACTGCCCAAGGTTGATAATTCGTCACGGCCGGAGCGCGTGCCGACAATTACCAGGCCCGGAATTTTGTGGGTCAGGGTCGCCGACGTGTGAGCGATAGCTTCAGCGTTGTTCTGACCCATCAGGAACACGCCAAGTTTCTTCCGCGCCGCCGTTTCCAACAAAGGAAGGGTGAAATTGATGCCGGCGATTTTTTCCGGCAACGGCCACGTCAGCGCCGATGGTTGCAGGACAATCTGCGTCAACGTCCGCCAGAACCGCCAACCGCCGTGCGGCCCGGCATACAGGTAGTGGGCGGCCCATATGGCAGCCACGCCGTCCGGCAGGGACATGTAGGCGCCGTTAAGGAGCTCCCGCAGTTCCGGGCGCGTGGCGGCGCGGTCCAAGAATTCAACGTACGGCTTCACGACGTACCGCGCGGCGGATTCGGGCTCCGCCGCAACATCGGTGATGTGCATAATGGCCGAGTTAATCGTTATGGCGTCAATTTCGACCCCTAGGATGCTCACCCGATCTACATCGGGGCGGGTAACGGTATTAATTGCCATCGGTTGCTCCCTTGCGGTGGGAACCAAGGTAGGTGCCGGCCAGTATCCAAAACACGAACGCTGTCGAAGAATCGGCCCAGCCGTGCAGGAAGAGGTTCTCTATGCTTAGGCCAACCAACGTGCCGAACAGCGCCAGAGCGATGACAGATTGGCGTCGATCCTTAAGTAATTGCCAGCCCAAGATTACGATAATGCATAGAAACGCGAGGAGTCCCGCGATGCCTGTTTCCAAGGCCAGCTGCAGATAATAATTTTCCGGAATATCTGCCACCCCGCCGTGGAATGATGCCGGGCCGGCACTTCCCAGGCCTAAGCCCCAGGGATGCTTGGCCACGCTCGCTAAGGCTGCCGACAAGGCTGTTCCGTGTTGGGCCGTAGAATTACTGGAAAATTCCGCGACGGTGCTTTCATGGAGGACATAGAAGCTTAAGTCACTATTCTTAATGGTATTAAACGAGAGGAATGCTCCGGTAGTGCCAAGCACAACCAGGGCGATAACTGTCGCCAGCAATGCCCGCTTGGACTTAATCAGTGCCAGCAGGATGACCAGAACCCCGATTGCGGCGCCCAGCCAGGCGCTGCGCGAATAGCTTGCCGCAATGCCGCCGATGAGAGTCAGAGTCAACGGGACTTGCCACCAGCGCCAGCGTTTTATCATCATAGCGACACTCAGGCATAACGGTAGGATCAAGAAGGCTCCAAATTGATTCGGACCGCCCAGTGTTGAGGGCGTTCTAATTCCGAAGGCTTGGGGGCCGATCAGCCGGTAAGGGAGAATTGTGTCAGGACCGTAACCGAAGCTCTTGAGAAAATCCGGCGGCAGGGCATACGACAGTAACATGCCGATTCCGGCGACCGCCACGCCGGTAACCAAGATAACCCGGGTTAAATGAGTCAATAAGTTCTTATTTGCGATAAGAAATGCTACGCAGAACAGGGCCAGGAATTCGATATCGGTCTTGATGCCGAAGATGGCAGCCGTGAGGTTGGGTCGCGCAATGAGGGTGACGGTGAGAGCCACGACGATAAACGCCCCGACGGCGTAAAACAACGGAGTGCGGAAGCGCTGGATGAGCTGGGGATTTTTTAGGATCATCGCCAAGGAAAGAGCGACCAGAGTTACCGCCAGCGCCTCTTTCCAGCTCTGAATCAACGCTTGATGGCCGAATATGCTGCCCGCCCAAACGCTGAGGAAGGCATGGAACGGCATCAGCAGGACGATTGCGATCAGTCCGGCCTGAACCGGACGGGTAAGCCGCGTCACTACTTAACCGCCACCAGGCTGCGCTTGTACTCTTCCAGGTTATCGAGGGCGATGCCGGTACCGCGCGCGACGCACAACAGCGGTTCCTCGGCTACCACGCAAGGTACGCCCGTAACCTGCGTCAACATCTTGTCGAGGTTGGCTAGCAAAGCGCCGCCGCCGGTCAGTACCATGCCGCGGTCGATGATGTCGGAGGACAACTCGGGAGGAGTTTGCTCCAGCACGACGCGAATGCCCTGAATAATTTTTTCCAGCTCGTCCTGAATAGCCTCTGCCACTTCGTTGCCGCGGATAGTAATTGTTTTCGGCAGTCCGGCGACCATGTCGCGGCCGCGAATTTCCATGGTTTTGTCACGGGTCAGTAGGAGGGCGCTGCCCAGCCGCATTTTGATGACTTCAGCGGTCCGGTCACCAATGGCCAGGCCGTATTTACGACGGATATAGTCGGCGATGGCCGAGTCAAACCGGTTGCCGCCGACGCGAATGCTGTGCTGGGCCACCACGCCGCCCAAGCTTAAAATAGCTATCTCGGTGGTGCCGCCACCAATATCCACCACCATGTTGCCGGCAGCCGAAGCAATCGGGATGCCGGCACCGATAGCGGCCGCCACGGGCTCGCGAATAATGTAGGCCGCCCGTGCTCCGGCGGCCAAGGTGGCGTCAATGACGGCCCGCCGTTCGGTAGAGGTGGCACCGGCCGGCACGCAGACCATGACATCCGGCTTAGACAAACGGAAACCCCCGGAAACCTTCCCGATATAATAGCGGATCATCGCGGAGGTGATGCGGTAGTCGGCAATTACGCCGTCGCGCAGCGGACGTGAAGCGACGATATTGTCAGGCGTACGGCCCAGCATTTCCTTGGCTTCTGAACCGATGGCGACAATCTTGTTCTGGTCGTCGATGGCGACAACGCTCGGCTCATTGATGACGATACCGCGTTTGGGTATGTAGACCAGGATGTTGGCGGTACCCAGGTCGATGGCAATGCGTTTAGAAAACATAACCAGAGTATAGCGGTTGCACGGTAGCGACAGCAACCGTACGCGTGCTATAGTTCATCCGAACTATTATGCTAAAACGCATCCTCACAGCTATCGGTTATGTCTGTTTAACGCTTGCGGTCATTGTATTGACCGCCGGTCTGGTTGCCTATGGGAACGGCTACAGCTACAACTTCAAGACCCATAAGCTTATTCGTACCGGATTGATTATCGTTCAGTCATTTCCGTCCGGCCTGCATGTAACACTTGAGAACAAACTGCTCAAAAAGAAGACTCCTTACCGGGTCTCCTTGGAATCTGGTACTTATCGCATAAGCCTAAGTAAAGAAGGCTACTACCCTTGGACTAAACTTATTCATGTTATTGCCTCCGAAGTCTCCCTGGCCCAATACGTCCTGCTCATTCCGAAGCAGCCGCAAACGACCACGCTTGATACTAGGACGCAGATAACAGCGCAGGACATGTCGCGCGACCATCGGCACCTGGCCTATGTGGTGGCAGGCATCGAGCCGGCGGTTTATACCCTGGATGTGTCAAATCAAAATGCCAAGCCGGTACGCTTATACCTACCGAAAGCTGCCACTGAAACAGTGCCCGTCGAGGAGCTGACCGCCGTAACCTGGTCTGATGACGCCTCGCACCTGCTAATCATCTCCAAAATCGGCGACACCGTGACCCATCATCTGGTCTCGTCCAATGGCAGCGACGTTAAAAACCTCACGACTCAGTATGGTTTTAATTTTACCGGCATCAAATTCAGCGGTACCAACTGGCAGCAGCTCTATTGGATTTCTCCCGACGGCTTGCGTCGGCTCGATGTCGGCTCGCAGAGTGTTTCCGGGGTTTTGGCCGATAAGGTCAGTCAGTTTAATATCGCGGACAACCGGATTCTCTACGTGCAGTCGACCGACTTGGGCCGTACCTTATGGAGTACCGACGGCCGAGGCAATAATCAGATTCTTATCCAGCCACTGCCTGAGAGCGATTCGTATTCCATTGACGCCACGCGTTACAACAACCAGGACTTTTTGTCCGTCGTTCCTTTAAAAACGGCCGTGGGTACGCTTTACTCTGGCATTTACGACGCCAACCCCGTTTCAAAAGTCGTAGCCCGCAATGTCACGCTCACTTCGTTTTCACCAGACGGCCACCTGGCCATCTATAACTCCTCAACTGCAGTCAAAACCTATGATCTTGAGCGCAGCGATGTTGATAACAAAACCGTCGTGTATGAGTTCCCGGCTAGTGCCGGTGCTATTACTACTATGACCTGGTTCGATAATTTCCATCTCCTGATGGCCCGTGGCGGCCGCCTCATTTGGAGTGAATTCGACGGCGCCAACCAGGTTGATCTGGGACCGGTTAGCGACGTACTTCCATCTTATTCAACAAGTGACCTTAAATCTATCATCAGCTACAAGATCGTCGATAGCGCCGTCCATCTTGTTGCGACATTGATTCGCCCGTAACAATGAAAGATGATTACATACTAATCAATCGCGCCGCATATGATGCTACGGCCGAAGAATTCCAGCACAAGAAAGTAATCCGGCATGATGGGACCGTTCATGTCGTCAATGATTTCTTAGACGTACTCCGTAAAGTAACTGGTAAAAATACATCCTCGATACTTGAGCTTGGACCTGGTTCGGGCTATGCATCTATGCTTATGGCCGAGCAAGGGCATAAAGTCACGGCTATTGAGTTTTCGGAACCGATGGCGAGGTTAGCCCGGGATACGGCAAAAAGTGCCAATATCGTCCACGCGGAATTTCTAGCCCACGATTTCGGAGGCCAGAAATTTGATTGAGTATTTGCCATCGCTTTTATTCATTTGTTTCCAGACGATGATGCTCGAGCGGTTTTGGATAAGATCAGAGGATTGCTAGCGCCTGATGGGGTTGCATTCATCTCGACTACGAAAAGTAGCGATAGTTGTGAAGGCTACTCTACTAAGACGAACTTCATGAATTCTGGTAAACGGTTTCGTCGTCATTACACCAAGGCAAGTCTAGAGGGATTACTCAATGAAGCTCATCTCCATATACTCGGTTACACGGAGGATGACGACCAGGAGGTCATTGGCAAAGTTTGGATGAACTTCACGCTTCAGGCGGCCAAGTAGCTAAAATCTAGACTGAATATGTATAAATAATCGATTATTACTGACTTCTAATGGTACCGCTGGTCGGAGTCGAACCGACATGACCGTGAAGTCGAGGGATTTTGAGTCCCTTGTGTCTACCATTCCACCACAGCGGCATAAGTTGTAAGGACTTTCGGGACGCAAATTTATTACGTCATTGCTTGGTAAAAGCACGTAGCAAGATTATCATAATAGTAGTCTTCAGGAACAGCCCATGAGCTCAGATTTCGATTCTCTCAATATTGCTCCCTTGCGTCGCGGTCGCGAATTGCCGATGGCTGAGGTTAGTGCTGCCAACCATCCTAAGGCTGCCGCGTTGGCCCGGGAACGCATTGCGGGTATTGACGAGTCGGCGGGCCACGTTGATACCAAAGCTGTTCCAGCCCTTGCGCCAGCTCAACTTGAGACCAATCGTTACCGCCTGGCTGACCAGGTTGCTGCGACCAAGCCCGTATTTTCAGTTAAGCAAACTGGCCAGAACCCCGGCCGACGCGCCATTCCTTCAGTAGTACGTCCGCTTGTTACGGCGGCCGGGGTTTTCCTATTACTCCTGCTCCTGCTCAAATCCCCGGTGATCTTCACTCAGCTGCAATACTTGTTCGATAAACCGAATCCCACGCCGGCGGCCCAGACCGCCTCGACGAGCGTTGTGCCCGGTGATCCGACAATCAGCATTCCTAAAATCAATGTTTTTTCGCCCGTAGTTTACGAACCTAGTGTAGCCGAAGGCAATGTTCAGAAGGCGCTGGAATCGGGCGTTGTCCATTATGGTAATACGCCGCTTCCCGGCCAACCCGGTAACAGCGTGATCTTTGGCCACTCGTCCAACGACTGGTGGGAGCCGGGAAATTATAAATTCATTTTCGGTCTCCTGGATAAACTGGCACCTGGCGACCGTTTTAGCGTTGATTATCAGTCCCGGCGCTATATCTACGAGGTGGCCAGTACTAAAGTCGTAGCACCGACCGATGTCAGTGTCCTGAACCCGACGGCCGAGCCGACCATGACGCTCATTACCTGCACCCCTCCCGGAACTTCACTCAAGCGGTTGATCGTCACCGCCAAACAAGTCGACCCGGTACCAACTATCCCTACTGCTCCGGTTAACAACCAGACTGCAAGTAAGGCAGCCCTGCCGGGAGCACCTGCGGGGTTCCTGGATAAGGTGGGCCAAGCGGTAAGCGGTATCGTTAACGGGATTGCCAGCCTCTTCAGTATGGGCGACAATTCCGCCGCCCCGCAGGCTCCCGGGACCCAGACTCAAACACCACCCAACCAGCTCCCCGCGGCAAAATAACCGTTAAAATGATTCGTTGAGTAGTTCTCGTAGGGCCGCCGTGCCCTCGGTAAGCGACGGCCGATGTTTGGGATCGCTAAATATCCGCCTGCTGACTTGGCCTAGTACGTAGGCTCCAGTCATGAGTCCTTCATAGCGTTGTTTGGAGTTCTGCGTCCAGAACACGCCCAAAGTGCCATAATACATTGCCGGTAACTGGCCTAAGCGGTAGTTGACCTCTGAGACGCCTAGTTTCCCGTCGACACTGATGATAATCTCGCTGCCGTACACGACGTAGTCGCACTTTGATACGGCTGCCACGTCACGGATGATTTCCAGTTTGTTGAGAATTCCGCCGTCCCGTCGAATCGTGATTCCAACTCCCAAAGCCGCGGCTAGTTTGAATATTTCCGGCATGGTGACGATTAGTAAATTGCCAGGGCGTTCGGCTAACCCCTTAAGGTCATGTTGTACGCTCACCAAAGCGTCCTCAAACGCGATGACGGGTCGCGCCGATTCTGCCATCAAGCGCTCAATCAGAATTGTCGTCAGGCTGTTATTGGACAGGTTGGCGCCGATCATAATCGCGTCAGCGTCTTCGCCAAGCTCAATAAGACGTGCCAAAGCTTCCCGACCCAACGAGCCGGAGGGGCTTGAGGCAACGAACGTCGTGTTGGGGGCCCCGCCCAGGATCTTGACCAGGCTGTCGGGCAGGGCGGCCACGCACTCCCCGGCGCCGCTGGCTTCGGCGACCTGATGGATGCCCGTTACCAGACTGAACTGGCCGGAGTGGCCGCCGGGCAACAACAGACGGCCGGCTCCAAGTCGTGAAACCGGCCGGTTCCACAGAACCTTCTGATACAGGATCTCCTGAGACTGACGTTCAAAAATGGGTATTTCTGCCATACGCAAGAGTATACGCGTCCGCCACCGGTGTGGCTACGTTCAGGCCTCTTTGGTGTCCCTACCACGCTTCCTATCGTGTTCAGTCGGCTCGTAATCGGCTTTGTAGTCCAGAGTTTCATAATACACTGGAGCGTCCATGCCCATCTGATGCCGCTCCACGAGAGCATCAGCTGTTTCCGGCTCAAAACCCAACCGGATAATCTGTTGTACCTTACTGTTGGCATCGGAATTGGAGAAGAGAATCTCTTCCAAGCGACGTTCCTGCCAAGCCATATCCCTATCGTTCATGTCGAACCTCCACCACGTTATGTTGCAACCTTACTGATTGCGTTCCCGGCAAGCATTGGCGGAACATCCAATGTCGCGGTATTGCGGGCCAACAGTTTTTGTGAGCATGCGGGCATGCCATAATGGAGGCATGGCATATACCCTCTCTCAAGATCAAGCCGCGGCCCTAACGCAAATAGGCGCCTGGTACCGGACCCGCTCGTCGCCTTACTTAACGCTGGGAGGGTATGCCGGTACCGGTAAGACCACGCTCATCGCCTATTTGCGACAGGCCTTGCGCCAGCACGATGACAGTGCGCGCGTGGCGTTCTGTGCTTATACTGGCAAGGCGGCGCGCGTACTAACTGAGCGATTGCGCGACCAGAATGTACCGCGCAAGGACGACTCTGTCTCCACGATCCATTCCCTCATTTACACGACGGCCGAAAAAGACAATGGCTCCTCGCCCGTATGGGTGCGCAAGGAAAGCCTTGAGCGCGACCTTATCATCGTCGACGAGGCCAGCATGGTGGACGCGGCGATCTGGGATGATTTGTTAAGCTTCGGGATCCCTATCCTGGCCGTCGGCGACCATGGCCAGCTCCCTCCGGTTGGTTCGACGTTCAGTCTGATGAAGGATCCGCAGATCCGTTTGGAGCGAATATTCCGTCAGGCTAAAGGCTCGCCAATCATCGACGTCGCAACGCTGGCGCGTGAATCGGGAGCCCTCCCGGTTACCGTTTACGGTACCGGTGTAATGAAACTGGACAAATCCCAGCCGGAAACCGGAATCATGGTCCAGGAATTGCTCGAAAGCTGGCGGAGCGACCTCTTGATCCTGTGCGGCTATAATGCCACCCGCGTGAAGTTGAACCAGGCTATTCGCTCCTACCGCGATTTGGAATCGCCCGATCCGCAGTCGGGTGATCAGGTGGTGTGCCTGCGTAATAATCGGAGCCAGCACATTTTCAATGGCATGATCGGCCGGATAGTCCATGTGACGCCGGCTTTGCTTGATGAGGACGGCGCGTGGTACGAAGCCGAAATTGAGCTGGACGGTGAGGACTACACTTATTCCGGGTATATCCTGCGCGGCCAGTTCGGCGCGGCAACTACGGTTAAGGATGTTCCGTTGGCTCCTAATGGTGAGCGCGGGGATTTATGGGATTTTGGCTATGCACTGACGGTCCACAAAGCGCAAGGTTCGCAGAGCCAGCGGGTGCTGTTGTTTGAAGAGCGCTTTGGCCGCAGCAGCGATGAGGACTGGCGGCGGTGGCTATATACCGCCGTGACGCGGGCTCAGGAGGAATTGATTATAATCGGGCCCAACCCCGCGCCGTACCGTGAGGATTAATTCCCTCATCCGGTGGTGACAAATTCCGGCGACGCGGGTATCATAGCGCTAACGCTATATCTGTAACCCCAGGAGTCCCATGGAAGCAACCGAAGATAAAACCACCCTTGATGCCATTCACCGCCTAATGCTTGAACTGGCTGAACTAAAAGGCAAGATGAAGACCATCAAAGACGACCTCAAAGACGTCGCCGAGCAGAATGACGAGTACCGCGCCGTTCAGGAAGAGCTCAAAGAAGCCGGCGTCAAGCGCCAAACTGCCAAGAAGATGCTCGAGGCCGACAAGGATTACCAACTAATCAACAGCGAGCTCGAAGAGCTCAAATTCAAGTTTAAAGACCTCCAGGAAATCATGAGCCACCATCTTGTAACTTATTTCAGTGAGACCCAGAATACCCAGATAACCGACGATCAGGGCGAGACCCGCTCGGTTATTCTCAAGGCCAGCATCGGCAAGGCCGAAGCGCTGTTCGACGTTAAGAAGGCCAACTAACGGCAACAATAAACATTCCTGTACTGAGTTAAACGGCCGATCCATTGCTGGATCGGCCTTTAGTTTGAAGAATTACCCTGGATAGTTGAGCCGATCTTCCTCCCGCTGCCAGGTGAGGTGGTGTTGCTCGGTCCGATCTATCTGGGCCAACTGCCTATCCAGCTGGTATCCGTCGAGGTGCGACTTCGCAAAGATTCTGAACGCGTCGAAGTCGTGGCCGTCATACCTGCGGATTACAGACTCGACCATCGCATAATCGATGATTATCGCGGATCTCTCTGCGCCGGATCTCTCAGCCAGATCTGTCACCCAACTCAGATGTTCCGGTCGGGACAGCTTGATGCAAAGCATCAAGTTCAGCAGTTGGCGGAGTAGGCGTTTTTGTTGCCCAAGGTACGTGCTTAAGCCGTAGCGCCAGTTAAGCTCGTCAAAAATGTCCGGTCTCTTGACATTTATTTCCTGAGTTAATGCCTCCTGCAGCAACGTTGCCGCCAGACGCGTCCGCATTCCCTTTGGAGCGGCATCGATAACTATCCTGCAGGCCTTCCGGTGGTACGAGAGGTAGGTGTAGTTTGGTTGCTTCGGGTCGAGCATGCGGCCGAGTAGCGCTTGGTAATCGTCCAGCGTTATCATGTGCTCTCCTAGGGTCGGATGGAGTAGGTTAATACTATCATGTTCGGCTTATGTTCGCAAGAGCTATTTGGTGCCAGCAGTCTGTTTAATCTTGCTTGATTCGTCAATTTTGCAGCCGCCCCATAAGCCGCGGTTATGACTCCTGGCATCGACCTCCAGGGCTTTGAATTCGTCTAATTTAGTAATCGGAAACACGGTGTAGGCGAAGCCGTAGCCGTCCTTTATCAGTTGGGCGTTGTAGAGCGTACCGTCGGGTAAATAGACGTAACGCAACAAGCGGCCGTATTTATCACGGTCGGTGTCCTCAGGGTCGGGCGCCAGTCGCACGCCGCTGCCGACGGCAATTACCGCCTTGGTATGGGCACTGGCAGCCTCACCGAAGCACTGTACGGGCTTGCGGGGGTCCTTTACCTCCGGGGTATCGACTCCCAGAAAACGGACCGTCTCTTCCCCGCCTCCGGCCTGCCTGACGATAATGGTGTCACCGTCATTGACATGGGTGACCGTAAACATTCCTGGCTGGGACTGGATGATGGCTGTTCGGGAGCCGGGGTCGTTATAGGCAGTAATCAAAGCCAAAATAATCGTCAGCACCAGGCCGGCGACCGTGGCGGTACGTCGCCTAATCCGTCCGCTGATAAGAAATGAGGTATGAACTTGTTCGGTCATTGTTCGCTATTGTAACAGAGATTCCGTATTCGGTGCCACTATAGCGGATGACGTCTGCATTCCGGCGATTATCTCGGCGTTGTCTGGCCGGCCGCGCTTGAAATATTTAATGAGCCCGTTCTTGTCGATGCCGACGACACTGTAACGAATAACCTTTATCGGTCCGATGGAGAACAAACTGTCATAGGCCTCAGCCACGCGGAAGCGCTGGTCTGACAGGAGAGGCATTCGTAGGGATTTCTTGTTCGTATAGCGACCGTGTGCATCCGGCTCGGCAAAATTTATGCCGACGATCTTAAGCCCGGCGGCCGCGAACTCATCCACATCTTTGTTGATTCGGCTGAGCAGATTATCGCAGATCGGTGAGCTATCCATTGGGTAAAAAACCAGCACCACTTGATGTTTTTTCACCTCGTCAGCTAGTATGAACAGCGAACCGTCATGGCTAACGAGGGTGAAATTAGGAGCCGGTGTTCCGACCACTGGGGTTATCATGAACGTATCATCGCATTAGTTGTCCGGTCGTACCAGTGGTAGCTGCCTCTAACGGATTGTTCCTCATCCCCGTGTTACTATCCTAGTATAAATTATAAGGAATATTTACATTGCTCAAAGATTTTAAGACGTTTTTGCTCCGCGGTAACGTCGTCGATTTGGCCGTAGCGGTCGTCATCGGTTCCGCATTTGGAACAGTGGTAACGGCAATGGTCAAGGACCTGATTACACCACTCATTGCCGCAATCGGCGGAAAGCCGAATTTCGGCGGCCTGAAGTTTACCGTCAATAACAGTGAATTTCTATACGGAGAATTTTTGAACCAGCTGATCGCCTTTCTGATCATCGCGGCAGTGGTCTTCTTTTTTGTGGTCCAGCCAATGAACCACCTGATTAAGCTCGCCAACCGGCGAGCCGCCAAGGGCGAAACCGAGGAAGTGGCCAAGGACCCCCAGCTGATAGTGCTGGAAGAAATCCGCGACTCGTTGCGTAAAGGTGGGAAGCGCTAGATTATGCGGGAATTTGGACCAGCCGCATCACGCGACCTAGACGCCAAGATACGACGCGAGGCTTTGGCCCTGTTTGAACTCATGCCGGACAAGAAGCCGGTGCTGGGCGAGGCGTTGGCAATGGACGAAATAGATCTGTTGGTTCTTGAGGTGGCTGAGATCCTGGACGAGGCGGGCAACAAATTCAAGCTGTCCGTGACGCGGCCGTCGGCCCGCCCGCCGTTCGAATGGCTGATAGAAATATCATCCGATTTGGGCGAGAGCGAATACTTCAAGCATTATCTGGTACGGGATGATGATATCGTCCTTGCCCAACGCAAGGTCCTAACGCCTATCGATGAGGCGGAAGCAGACATCATTTTGGCTGACCTGGCCGAGGCTCGTGACTTAGTCCTGGCATCATTCGCCGGCGAGTAACCGGTTAAGTCTCGATTGGGCTGTGATCGTTGGACGTACGCAGCTCCTTCTCTTCGACGAAGAGGAAAACCACGAAGCAAATTGCCGCCACTGCCATGCCTACTGTAAACACCGAGGCGATTGCGAACGCCAGTGGCTCTTTGGTCAGGGCGATGAAGTTTTGTGCCGCCAGTTTGAGGAAGGGTGGCAAACCGCTGATTATCCCATCGATGGCCTTCGGGCTTTGGACGACGTTAGGATTGGACAGGGCCGCGTGAAGCGGTTCGGGCAGTTGGCCGCTAGGTATGCTAGCCAGGCCGGACTCCAGGCGGTTGTTTAATACCGTCCCTAAAATGCTGGCACCAATCGCTCCGCCGATGGTCCGGAAAAACGTAACCAATCCGGTGACTACACCTATATCACGGGCACTAAAGGCGTTCTGGACAACCAGGGGCAGGATCGAAAAGGTAGCCCCGATTCCCAGCCCCAAGATAATCATGTCGCGGACGATGGTGCCGCTGGTGGTGCTGGCCGTAATCCGGCTGAGCAGGAACGCACCGACAGCTGCCATAATGAATGATGCCAGAACAAGTAGCTTGAATTTGCCGGTTCTGGCCACCAACTGCCCTGAGACCACGCTCATCAGAACTAGTGCTCCGCTCAAAGGCAATAGCACCAGTCCGGAGTTGGTAGCACTTTGGCCGATAACCACCTGAACGAAGAGCGGAATAAACAGGATGCCGCCAAAGAAGACGATTGAGGCCAGCATTATGATGAGGTTCACCAAGGCGAAGGTCTTATCCTTGAATAGGCGCAGCGGCAAAATCGGGTCGGCAGCCTTACTCTCGATGAAGGCGAATATCGCCAGGAATACGGCGCTGGCGGCAAACAGCCCCAGGGTCTGCGGGCTGCTCCACGCGTACTTGGTACCGCCCCAGACGAGTCCCAAAATGAGCGGCGAGACGCCCAGCGCAACGGCAAGTGAGCCCCAATAATCGATGGAGCCATGGCTGTCGCGCTTGATGTTCGGCAAGAAGATGGTCGCCACAACCAAGGCTATGACGCCTACCGGGATATTGACGTAAAACACCCAACGCCAGCTTAAATTGTCGGTTAGGTAGCCGCCCAATAGCGGTCCGATGACCGATGCGATACCGAATACGGCACCAATCAGGCCAGTCCATTTACCGCGCTCGCGTGGCGGGAAAATATCGGCGATGATCGTGAAGGCCGCCGTCAGGAGGCCGCCCCCGCCGATGCCCTGCAGGGCCCGTGCGGCAATGAGCCAGGCCATATTCTGGGCCGCTCCGCACAGCACCGATCCAACCAGGAATATGATGACGTTGAAATAGAACATCACCTTACGGCCGTAAATATCGGACAGCTTAGATGTAATTGGCACGGAAACGGCCGTAGCCAGCAGGTAAGCTGAAATTACCCAAGACAGCTCGGATGCTCCTTTGAGGTCACCAACAATTTTCGGCAGGGCGGTCCCGACAATAGTCTGGTCCAGGGCGGCTAAAAACATGCCGGATATGATACTGATGAGGATTCCGATTTTTGCCCGGCGGCTAAGCGTGGAGAGCATAGTTAGACGTTTCCGTTAGTTACTTACCCAAATGGTTCCATGTAATAATACGATACTGGCCGTAAGTACGCTATGATAAGCTGATGAATGATTTCCCCCACTTCGACCGTATCGTACCTGAAGGCAAAGCCATGGCCTTCTGGAATGACAAAGCCCTATTTTGCGTTGGTCCCCTTCCGGGTGAGGTTGCCAAGGTCCGGGTGATCCGAGAAAAGAAGAGCTGGGCGGAAGCCGCCGTTGAAGAAATCATCACGTCATCCTCTCATCGGCATGAGCCGCGCGAGGAACATTTCCTGTCGTGTTCCCCCTGGCAGGGAGTTGATTACACCTACCAAATTGAACTTAAAAAGCAAATGCTTGCCGAAATTTACGGCCGGCCTGAACTGACCTTACCGGTAGATGATTTTGCGGCTTCGCCCCAGCAGTTCGGCTACCGCAATAAGCTGGAATTCAGCCTGGTGAATATCAAGGGTCAATTACAGCTGGCCTTTCATACCCGCGGTACTTCCGACCGTTACGTGATGGCTCCGGATGGCTGCCTGTTGGGCTCAAACGCCCTGAACGACGCTGCAACCGCCGTGCTGGCAGGACTCAACGAATTGAACCTGAAAAAAGTCGCCCAATCACTCATTCTGCGGGAAAGTTCCGCCGGTCAGATTATTGCGGTGGTAGTTCTGCGCGAAAAAGCCGCCTGTGAACTTGCCCCGCTGGCTGAACTGCCCGTTGATGGGATTATCGTTGCATTAAAGCAGTTGCCGGATACCTTTAAGCCTCTCTGGTCGCATGGAATCTCAGAGCTCACCGAAACTGTCGGCGAAGTGACCGTTTCCTACCCCTGGGATTCATTCTTTCAGGTAAACCCGCCGGCTTTCGCCCATGCTTTTGCAGATATTATGCGACATATTGAGCGTAAGCAGTTTGTGGCCGACTTGTATGGTGGTGTTGGCACTATCGGGCTACCCGTCGCGAAAATTGCGGGGAAAGTCGTTGGGATCGAAATTTCTGCATCGGCCGTTAAGCTTGCGAATCAGAACGCACTGAGTAACGGGCTGACGAATTATGAAGCCTTTGCTACGCCGTCAGAAAAAATGAACCCCGAAATAATGCGCGGCGTCGATACGGTCATCGTCGACCCTCCTCGCAACGGGCTGACTTCCAAGGTGATCGAGTTCTTATTGGAAGCCAAACCCACCCGAATAATATATTTATCCTGTAACCCGGTCACTCAAATCCGCGATGTCAAGTTGCTGCAGGGCAATTACAAACCATCAAATCTAAGGGGTTATGACTTTTATCCAGGCACGTTGCATCTGGAGTCGCTCGTAGTTCTGGATCGGGTTTAGTACATCATCAACGGTTTCGCCGTTTGATTGAACGGCGAAATTTTGGTATGGTGTCGGGGTACATGAGCGATACGCCGACCCCCCGACAAAAGCCCGATCGCGCCACAACGGTGGCGCTTCTTGTGACACTCGGGGACACAACCTGGCGGATGCTCGTCCCGAGCGCGGCCTTTGTGGCCGCCGGAATATTCGGCGACATTCACCTGGGAACGCGGCCATGGCTCACGCTTGCGGGCGTCCTTCTTGGACTGGGAGTCTCGGCCCTCCTCATTAAACAGCAGATTGGTAAGATTAAGTGAATTTCCTAGCCGCCGCCGGTGGCCCGCACGTTGAGCTTGTTGCCGCGCCTATTTTTCAGGCCGGTCCCTTGTTGATTACCAACTCTACGATGCTCGGGGTTATTGGTGTAACTACCCTTCTGGCCCTGTTGTTTTACGTCCGTGGCCGCATCAAGAGCCGACGTTATAACCGCATTTCCATCGCGGTCCTGTGGATTTTTGAAAGTCTGTTCAAAACCGCCGAAGACGTAATTGGCAGTCGGAAGCGAGCCAAACAGCTGGCGCCGCTGGCCATAACTATGTTCTTCGTGATCATCATCAACAACTGGATGGGGTTGCTGCCGTTCGTAGGGCCGGTAACCTTCCACGGTGAGCCGTTGTTCCGCGGATTGGCGGCGGACTTGAACTTTACGCTGGCGCTTGCAATTATAACTATGGTTACCGCACAGGTCTGGGCCATCCGGATCCACGGCTTCAAGGGTAACCTGGGGCGGTATTTCATGAATCCCCTCAAGGATCCCATGACCGCCTTTGCCGGTATATTGGAAATCGTCGCCGAGTTTTCCAGGCTCGTGGCTCTGGCGATGCGGTTGTTCGGTAACATCTTCGGCGGCGAGGTGCTTCTGGTGGTAATAGCCTTTATTACTTCCTGGCTGGCGCCGTTGGCGCTGCCGGTGTTCATGTTGCTGGAGTTGTTCGTCGGTGCGGTTCAGGCTTATGTCTTCTTTATGCTCACGGTCGTATTCGTGTCCCTCGGAACTTTGGAACACGGGGATGTTGCGACGGTGAACGACAAGAAGACGTCACCTGAATTGGTCCCGTCTGCTCAAATATAAGAATTATAGAAAGGTTCATTATGGAATCCCTCGCTTTCGGTCTCACATACGCAATTGCCGCCGGTTTCGCCGCTATCGGTCTCGGACTGGTTGGAGCTGCGGCGCTTAACGCCGCCGGCCGTAACCCGGACGCCCTTGGCGAGCTGCGCACGCTCATGATCCTTGCCATGTCGTTCGTGGATGCCCTCGCCATCATCGGGTTGGTTGTCGCGCTTATTATCCGGTTCCTCCCGGTATAATATGCATCCCCTGTATTTCCTGGCATCCGCATCGTCCTCTGGGGGCCTATTGGTCGCCCTAGGAATTAACTGGCGTTCCTTATTGCTGAACACGCTGGCTTTCTTCGTGATTTTAGCCATCCTGCGAAAATTCGTTTATCCGGTATTGCTCAAAGCGTTGGATGCCAAACAGGACGAACTTCAGGCTGCCGCAAAGTTTGAACGTGAAGCCAAGGAGCATTTAGCGGCAGCAGAGCAATCGGCCGAGGACATGATTGAAGCCGCCCGAACCTCGGCGGATCAGGTCCTGTCCAATGCCAAGACCGAAGCTACCGAGATGATCAGCGAGGCCACCTCGAAGGCCGACGTCCAGGCCAAACGCATCATGGCCGAGGCTAACGATCAACTGGACATCAACGTTGCGGCGGCCCGACAAACCCTTAAGGTCGAAACTGCGAGACTGGTGGCTCAGGCCACCGAGGTCGTCCTGGCATCCAAGCTCGATACCCCCCAAGACTCCGAGCTTATCAAGCGCAGCTTGGAGACGAAGCAATCATGACACGCCTGCAAGTCGCGCAATATGTCGCAGGTCATCTTACCTCCGGTAGGACGCAGGCCATGAATGAGGCCGCTGCCTGGCTACTCTCCAGCGGTAAAGTCCGGCAAGCAGCTTATCTGAGTAAGGACGTCGCCAGGATTATCGCCCAGTCCAACTATCTCTACGCCGTAGTAACGACGGCCCGACCGTTGACCTCACCTGCCAGAGCCGGTATTGAGGCCTATCTGAAAGAAATAACCGGTGCGACGACGATTGAGCTCAGCGAGGTCGTAGACACGCGTATAATCGGCGGCGTCCGTATTGAAACGCCGACTGCCATATTGGATGGCAGCGTCCATAGTAAACTCGCAAATCTAGTAGAAGGAATGAGCCGATGAGTGATCTGAATATCAAAGAGTTGACCGGCGAGCTGCAAGCTGCCATCGCGGGACTAACGTCCGCGAGCGGCCTTGGACAAACCGGCATCGTCACCCGAGTCGGCGACGGAGTCGCCTGGATTTACGGCCTGACCGAATGCGGCTTCAGCGAAGTGGTCGAAATTGAGTCCGAAGCCGGTCCGGTCAAGGCCTTCGTCCTAAACCTCTACGAGGACGAAATCGGAGCGGTCCTGCTTGGCCAGGAACGCGACATCAAGGCCGGAGCACGCGTCAAGCTGACCGGTGAAGTCCTGGAAGTCCCGGTTGGTCCGGAGCTCGTTGGCCGCGTGATCGATCCACTGGGCAAGCCCCTGGACGGCATGGGCCCGATTAAAACCCACGCCACCGGTCCAATCGAACGCACTGCCCCCGGCGTCATGGCCCGCAAGAGTGTCTTTGAACCCCTGGCCACCGGCATCATCGCTGTCGATACCATGGTCCCGATCGGCCGCGGTCAGCGTGAGCTAATCATCGGTGACCGCCAGACCGGTAAGACCGCCATTGCCATCGATACCATGATCAACCAGACGAAGCAGAAGACGGGCGTAATCAACGTCTACGTTGCCATCGGACAGAAAATGTCTAAAGTTGCCGCCCTGGTTGAGCGCCTCAAATCCGAAGGTGTCATGGAGCAGACCATCGTGGTCGCTACCAGCCCAGCCGACCCGGCGGCTTTACTGTACTTGGCGCCTTACGCCGGTACCGCCATCGGCGAGTATTTCCGTGATAACGGCGATCATGCCCTCATGATTTACGACGACCTTTCCAAGCACGCGGTGGCTTATCGCCAGATGTCGTTGCTGCTCCGGCGCCCACCGGGTCGCGAAGCGTACCCAGGCGACGTCTTTTACCTCCATTCGCGCCTCCTGGAGCGCTCGGCCAAGCTCAACGACGAGTTGGGCGGCGGCAGTCTGACGGCATTGCCGATCGTCGAGACCCAGGGCGGCGACGTCAGCGCCTATATCCCCACCAACGTCATTTCAATTACCGACGGTCAGATTTATCTGGAGAGCAACTTGTTCTATCAGGGCATTCGCCCGGCCATATCGGTTGGGTTGTCGGTCAGCCGTGTCGGTAGTTCCGCTCAAACCAAAGCCACGAAGAGCGTCGCCGGGAGCCTGCGTATCGATCTCGCTCAATTCCGCGACCTGGCCGCGTTCGCTCAGTTTGCTAGCGACCTGGATGAGGACACCAAACAGCGAATAGCCCGCGGCAGCCTGTTGACTGAAGTGCTTAAGCAGAAGCAGTACCACCCGATGAGCGTGGCCGACCAGGTTATTACCCTGACGGCCGCTACCAAAGGTGCCTTTGATGGCCTTGAAACCGAAAACGCCCAATCGGCGGTCCATAGTCTGATCAGTGAAATGAACCAGCACCATAAGGCGATCGTTAAAGAGCTCAACGATGGCAATAAACCCAGCACTGAGTCCGTCGAGTCTATCATTGCCGCTGGCAAGAAAATTGCCGCCACTTACGCCAAGGAGAAGAATTAAGCCATGGCAACGCTGCAAGCAGTTAAAGGTCGTATTCGCTCGGTTGGCGGTACGCGCCAGATAACCAAGGCGATGCAGCTGGTGGCAGCGAGCAAGCTCCGTAAGTATCAGAAGTTGGCTAAGGGTCCTGAGCAGTACACGGCCGCAGCCCGTGAACTCCTGGAGCACCTGGGAGGCAGCAGGGCCCTGTCGGTGCATTCACTTTATCAGGTACGTCAGGTACGCAATGTCCTCACGATAATCATAGCCGGCGATCACGGTATGGCCGGCGCATATAATGGCAATGTTTTACGCCAGCTGGACCTGAACGTTGCCTCATATAAAGTACCGCAGCTAGCGCTGTGCATCGGCAAACACGCAGCACTCCATGTTGCGCGTACGCCGGGAGTGGAAGAGCTGGCGGCCTATGAGCTCGAACAGGACGATTCCGACCTGGGTCTGGCCCGTCCGGTCCTGCGTGAGGCTATAGATTTGTTTCTGAGCGAAGCTGTCGACGTCGTGGACATTATCTACACGCGGTTTCACTCCACTGTCCGCCAAGAGGTCGTGAGCGAACGGCTCCTGCCGGTGCTGCCGCCAGCGGGTAATGCAGTTGAAACTAAGCTGGAACCTGACCCCGACCGGCTGATTGATCACGCCACCCGACGCATCCTTGAGGCCCTGCTCCTGCAAGCTATTCTGGACGCACAGGCCGGCGAGCAAGCATCAAGAATGCTCGCGATGATGAATGCGACCGATAACGCCAAGGACCTCATCGACGACCTGACCTTGGCTTACAATAACGCTCGACAGACAGCGATTACCCAGCAGATTTCCGAAATCAGTGCCGGCGCCGAAGCAATGAAAGATTAAAGGAGGCACCCGTGGCCACAACCAAAACCCAGCAAGGAAAAATTATCCAGATCGTCGGAGTTGTAATTGACGCCGAGTTTGCGGCCGATTGCCTACCCGCGATTTATGACGCGTTAACCGTGGAACTTGACGGAAAGCTAGTTTACTTTGAAGTGGCCCAGCATCTCAGTGAGACAAGCGTACGGGCTATTTCGCTCGGCTCAACCGACGGACTCCGACGCGGCGGCGCCATCACGGCTACCGGATCACCGATTCAGGTTCCGATTGGTGATGAAACCACCGGGCGGATGTTCAACGTCATCGGTGAGCCGATTGACGGCAAGCCGCCAATTAAGGGCGGCCAAATGGCGTCCATCCACCGTGACCCGCCCGGTTTCGATGAGCAGAGCGGTAAGATTGAAATCCTGGAAACCGGCATCAAAGTCATCGACCTGATAGCTCCGATCACCAAGGGCGGCAAAGTCGGTCTCTTCGGTGGTGCCGGCGTAGGTAAGACCGTGCTGATTACCGAACTCATCAACAATATTGCCAAATTCCACTCCGGAAACTCCGTGTTCGCCGGCGTCGGGGAGCGAACCCGTGAGGGCAATGACCTTTATACCGAAATGGCCGAATCCGGCACGCTCGACAAAACTAGCCTGGTCTTTGGCCAGATGAACGAACCGCCCGGCGCCCGTCTGCGCGTGGGGCTGACCGGCCTCACGATTGCCGAAGGTTTCCGCGACGCCGGCCGCGACGTGTTGTTGTTTATTGACAACATCTTCCGATTCACCCAGGCCGGGGCTGAAGTATCGGCATTGCTGGGCCGCTTACCATCGGCCGTGGGCTACCAGCCTAACCTCCAGCAGGAGATGGGCGCCCTCCAGGAGCGCATCACTTCGACCAAATCAGGCTCCATCACCTCTGTCCAGGCCGTGTTCGTACCGGCCGACGACTTGACCGACCCGGCTCCCGCCACCACCTTCGCCCACCTTGACTCGACGATTTCCCTGAATCGGGCGCTTACGGAACTAGGACTCTACCCTGCCGTCGATCCGCTTGATTCCAACTCGACGATCCTGGATCCGGAAGTTGTCGGTGAAGAGCACTACAACGTCGCTCGCGACGTTCAGCGTATCTTGCAGCGCTACAAGGACCTGCAGGACATCATCGCCATCCTGGGAATGGATGAGTTGAGCGATGAAGACAAGCTGACGGTTGCCCGCGCCCGCCGCATCCAACGTTTCCTGACCCAGCCGTTCTTTGTGGCAGAGGTGTTTACGGGCAACGTCGGCCAATACGTGAAGCTTGAAGATACGATTAAGGGCTTCCGTGAAATCTTGGATGGAATACACGACGACAAACCGGAATCCGCCTTCTATATGAAGGGCGCCGTCATAGGTGAGGCAAAGAAATAATGGATTTTGAACTTCTCACCTTAACGGGTGTTAAGTACCGCGGGGTGGTAGCAGAGGTGTCGCTTAAGACGGCGGCCGGCCAGATTGCCGTGAGGCCGGGGCATGAGCCCCTGACGACGATTGCCGTTCCCGGTCCGGTTGCCCTGCATTTTGATGATGGCAAAATTCAGTATTTCGCCGCCTTCGGGGGTTTGCTTGAGGTGACAGATGAACTGGTGCGCCTGCTGGCAGACGAGGCCGAACCTGGGGAAGACATGATTGAGTCCGAGGTCAAGGCCGCCCTGGAGCGGGCTGAGACCATGAAGGCCAAAGCTAAGTCCGTGTATGATGTCCGCAAATCACGCGAGCTGGCCGGACGTCACGCCGTCAGGCTTGAAGTGGCCAAGCTCCATCGCCTCAACCGCAAGAAATAACCCTAGTCGACCGGAAAAATACTTTCCACCCACAGGCGGAGATCCTCAAGCACCGATGCCTGGAGCGGCGTAGCCGTTTGTAACGCCGACTGAAACTTCTTGGTGAACGCCGGCAGGCCGGCATTGATCCGCGCGGCCCGCTCAGAATCCCATTTGGTCTGCTCCTGTGGCGACAAGCTGTCGGGATAGTTGCGTGCGCGGTAGCGCCAAAACAGCTCCGGCAAACGTTTATCACTGAATTTTGGCTTCAGATGAGACATTTGCTCGGGCGAGGCTTTGGTTATCTCCGTCAACTGACGCTTATCATTATCGCCGACGAAACCGCCGTAAAGCGCACCGTCTACATCGTCACGCGCAGCGAACTCCCGCTTCCGGGTGGCAGCGGCTATTAGTTTGGGTACCAGTCCGCTAAGCTCCAATTTCTTGAGATTAGCCAGAGCGGTTTCAGAAGTTAAGCCGATTCGCTCGGCGGCGGCCTCATCGAGTGTGCCAAGAGGAGCTACTGCCGGGCAGCGGTTAGCGTGCAGCGTTTTGACGGGCGGGCGTTTGATACCTTTGGTGTTAAGGTCAGCAGTCTTACTGTACAGCCGGTCACAGAGCTCATCCTCGGTCAGGGACGTGAATTCCGTTGGATCGTATCTGAGATCGTAAACGATGGATGAGCCATACTCACCCTCGCCTATGACGATAGCAACTGTTGTAAACTGGTGCGCCCGTCCGTACATTACCGAGGTATAGACGAATGGTTCGGGAGCGGATGGCTTGATGACGGTGGCTACTTCATTTTTTGATCGCAATTTAAGCAGGAAATCAAACAGTTTCGGCTGCTTGACGCGTATCAGCCGTGAGACCGCGATAAGTGCCTCGACATCACTGAGGGCGTCGTGCGCCTTGGCATGTAACAGGTTATTGGCGCTGGACAGCGAAACCAGCGTATTAATCGGGTCGCCCTCGCTATCATTACTCCAGTTGATACCGCTTGGGCGGAGGGCTCGTGTCATTCTGACAACATCCAGCAGGTCCCAGCGCGAACGCCCTTCCGAGTGCGCCCAGGAATAGGGATCAACCAAATTACGGTAAAAGGTATATCTAAGAAACTCGTCATCGAACCGGACACTGTTAAATCCGGTCATGATGGTGCCTGGCGTGCAGACATTGTTTTGCACGAAGTCAACGAAGGCCGCTTCAGTCAGCCCCTGCTTGGTCTGTTGCGGCGTAATTCCAGTAATCGTAATCGCTATGGGGTCAGGGAGGATATCGTCAGGAAGCCGGACAAGCAGGTTGACCGGCTCGCCGATAGGCTCCAAATCCATAGTGGTACGGATCCCTGCGAATTGCATGATACGTTGGGTAGTAAAATCAATCCCGGAGGTTTCAAGATCGTAGAAAAAGAAGGTTGGCTCGCTTGTCATTGACACTAGCATAGCAAAGTTTACGGTCGGCCGTCATCTGCGAACATTGCCCGTTCTTAGTCCTCCCGCTTTAGGCCTGGTTTAGGCTTAATTACGGGTAACCTTTCGTACAGCGCCATATCCATAGTCTTGGCGGCAGATATCAGCTTGGCTGACGTTGCATCGGCCGCATTGATGCTGTCGGTGTAGAGTTCGATGAATTGGTGTGCCAGGGCCGGAATTGAGAAGTTCTCCTCGACATGCGCGCGTGACGCGCTTCGATCCAGCTTCGCTAACATCTCCGGGCGCAAATATTCACACAGTTCTTCCCATGTTTGTGCCAGATAGCCGGTGACGCCATGCTCGACGAGCTCGGGCATAGCCCCTGTTGCCATTGCGACGACCGGAGTACCACTGGCCATCGCCTCGATTGCGACCATCCCGAAAGGCTCTTCCCAGCGGTTGGGTACCACGAGTGCCGTGGCTTCACCGAGCAGCTGGTGTTTGTGCTCGCCACTGACGTTACCGTGGAAGCGAATAACCTCCCCGTCAATTTGGTGCCTGAATGACAGGAACGTTTTGAAGTCAGCCTTGCTGGTAATCTTGCTTGCGCTACCCTTGGCGATTTCGGCCTCCATTTCCTCGATAGATGCAATTTCTGCCACTGTACCAGCTATGTCCAAAGTGACTTTGTTCGTCGCGCAGTAATCAACCAGGCGATCCTGACCTTTATCGGCACAGATGCGTCCCAGTACCAGGAGACGCCCGCTTGAGCCTCTTCCCACTGGGTAATCCGCTGGGTTCAGTCCATTATAGATGATACGGGTGCGCTGCCACATGAACGGGTGTGCACTAAGTTGTGCCTTGGAAATTCCGGTGTAGGCTAGGCGGGGAATCTTAAGCAGCAATTTATAGGTTTCTGCATAGGGTGCAATCGGTCCATGGATAGTGTGGATTACCGGAGGGTAGTTGCCGGAATTCAGGGGTGCGCTCAGGGAATTCAAAATCGACAACATGCCGGAGAAATCGTGAATTATGTCGAACTTGCGGCGATGGATAATATCCAGCACACGCGCAATATACAGCTCCACGGCCGGAACGACATCATTATACGGATGAGACAGAATCGAGTAAAGCGGTTCGGTAATCTGAAGCTTTTCGCTCACTTTGAGGGTTGATCCGTAGGGTGTTGTCATGGTTATATGGGCACCTTGCGCTTCCAATTCGGGTACCAGAGCCGCCGCAACGGCTTCAATCCCACCATATCCCTCCGGTGGAGTCGGTAAACAGGGAGGCATTACAAACAACACATTTAAAGATCTACGCTTGGACATGAGTTTCTCCTTTGCCGAGTCTTAGATCGTGGCCTCGAGCCATGAGCGTAATCTTAACTGCGTCAGCGGTGTCAATCATTGTTATAAATGCTAAGAAACCGCCTTCAATATCACGCGCGCACCGGCGGCGCTCCAAAGTTGGACCATGTTCATTTGTCCCTCGGGGTGAGGCTGATCGGAGTAAAGGCGCGGTTTCCCCTTGTCGTCATAGTGAAGCTCGGGTATGGCGCCCATTTGCATAAAGGCGTCTATGCTTGCATTGGACGTTGTTACAACGGCGTTATGGATCTGTTTCTGTTCTTCGGCCGTCCAGCCCTCATTTTTGGCCCTTATTGCTTGTTTTTGCAGGCCTTTGATGATGAACGCCGTTTGTTTGGTCCAAATTACCTCGCCGTGGTACTGCGAGTGGTCGTATCCCATTCCGGCACCAACCACCAGCGGTCCGGACGGAGTGAAGAAGTATTCCGGCATCATTAATCGTTCCGCAAAACTGACAACGTCGGCGCGCTCAGGCGTACCGTAAACGTGAGAATAGGCCTCATCAGTGTGCCCGACTCGTAGGAGTTTGAATTCTTCGATTGCAGTCGTCGAGGCCGGCGCATACAGGGCAAGGCCCATCACCGAACGGCCATTGCGGTCCGTAAAACGAAAATGCTCACCCTTGTGCGACCACTCTTCCGCCAAGTCCATAGCCTCATCCCCGTCTATCTCGAGCTCATCTGCGTGAGCGGCAATCATTTTGAGCGCCTCGGGATAGAACACTACGTTTACGTCATAGGGAGCGATCATGGGCCCTACCCGCTGGTACGCCAGCAGGCTGTCGCGCCAGTTGCCTGCGTGGTAGTATTCGTCGCCACGGTGGCGTTTAAATGGCAGGGCGAGTTTATTGAAGGCAACCAGCGGCTCACGCTTGGCTCGCTTCATAATGTAACGCGCCACGTGGCGGAGCCTAATCTGGTCTCCGGCGCTGAATTGGTCAAAGGCCATCCGTTTGAGCCCCAACAGGTAATGCGGTTCAATATCGATCATCAGGCGCGTCACAAACAGCTCGTCCAACTGTTCCAGTAATTTCCGGAACTGCGGGCTAGCCGGATGACCGGGGTCAATGAACATATCGAAACCGCTTGAAAGGTGCTCAATTTCCTGTTGCCGTTCGTAAGAGAATTCACCGACGATGTTTTCATGCCACCCGGCACCGCGCTCATTCACATGACGCAGCGACTCCGAATACATGAAGCGGTAAGTTTCGTCAGTCAGCTCGTCACTGAGGAGGTCGGCTGATTCCATCCAATCCCGCGGGAAGACGGTTCCATAGTCGAAGCCGCTGGTTTTTCGTCCCTGCACGAGGTGCTGGATTTCAGCTGTCGTACGATTCCAGAGCCGTTTGTTTTTTACGCCCTTCATCCGGGTTACGGCATCTTCGGCGTCCTCGTTAAAAATCTGACCATCATAGGTTTCTGGTATTTCATCCGCATCAGTATCGATGATTACTTTAATTTCTCCCCCGGCGCCGACGATCTTGAAGCCGCGGAGCAGATCGTCCCGGTGCAGCGTGGTGCCTTTTTCAAATGTCATCACCACACCATAAAAGTGATCCCCATAGGCTCGGGTGTAGCGAACTGTCGGTATGCCGTCGGTGTTTTCTGCTGATATGTTCGTTGGCGCCAACAGGCCTGGGGATTCCACATTCACATGGGCAAAACTACGTGTCGGCTCCCCAAACAATTGGATTTCATCACGCACTTGACGAATGTGCCCCATGGCTGGGTCCGGGAGAAAATCATCTTTAAGCCGCAATGAGACATGAAGCCTCAGCTGATGTAATCTCAGTTCAACTTTTCCGACGGTAATCTGGATGCCATATATTCCGGCCGATCCGTAATACAGATGATTGTAAGGCCCTACAATTCTTAATTGACCCAGTTCATCAATATCGATATAAAAACTGTTGTAGAGCCATAACTTGTCATCGATTTGCATTGGGGGCGCCTCTTAGTGTCCCCTAAGTCTAATTAGGTCGACAACTAAGATATTTAGAAGAACTTCCAAGGCGGTTTAGGCTTGCTGGCTTGCCATATGTTGTTCACGGGCCTTATTCGCCCACACGTCCGCCAGTTCATTACCGGGATCATCATTATGTCCGCGGACCCAGATCAGATGTGCCTGGGAAGCGCGGTACAGCATAACGGCCTCTTTGACGATTTCGAGGTTCTTGATTTCCCCGCCCTTTTTCTTCCACCCGTTGCGTTCCCAGGTTAACGACCATTTAGTGATGACGTTGATCCAGAATTCTGAATCGGAATATATTTCGCAGGGCTCTCCGGCCGCGTCCCTGAGTGCGGCAATCAGGGCTTTGCCCTCCATCCGGATATTCGTCGAATCCGCTTCACCGCCTAGAATGTGCGGTTTCATTTCTTTGATAACGGCAAATCCGCCCGGACCAGGATTTGGCGTACACGAACCATCGGTGTAGTAGGTAATCATTAGAGTATTGTATCAGGTTGTGTGATCACTGGACTCCTTGACATGCCAATTGGATAAATGCATAGTTCGTACAGGTGTTGCTCATTCAATTTCCGGAGGCTCGCGTGACGAGTAAGAAAAGGACCACCGGCCTGATAACAGCCGGCCTAGGTACAGCCGGCCTCGGTCTGCTGCTGTTGGCATACTATCGCAATAGAGAGAAGGAATCTGGCAACTTGGCCAAGGCTTGGGTCTATGACCAGGTAATCGCCAATAAGGTAATAGATGAGGAAGAAGTGGCCGAATGGCTTCTTAAAGCCAGGTTCGTGAGCAGTAAACGAGCGGCCAAAAAGGCCATCGGCGAGGTTTTAGACAATATAGCCTCAATACGGAAAAAGCCAAAATGACCGATCCTCAACTCATGAGGCCGCCTTGCAGTTATGTAAGGCGGCCTCTTTTCAAATCTAAGCGTCTGTTCGGCCTGAGAATCTATTTGCTGTTAAGTGGCAACAACAAATCTTTGTGATTATTCTTGATATTGCCAACCGAGCGATCGACTTCATAACGTACCATGTCATCGTCTTCGTACGGCCGAAGGAGCAGCTGCAAGGCCTCCGGTTCGGCCGCGTAGTCAAGCCATAGCGCCTCATCGGCGGGGTGAAGAATTACCGGCATGCGGTCCTGAACGTCCTCAATGGTCTTATTTGCCGACGTCGTAATAATGGTAAAGCTTTTATGCGCTACGCTCTGAGCGTCATACCAGACATCGAACAGCCCGGCAAAATGGAAATTCTTTTGTTCTTTTAATGAAAAATAATACGACTGCTTAAAGGTTGGTCGCTGTTGCCATCCATAGAATCCGCTGGCGGGCACAAGGCACCGGTACTTCTTAAAAGGCGTCCGGTAAATTGGCTTGTCCGCCAGCGTTTCACCGCGGGCGTTGATGCTGGTAAAACTTGATTTGAACTCTTTAGACGTTGAAGGGACAAGGCCCCATTTCATGACTTCAAGGCCGTCAGATGTAATGACGGGCATCTTCTGCATCGGGGCGACATTGTAGTTCGGAGAGAGGTCGCCAAGGTTTGCATCCTGGTAGGCTTTTACCTCAGAAGCGGTCGGAATGTAGGTATATCGTTCACACATGAGCCTATTTTACACTTTTTTGCTCTCAACCGCCATTGTTCCGTCAAGATTGCATATTCTGTCCGGGAGATATCCTCGGAACCTCCTACCGAGGAACGGCTTCCCAGGAGGGATGCTTGCCCCCGAAGTGGCCATATTTGGCAATCATTTCGTATCTTTGTTCCTTTAATGCCAAGGCGGAAATAATACCGGACACGGACGTATGGATGCACCCGTCGGCAAATCCCCGAAGCTTAGCCTCACTGACGGTTGAGGTCCCAAAGCTTTCGATTCGCAGGGCTACGGCTTCCTTAGCCCCGATATAGTAACTCAACCCCACCTCGCATCGTTCGGCCAGTCCTGCTGCCACGATATTCTTGGCGATGTACCTTGCGGCATACGCACCGGACCGGTCAACCTTGGACGGATCCTTGCCGCTGAACGCCCCGCCCCCGACCCGCGCATATCCACCGTAGGTATCAACCACGATTTTTCTGCCGGTCAGCCCGGCGTCGACAGCCGGACCGGGATGGTGCCACACTCCGGTACCGTTGACCACGATATCTTTCTCGTCCACCTGGTATCCATATCCAGCCAGCGCCGGTGCTATGACCTGGCTGTAGATGTCGGCCTGGACCTGCACTAGGCTGACAACCTCATCATGAGGTTTGGCGACAGTCACCTGGTCGATGCCGACAGGTTGGCCGTTCCGGTATCGCACGGTGACTTGGGCCTTTCCGTCAGGACGCAGGTACGGAAGGGTGGAATTTTGGGCAACGTCCAGCCCGCGGGCGATGGCGTGGGCCAGCATGATAGGCAGCGGCATGAGTTCAGACGTCTCCTGGCAGGCGTAACCGAACATCATTCCCTGATCTCCGGCCCCGTCGTCATCGACGCCGCGGGCGATTTCCGGTGATTGCTGTTGCAGGTAAACGTCGACTACGGCCGTGTCGAAACTAAAGCCCCATTCCGGGCGGGTATAGCCCAGCCGCTTCACCACGTCACGGGCTATCTGGGCGTAATCAACTTTGGCATGTGTGGTAACCTCGCCCAGCAGGATAATGCGGTTTTTGGTGACGACGGTTTCAACCGCGACACGACCGTCCGGATCCCGGGTCAGAATCGCGTCCAGGACAGCATCGCTTATCTGATCGCAAATCTTGTCGGGATGACCGGCGCAAACTGATTCGGACGTGAACGTGGAGTAGGACATAAAAATGCCTTTCTCCCGTGTTGTGAAGAAAGGCATTTTCTGAGCCTCATATCTCCCCTTACGGGCTAGATGAACCACCGTCCAGCTTGCGCTGAGGTTGGCGGCAGGTCAACGGGCTAGGTCCCTCGCTGCGCTCTTGATATGGATATTTAATTGTGAGGCTAGTTTAACACGACAGCCAGCAACCGGACTACTCCGTTTTGCTTACGGGAGCTGGCGGAAGCTTGGGCTTCTTCGGCTGTTTAGGCTTCTTAGTCTCTTTTTTACCTTTATCCTTGGCCATTTGATTGCCTCATTCCTGCGAAATTATAATCTCAGACCATTGTACGTCCCCGGGTTCTAATTGTCATATTTCTGTATATTGCACATTGCCAGGCACTGGAGTAGCGTAGAGAACATGTTGTACGTATCTGCAACCTTCGTTGTGTTTCCTTTTCCTCGAGCCGACGTGTATCGGGAGCTGACGGATTTGTCGAATTTACCGGCTTGGAACAGGAACCTTGTGAGCGTAGCGCCGATGGAAGTGATGCGTGAGGGGTTGCGCTTCCGCATCGCCAGCCGCCTGTGTGGCGTGGTAAATACTTCAACCGTAGCCGTGGAGCGTTTGGTTGAGAACGAGTTTATCGAGTTATCCAGCAAGACGGGCCTGATTTCGTTCCGTGCGCTGTTTAATTTTGTTGAGAATTCCCCGAAGGAAACCGAAGTGATCTGCACCTTACGATTCGAGTTCAAAGGGTTTGTCTTTAACGCTGCCAGGCAAGTGGTTGAGTCTATGGCTAAGATGCGCTGCCAACGCGAATTGCTGGATCTCCGCACATATATCGTAAATTGCATGCCCAAGCCCCGTACTATGATCTCCAGCCGGAAGAGCTAACAGCAAGAGGCTTTTTGAGCGCTGTCTTAAGCCGATTCCGGGCTAACCGGTAAGATAGCCGTAGCCGGCCGTTCAATCGCAATTGGTTTGCCTGGGCGGGTCACTAGGCGGATTAGTTCAGCTGCCATCAGGAAGCTGGCGAACACGGTTGCAATAGTTATGACCTCGGCCGTTCCAATCGGTTTTGTTTCGAGTAGAATGTGCGCCGGCGTAAATTGCATGAGCGACTGAATAATCACTCCCGCAGTCAGTGCGGTAGTCAGAGCCCAATTGGGCTTGCGCAGAACACCCCACAAAGGCGTGTGCTCGCTGCGCATGGATAGCGCATTGGCCCACTGAATGACAACCAGGCAAAGGAAGGCCATGGTCTGGGCGATGTCAGGGTTAGTTGCCCGATAGGCTGAAAATATTCCAAGAACGGTAATTATTATCAGGCTGCCGCTTAAACCCACCCGGATAATCTGCCGACTAGACAAAAGCGGGGCGTTTGCCGCTACGGGGGGCTGTTTCATCTGGTCGATTTCAGGCGCCTCAAGGCCTAACGGAATCACCGTAATGCCATCGGTGATCATATTGATCCATAGGATTTGGATGGCTGTAACCGGGAGCGGGATACCCAGCAGCAGGGCGCCCACTATCGTTCCCACCTCGCCTAACGTCGTAGCAAACAAGTACATCAGCATCTTCCGAACGTTTGCCAGTATGGCCCTCCCAGATCGAATCGCATCCACGATGGTGGTAAAGCTGTTGTTAAGCAGGATTATGTCGGCGGCTTCTTTGGCGGCGTCGCTCCCCCGTCCGACCGAAATACCGACATCGGCTTTTACCAAGGCCGGAACGTCGTTGACGCCATCGCCGGTCATGGCAGTCGTGAGGTGCCCGTGGTAGGCGCTCAGCACGGCGTATTTATGCTCCGGCAGGACGCGCGCCAAAGCGTGGGTGGTTAGCAGGCGGTCGCGGATTTGATCGGGAGACAAATTATGAAGGCTTGTACCGGGGAGTGCATTCTCCTGCACGCCGATTATTCCGGCCTCGCGGGCGATGGTGGTAGCCGTTGCGGGGTTGTCACCGGTAAGCATTACCACGCTGATACCTGCGTCTTGCGCGGCCCGGACCGCCGCCGGTATCCCCGGGCGCATGCCGTCAGCCATTGCCACTAGACCCGCGAACGTTAAACCATGCAGGTTGTGCAAGGCGGGACGAACTAGCTGCGTCGTTTTATAGGCGACAGCAATTACTCGGTAACCCTGGGACGAGAGCTCTGTCAGCTCCTCGTGGATTCGGCGGGCTTCGCTTCGTGAGAGGTCGCTGGCATCGATGACATGTTCCGGTGCCCCCTTGATGTAAATAATACGATGATTGTCAGACTGCCAAACCGCGCCGCTCATGCGGTCGGATTGCTCAAACGGCAGCGCTTCCAGTGGTTTGTCTTTGTCTGACGAATCATCAGGTAAGGATTTTGCGATAAGAGCCTCTAATGGATCGTCCGTATGTCCATGCTGGGTACTAAGCGAACGGCGCAGCAAGCGGCGCAGCCCGTCGTCGTCTGTGCCGTAAGGGACGAATTTCGCCAGTTCCAATTCATTGCGGGTCATGGTTCCGGTCTTGTCGGTTGCAATGAGGCCTACCTGGCCCAAAGTTTCAACCGCACTTAGGCGTCGGACCAGGGCGTGCCGCTTTGCCATTCGCTGAACACTGAACAAGAGCACCAAAGTCAGCGCAACCGGCAGGCCTTCGGGTACGGCCGAAACGGCCAGTGACAGTAAAAACCGTATAGCTACCCCGACTTCCATGCCGCGATAGAGTGACAACCCGAAAATCAACACCAACATGAATCCGATGGCGAAAACTACCTGTCCAGCTAATTTATCGATTTTCCGCTGTAAGGGGCTTGTTTCCAGCTTTGAGCTGGACAGTTCGGCAATATGCCCTAATTCGCTGTCGTTCCCGGTGGCGGTTACCACGAATTCGCCGGTTCCAGCGCGGACCAGGCTCCCTGTGTACACCATGTTGACGCGTTCATGCAGGTCTGCGCCAACCTTTAGGGGGTGGGTAGTTTTGGCTACGGGCAACGATTCCCCGGTGAGCACGGATTCGTCGATGCTGAGAGATTTGGCCGCGATCAGCCGCCCGTCAGCCGGGACTTTGCCCCCTTCTGCCAACAAAACTATATCGCCGGGAACTAATTCCGTGAGGTCAACCTTTGACGGCTCGCCGACGCGTAATACTACCACTTTGCTCTGATCATGGGCTTTTAACGTCGCGAGTACACGGTTAGCCGAATACTGCTGAGCGTAGTAAATAATTGCGTTGACGCTCAGGACGGCCGACATTACGCCCGCATCAAGATATTGCCCCGAGGCTACTGACAAAACGGCAGCCACCAGAAGGATAACTACGAACAGACTCTTGAACGGCTCAACCAGCCGCCGCCATAGCGGCGGCCCAGCCGCTTCCCTCAGCTGATTGGGGCCGTAAGCCCGGGCTCGCTGACGCGCCTCTGCGAGCGTTAGGCCGTCGCTGGAGGTGGCGAGTTCGGCCAGTGCTTGGTCGACAGTGATTTCAGCATAGTCCATAAGTCTATCTTAGCAGAGTAAAGCTTATGCTATGAAACTTTAGTAGGAGATGATTTTGCCCATGACGGCTGAGGCGGGAACCAAGCCGTTTATGGCGTCCACATCGTCACCTTTTTCGTAATAGTAACCGGCAGGGACGACTATATCACCAAAATCCGGATCGGATGTCACGTCATGCTGGATAGCTCCGCCGTTTACGCTGACACGGCCGCCCCATATTCGGACGGTATCGCCCGGTATGCCGATGATGCGATGAGACCATTGCGTCTCGGAAAATTCCGCAACTGGACGAAACACCACGATATCGCCCCGCTTGGGCGAGGTGTGCAGATAACTCATTCGGTCAGCCACTATCACTTTACCGACAGGAATCGTCGGGGTCATGGATCCGCTGATAATCACTAGGCGCGGATAGACGTACAGCGCCAGGTACGTAAGGAGTACCGCCGTACCAAACAGCAGGATGCGTCGGTATCTGTCCGTAATCTCGGCCCGTGATGGGGCAAGGTGTATGGAAAATATGGTTGATTCTGATATAGGAAACGCTCGCATGGCCACACTTTTACTTGAATCGATTACTATAGCAGATAACAACCAACAAGTCAATTCTCAAGCTGGGCTTGTTCGGCGCTGAACGGTATAATACCTCAACGATGGCACTAATCTCCCCAGCACAAATAGGCGTTATTCGAGACGCTCAAACCAATGTCTTGGCCATGCGGCTCCAGGAGGTGGAAGTGTGCGAGTACTGGAGCGTTATTTTTTCGCCAAAAGGGGTGGCTACGCTGACTAAGCAGGACATGACCGGTTTCCTTAGTTTCCGGCAGAACCGCCGTTGGCGCGAAATCAGCAAAGAGGACGTCGCGGTAGACATGCCACGGCTGCGCACGGCCTTGGGAATACTCATCGATGAGGAGACCAGCATCACCGAGCGGCTGGACCGCCTGGAACCTGGCCGGGGTACCGAGGCCGTACCTTATTTGGGCAAAGCCAAGCTCTCGCCGATCCTGTTAGTTACAAATCCTCGCCGGTACGGCGTTTGGAATGATTATAGCGAGCGGGCACTTCGCGGCATGGGGCTGTTTCCTGATTTTGCTGCCGGCGATCACTTGGGTGCGCAATATTGTGCCGTCAATGAGGTGTTGCTGGGCCTTGCCGCAGAGTACAGTTTAAGTCTCTGGCGGCTGGATATTATCCTGGAACAGTTGGCCCGCCTGGTTCGTTAGGCAATCGGCCTCCCCTCTCCTGCGTAGATACAATGATATGGAATGCTTATGCTTCGTTTTCTGCCGGAACGCTAAACCGCAGTAACCTGTCCGACACATGCCGGACGTTGGTTACTGCGGTTGTTCTGTTACGGTGAGAAGAAGTTAGGCGCGGGCTGCCTTCGTAAAGCACAGCAGCGATCCGAGCAGGAACAATGCGGCTCCAACCAAGCAGGCAATCGCTGCGTACCCGGCAATTGTTCCGAGTACGGAGAATGCGTAGGCGGTCAGCAGGCTGGACCTAAGCATATCGCCCTGGAACAGCGTAGACTTAACAGCGGCCAACTTTGCATCAGTCGGGTTCGCCCGGGAAGCGTTACTGGCTTCAGCGTAGGTTTTGCCGCCTGAAGTCGCCATCATATGAACCCAAATGTAGTCGTCGGCGTAGGCCTTGGCCTTGACGCCGTTATCGACTGCCTGGCCGCCGTACTGCTGCAGGGTGGGAAACTCTTTTGCAGTCATTGCCGGACTGTCTGCGGCGGCAAAGGAAATTTTTTCCTGTACCAGCTGGTTGTTAACTTGAGTGTCGGCGAACTGCATTCCCATGGCTAAGAGTCCGGATCCTGCAAGCAGCAGAACGGCTACGCCTAAGCTTACGAGCGCTAGAAAACGATGAAACTGTTTTTGCGTGACATTTTTTGACATGATTAAATTCCTTATGGTATCAGCATAACACGATAACCATAACCGCTATGTGATTTACCTCACATTTACCCTTCAAGCGTGATCAGGCTTGCGTATTGGTTTTGACTCTGCGTGACAAGACTGTCTCGGCGGTCGGGATGATCCGGCCCCGTTTCTTCTTATCACCCGGTAGTCCGGTCAGCAGGAGATAACCCTGCCACAACCTTTCACCGACATTAAGCTCCAGGTGCTGGAGGTCGGCAAGTTCAGGCTCATCCTCTACCTGATACAGACGGTACCCCCCCGATGCCAGAATATGGTCGGTCTCGTGCGGGTTGTGCGACGTCACTAATATCTCGCCGATATTCTTCACCACGATCCACGCGTACACGTCATCGTCCAAGGTCAGAATCTTGACCTGATCCTTGGTTTCAATCAACTTGTACGTTCCTTTTTGTAATACGGTAATCATATGACCACTTTATTACGGTCATGGGTCGGTGTCAGTGACCTGAATCATAGTCAGGGATTGATCAAGGTCGTTTAGCGGCCTCCAGTCAGTTCATTCTCCAGCAGTTTAATATCGGGAATAATTATCAATTTATTCGTAACCGTTAGAAGCCCTTCGGCCTTCAGCTTGCTCATGCCGCGGCTAACTGTTTCCCTGGTCAGACCGGCCCGGGCGCCGATATCCGATTCATTAAAACTGAGGACATACCCGCCGCTTTCCTCCTCGCCGAACCGCCTGCATTCGATGATCAGCTCATACAGGACGCGACTTTTGGCGGTGCTCGACATTAGGTAAGCCATTCGCCGAAGTATCCCGTCAGTGCCTCGATACACGCGGCTCAGCAGATCATAGAGGACATCTGAATTGTCTTGGATAAACGAGATCACCTCATCAAACGGCGCCATCCGCAGCTCAACGTCTGAGTCGGCTTCGTAAAAGTACTCGTTCGGGGTTCGATTGATGGCAAACGACATCGGAAAAAGTGCAGGTGGCTTAAATATATTGAGAACCGACTCATCGCCGCGGTATGACAGGTCGTATTGCTTAACTTTACCTACCGCAAGATAGAAAATACATTCCGGGTCATCATCAGCGTGTATGAGTATTTGACCTTTCTTATAGTGGCGAACCGGAAACTGTTCAAAGAAGTCGGATATTTTATTAGCAACTTCTGGCTTCATATTGCACCAATGTGTAAATTACTCTAATTATAGCACTTTTTACTGGTGTGATATCGATCACTCCCTACCGACTAAACGCTTCGTAGCCATATGAAACAGCTAGTTGAATTGATAAAATGCACAGGAATTTCACGAATTTGCTATAATAAAGCCAAGAAATGCCTGTATTCAAAAAGGACTAAGCAATGTCGGCAATCACGATCTCAAAACTCGTTAAAAGGTATGGTTCTAATCCGGCACTCCGTGATGTTTCACTCACAGTAGAAACAGGAGAGATTTATGGGTTTCTCGGACCTAACGGCGCCGGCAAAACCACAACTATCCGCTGCATGATGGACTTTATCCGGCCGGATGGCGGGTCCATCAAAGTATTCGGCAAGGATGCCCACACGGATACGGTGGCGGTTAAACAGTTTATTGGTTATCTCCCTGCCGACAGCCAGTTGTATCCGAAGTGGACCGCCAAGGACCATGTGGAGTTTATTAATTCAGTTAGAGGCTACTCGAGCAGCACGGCAGCTCTTATGGCCCGACTTGATTTGGATCCAAACAAACAACTGCGACATATGTCGACGGGTAATAAACAAAAACTCGGTTTGATAGTGGCCCTGCAAGGAAAGCCCGAGCTGCTGATCCTTGATGAACCGACCAAAGGCCTTGACCCCCTATTGCAGCATGAGATGTACGCGATTTTGAAAGAATATGTCGCTGGGGGCGGTACAGTCTTTTTGTCTTCGCACAACCTGGCAGAAGTCGAGCGTATCTGCACCAATGTCGGTATTATCCGGGACGGTAAGATTGTGGCCAGCAAGAGCATGGAAGATATTCGAGCGATGAAGATTCATCTGGTAACCGCTCTGGTGGCAGGCACTGTAAAGCCGGATGATCTAAAGGTTAGCGGGACCGAGGTTATCACAGCCTCGAATGGGCAGGTTGTGCTCAAAGTAAGGGGAGACTTGAATCCTCTCATTGCCAAGCTAAGTGCCTACGACGTCAGGGATCTCGAAATAACGCATGCCCCATTGGAAGACATATTCATGGAATATTACAGGAGTGAATCATGATACCGATACTTAAAAAGGAGCTGGGTAGTAAACGGACTTCACTCTTTGTGTATTGCCTGGCGATTTACGGCCTCGCTTGGATGTATATTTCCCTTTACCCCACTATTCAAGAGCAATCTGCGGTACTGTCTAAAACCCTGGAGTCGTTCGGCAGCGGACTCAAGGCTTTTGGAATCACCGATTTTGGTTTCGACACTCTTGAAAAGTATCTGTCCGTCGAGTTATTCGGCATCACCTGGCCGCTGCTGGTAATAACCTTCGTGGCGGCACGTGCCGGACAGGCGCTGGCCGGGGAGACCGAAAAAGGCACGATCGGAGTATTACTGGCCCTACCGGTGCGTCGAACTCATATCTTCCTGGCCAAGTATTTTTCCGGCGTGATAGCATTGTTGATATTTGTGTCGGTAACCGTATTTGCATCGCCCCTCATAGCTACCGTATATGGCATAAGCTACAGTCTCAATAGTTTCGTCCTCCTATGGGTGATCTGTCTGTTATTCAGTTGGGCGCTCTATAGTTTGGGAATGTTCTTATCCGCAATCTTCAGCGAAAAAGGGCATGTTTATCTCTCGATCGGCGGAATATTAATGCTGATGTACGTGGCTAATATAATCGCTGAATTAAACGATAAGCTGTCATGGCTGAAATACGGCTCGGCTTTCCACTACTTTTCAGCATCCGAGGCCTTGATTTCAAACCAGATCAGTCTGCCGGCAGTTTATGTGTTCGGAGGTACCATAATCGCTTTCACGTTGGCAGGTATGGCTTGGTTTGGAAAAAGGGACATTATAGTTTAATTTATTGATTTTCCGGTAAGGGCTGTTATAACTCTGCCGCAAGTAAGCCTCGTGACCAGCCAGTTGCCCGTTCAAGCTCCCCGTCTTTAAGTGGCCCCTCTTTGCCTATGACGATAAATCCTTCCGGTGCCTGAACCATTTCCCCGCTTTTGGCCTCGATTGCAACGGACATCTTTTCAGCCGCATAACCTAGCGTTTTCATAAAGAGCCGCAGGACCATACCTTGATCATTCTCAGCCAAACGGGTGTCAAAGGCCGCAAATTTGACCCCGCTGAACTTTGGCAGAGCAGTGATAAAGTCCTGAATAGCCTGCGTTGCTCTCCCAGCTTGCGTTGGAGAGCCGATTATTAGCAGATCTATCCCGGCCAGTTTGGAGTTATCCGCTTCATCGACGAGCAGCACGATGCTCTGGCCGTAGTCGCGCACTGCCGCCCCGATTGCGTGGGCTACCTTAGCCGTATTCCCATAGGCAGAATCATAAACAATCACGCTATTCATAACTGTCCCTAGCTTCTACATTTACTTTAAACCGGACTAGATAGATTCGGCGTGATATAAATCACTTCAGAAACGTGATTATGGCCATAGTAACCGTGGCCTGATTCCGGCACTATATCGACTTCCTTCATATGGCATAGAAATAACTAACCCCACCCGCAAAGTGCGCGGATGGGGTTTGGACCGTTAGACGGTCTGGGTGATAGGTTCATTAGTCGTATTGGCTACTGAATCAGGCCGTAGGCGTAGGGTCCGGGAGATACGCCCAGGTTTATTGAAGGCAACACTGATGCAGGAACCAGAGGGCCCGAGTACTGCTCGACCCACGCTCCGTAGGGGGTGACCCAAGAGCCTGTGCAGGCCGTCGACCGGCTTATGATCGATTCGACATCGTCGAAGGGCCCCTGGCTATAGCGGTACTTACCCTTTTCGAAATCAAGGCGGATGGCACCGATGTGCCCGTTTTCGGTAATGTATAGCTGCTCGAGCTGACCCATGAGGAGCATGCCGGCAATCGAGGTTTTCGGAGGTACGATGTGATCGAGCCAGCCGACTATCCCCGCTGTGGGAACCTTGTTCTTGATCTTGAGAACGTGGCCGGCGACCTCGAACTTGTTCTGGGCGAACAGGTTGTTCAGGTAGCACGCCATCAGGTAATCACGATGCATCACAGGTGGCAGGTTGGTTCCATCTTTGTTCCAGGCTAGGTAGGGAGATTTGGATGGCGCCTTGCCCATGAGGAACTGGTCGATGGCCATTGAAAGGATGAGGTCCCAGACACTCATCCACCTGAATCCGGCGTTCATGTCGGCTCCGGCCATAACGCCGTTTTTGGACGCCTTTTTCCAGGCGGCATCAACGACATTCTGGTCGATCATTGCACCCATGACTCCGGTATCGCCGGAGAAATCAGTGAGGGTATTGATGTACGCCACGCTTTTGACGACATCCCTCCCCTGAGCCTCCATAAGTGACAAGGCCATGGCCAAGATTGTCCCACCAAGACAGAGGGCCATGGCGTTGATCTCTTCGTCCCCGATTGCATCAATGGCCTCAATGACGGCCAAGATGTAATCAGCAAAGGTAACGTCGGTCATTGTCAGATCGGCACTGTGCCAATACATCATGTCGACAGAAATCCCTAAATCAAGGGCATCCCTAACGAGGCTCTTGCCATCGACGAAGTCCATGATAACGCCCTGATTGATAGGCGGCGGGACAAAGAGCGTCCGAACCTTTCGAACCATGGTGGTTGTAGCGGCATAGCGGACGATATCAAAGAGCCTTCCGTGGTAGATAACTACCTTGGGCGTCACCCCGATATTCTCGCCAATCTTGTAGTCCGATGAGTCGACGAGCTCGGGCAGGCCGTCGTTTGTCAACACTGCCTTCAGATAGGCCTGAACTCCCTTGACCACCGACATTCCCCCTGTGCGCCATGCTTCCTGTTGGGCGTCGGCGTTGAAGGGGAACAAGAGCTGCGGTGCGCCGAAATCAACCGCGCACTGGGCTTTGTAATCGATAATTTGACCGTCTTTTGGCGAGCTGAAAAGCTTAGCCAAGCGAGCAACGGCGTCAACCTGGGCGGCATACAGCCGGTAGGCGACGTCGGCAGCGATCAATGCCGGAACCTGCTGATTCAGCGGGTTTTTCGAGAGCCGCAACTTGGAAGCCATTGTACATCTCCTATTACTAGGTAGAACAGAAGCCCGGCCCTGCTCGGGTCGGACATTTGACATCGCATAGACAATCTCAGAGCAGAGCCACTAACGGTGGCTGTTCCGCTCGCACATTGGGAATGAGCTGACGGCAACCGTCCACTTTCAGTCTGCTCGAATTTGGCAATATAGTCAATAAATCAAGTCTAACACTATGTGTTTTTAGTTATATCTGACGAATATCGTCACAGATCAGTAACTTTCTCCGTAAATTGGGGCTTTTCAACGACGGCAAATGTGTCGGCTTTGTATAAGGGCATATCTTGGGATAAATCGGCATGGGATTGTATGACAATGAACCCGCGAGGGTAATTTCGTCTTAGTTCACGACGCTGATGCAGACTGACTTCGATAATTTCTTCGCAGGTTGATAACGCACATTCACATCTCACCCGCAGCGGCAACGAATCGATTATGCCACTCCCCATAATACTTTTGATTACGCCGTAGCTACGAATATTGCTCGCGCGTCGGATGGTTGCAAGTTGATCCTCGGCGGTCATATGTCACCCCTCAAATTGATTGCCGACGATGAGGCCTGCTTTACCAATACTGAACTCATAAATACCTTTTTCATGGTCGGAGCCACGCATTTTAAGCACGCTGAGCAGCTTGCGCACCTCTTGGTCGCGCTCGACGTAGCGCATGAGGACAATACCATCAACGATCGGGCTTAGTTGTAGTTCGGATGCCATGGTGCCGCCCATCAACTGTTTGGTGTTTGCGTCAAACATTTCAGTTGTGCGGTATGTCACCAGGCAATTGATGCCGTTGCTTTTAAAGAAGGCGGTGAGTTGCAGGAGAAAATCGCGAACGTAATCTCGCGCATAGGCGCTGGACTCCATCGATGAAATCGAATCGATCACCACTCGCTTGATGCCGTTTTCTTCAACAGCGTGGACGATTTCGTAGAGCAGTTTGTCCGGATAAATATCAATAAAATCGGCTGAAACGCTCATGAGCGTCTTATCGTTCAAATGCTTGTCGAAATCCCAGCCGTGTTCTTTGGCGGTCTTAATAATTTGGGTTATCGATTCTTCAAGTGATACAAGCAGGCCTGCCTCGCCTTGTTTAATGCCTTCTTCCAGGAAGTGCATACCCAGGGTTGATTTACCAGATCCCGTGTTTCCTCCAACCAATAGAATGTGGCCTTGAGGTATGCCGCCACCCATCATTTCGTCGAGTTTCTTGACGCCGGTTTTGCGCCTGGTTTTAAAATCTGTCATGGCGGTTAATCCGTAAGTGGGAATCTTGGGGTATAAGGTCACGCCTTTGGCCGTTATTTCAAAAAATGCGCGGCCTGAACGATAATTGATGCCGCGCATTTTCTTAACCTCCAGATGGCGCATCTGCTGGTTGCGGCCCGATTCACTAGCGACGTAAATAATACCGTCAGAGATATACTCTTCTACCGGAGTTTGCGTACCGGCATCAAGATCGGCTTCACCAAGCAACATTACGGTCGCGCCTGGTTTCGAAAGGGCATAGCCAAGCCGGAATATAAAGCTCCGGACGGCATCTACCCCTTCAAGTTTGTAGATGAGGGCCGTAATTGAGTCTATGACAACCCGTTTTGCTTGGGTCTGATCAACCAGATTCATTATTACCGTTAGTAATTGGTCCATTTCAGTGAGCGCAATTGAGGATTTTTCCTTAAAAGGCACGCTCTTTAGCAGCATGCGCCCGTCGATGAGATGAATCCGTCCGTTTGCAATAAATGACTTATCATAAAACTCAAATTGTTGTATGTTCCTGGTCGCTTTCTCAATCTCTTCGGTGAATGATATGTATATACCCACTTCATTAGAATGCCTAGCGCCTTCAAAGAGCCATTGCTGAGCCAAAGTGGTTTTACCTCCACCGGCCGGACCCGTTGTTAAGACCAGCGATCCATACGGAATACCGCCGTTGAGTATCTCGTCTAAGGCGGTAATGTTTGTCGGTTGGATTGTAGATGTGGGTTTGTTCATAATAGTTGTGCCTAACTCCGACCATACCATGCGGTTAGACATCTGTCATTGTTGGATTCGGCAGGAGGACTATTCGAGTCGCGGGTATATTTTAGGGTTTGAGGTCCTGTCAGAGACCAGCAGTTTGCTCCTCTAATGAAGCCACCAAGGTCTCAAGCTCAAGCGTCGCAACACCTACAACGTGGTCGGCTCCGCCATAATAGAGATAGACTGTGCCGTCGCGCACTATCTGACCGCACGGGAAGACGACATTAGCAATCCAACCCTCACGTTCCCAACTTTCCATCGGGGTCAACAGGGGCTGGGAGGTCCGGCCCAGGACATGCGTCAGGTCACGCGAGTCCAGGAGAACTGCGCCCAGGCAATAATGACCCTCGGCAGTGATACCGTGGTAAAACAACACCCAGCCGGCACGGGTCTTTATCGGCGGTCCGGCAATGCCGACCTTACGAGCGTCCCACATGCCCGGCCTCGCCCCGAATATCTGAATGCAGCGGGTCAACTGTTCTGAGCGGAAGTCGGGGTTATCGACAAAGTCGGCACATACATGGCCTTCGATGCGGTGCAGGACCATGTAGCGGCCATCAATTTTCTCGGGCACGATGCAAGCGTCCTTATCGTCGATGCCCGCGGGCGAGATGAGGAGTGGCTGAGTCCAGGCATCCCAGCGATGGGCCAGGAAGTCGGCCACGCTGATCGAACTGGTAGCCACCCTGGGCGCCGACACGCTATCGTAGGCGGTGTAGGTAATGTAGAGGCGATCATCAATCCGAACTACCCGGGCGTCTTCACAACCGGAATTGTCGGTCGGTCCGCCGTGTTTCATTTCGAAATCCGCCCGAGGGACATAAATCGGGCCGTCCATCCGCTCGTCGATATCAAACCCGTTGCGGCTGCGGGCAAGCCCGATGACCGAAGTATTGGCCGGCCCCACGGCGCGGTACAAAATATAGACATCACCCTCCAGCTCGATTGCCGCCGGGTTCAACACATGGCTCGCCTCCCAGTCGTGATCGGGCACGGGAGCCAGAATGGGGTTATTGACGTAACGTTCTGCATGCTGCTTGATGCTTCCATCCTGAGACATGCTTTCCAGGAGAGCACGCATACTCAATGTGGCCCGGCAGCAGGAAGTATCAGTGGCACCGTAATATATCGTCAGACGGTCTTCCACGCAGACTGCTCCGGAAGGAAAAATAATCCGGGGCAGTCGGCCGTACTTTTCATAGCCTTCTTCCGGTACCATAAACGGATAGGTCGTCCGGCCGACCAATTTTGTCGGGTCGTCCAAATCAAGCAAGGCGGCTTCGATGCCAAAGATCTTTTGCTCAGAAAAGTAATTCTGGATATGCGAATAGACCAGCAGCCAACCGCGCTCGGTCTTAATCGGCGCCGCTCCGACCTCAACATGGTCGGTATCACCTCGGGTGAGATTGATTACGTGGTTATCAAGGTCGGCGTACCACGCCGTCCAATAATCCTCGGACCAGATGTCCTCGGGATGCTCAAACAGGGCGATAGCCGTTCTGGCCGGCGGCCGGTCGCTATTCACGGTCAAAATCGCACACAGTTTGCCGTTTACCCGGTCGGGGAAGAGGGTCATGGCCTTGGCGTTAAACGGCGTTACCAGGTGCTTGTCATCGATGGTTTCAAGGTCACGCGAGGTAGCAACCGCCACCTTTATGCCGTCCGCTCCGAACGGGTAGATGCTAAGAGCCGTATAAAAAATGTAGTAGGTGCCGTCGATTTTAGTTACTCGGGGGTCCTCACAGCCAAAACGCTCCCAAGCGTGTTCGGGAATAATCAACTGCTCATGGCCGGTAAAATGCTCGCCATCGCTGCTTGTGGCTATCGCGATCGTCGACAGCTCCAGTTGCTCCACTCCTTCGAAGAGTGAGGGATTACCGGCTGCCCGGTACAGAACGTGGGTGCGCGTGCCGTCCAACATCGGCGAGGGGTTAAAGGCCGCCAGAGCCTGCCATGAGCTGTCGGTATCAGGGGCTATAAAGGGATTATTCTGGTCTCGGTGAACACTAAACATATTTATACTTTACCATGCCGGAATCAGCTTAGTTGATGGCAACTGGGACCAACGGTACGGCACGATCCTGGGATAGTGCGGCCAAGAACTCCTGCACGTTGGCCCGGGCTACCGCAATCCGCTTGTCGCCGCCGCCGTAATACACAACGAGGTTCTCATTTAAAATGACCGCGCCGCAGGTGTACACGACGCCCGGCTTGCCATCGTTTTCGTACCACTCCGTCGGTTCCAGAATGGGGGCGCTTGACCGGTAGAGAACCTTTGTCGGGTCGTTGAGGTCGAGCATCATAGCTCCCAGTTTATACTTGCCGGGATCCCGTTTGTCGTTGGCGTGGTAAAGCAGCAGCCAACCCATGGCGGTCTTGATGGGCGGCGCGCCTGCACCCCGGACCCGGCTGTCCCAATACTGCTTGCGGCTATCATCCTTGTAGCCGTTTCCACCCGCCGGGGGCAAACTATTGATAAACGTTTTGCCGTCGAAGTCGTCTAGGCTGTCTACGTAGTCGATGCTTATTCTTGGACTGAGGCCATGGAGAATCGCATATTTGCCATTAATCTTTTCCGGGAAGATAACCCAATTCTTATGGGTCTGTCCAGGGTGCGAAATGAGGACCGGTTTGCGCCACTGCCAGTTCTTTTGATTCAAATCTTCCAAAGAAATGGACGTCAGAGCCTGGCGGACAAAATTCCAACCGTCAAACGCCACGAACGACATGTAAGCCTGGCCGTCTATCACGACCGCGCGCGGGTCCTCACAGCCGGCCCAACCTCCGCCTGATGGATTGGCGGCGGTGTTATAGGCCCGCAGGCCGTGCTGGTTGTCTGAACTTGGTAAGCCGACGCCATAAGTTGGGGTGTAAATCGGATAAATCAGCCGCTCATCAAAATGGACACCATCGGCACTGGAAGCATAGCCAATTCGTGATACCCCGTCCGGCCCCATGGCGCGGTACAGTAAATGAACCCGGCCATTATCGCAGAATGCCGCCGGGTTAAAGACCGCTTCCGATTCCCATTCCAGGAGGGTCGGCGACAGAACGGGATTCTTGGGAAACCGATGGAGGCGGGTTCTGGAAGCAGCCAGAGATGTTTGGGCGAACGGATTGTCCACCGAGACAAGTATGAGACGGTCGTTGCGGCTCGTGAGATAAATTGTGATGTCCCGTTCGTAGACCACCGCGCCCAAGATGGTTTTGCCATCGCGAGCCAAAGAGGTGTCTTGCCAGAGCGGCGTATCGGATCGCCAGAGCAAGTGGGTCGGGTTGTCCTTGGCAAAAAGTGCCGCTCCAACAGTGCAGAGTCGGCCGGCCTTGGTTTCGTGGACACTCTCATACAGCACCAAAATCCCCTGCTCCAAATATGTAACGGACACCAATTTGAGCTTATTCCGGTCAAAGTGATCGCGTCGCGGTGCCAGCAAATCCTGACCGCTGCCGTGCCAGGCTACCAGGTTACGCGATAACGAGACCCCGATGTGGCCGTCGCCATGGTAGAGGACGTATTGGCCTTCGTGCTTGTACTCCGAGACCACCATACCAGTGCCTCTGAGCTGTTGGTTGAGGGCCGGAACTTCCCAGACGCCTATTTCATCGGCATCGGTTTGGACGGCGGTTCTGATGTAAGTGTCATCACCTTCGCGAACACTGTAGGTGAGGATGCTGTTATCAAGAATATACGACAGACGGGGGCTGCGCACTCGGTTGCTATCTTCCTTCTTGCCTAATGGCAAAACGATCACGGGGCTGTCATCGCGCAGCGAAAAATTACGGTCATGTCCGTGGCCAATTACCAACTGGCGCCGCAAAACTCCTTTTACCCCAATAAAGGCTAAATTATCCCTATCGCGTGAAATTCCTAGAGGCTCGTTACTATTCAACTACGCACCACAATTCGAATAAATTATATCGTAACTATTTTAGCATAAGGATTATGAGTCTGCTAGTGGAGCGGAATACATACATATCGCAGTATTAATCAGATAAACAGATTCGTATCCGCCTCTTCCGCATCGCCGAGATATGTTGCAACGCCCCCGATGGTTACGCCGTCGATGAATTCCTCGGCTCGGATGCCCATGATGTCCATTGAGGTTGAGCAGGCCACCATATGTACCCCTGACGCTTGCGCTTGAGCGATGATGCTTTCGAGGGTACCGATATGTTTCTTAATCATGAGCCACCGGATCAATTGAGTTCCGGCTCCGCCCATATTCATCTGTGAGAGATGCAAGTGCTGGCTGCCCTTTGGCATCATCAGTCCGAAGGCGCGGGAGATGAGGTCTTTCTTGACCGGGACGCTGCCCGGTTTTCGGAGGATGTTCAGCCCCCAGAAGGTGAAGAACATGGTTACCTCGCGACCCATGCCGGCCGCGCCGTTGGCGATGAAGAAGGCGGCGATTACCCGGTCGATATCGTCCGAGAATACCACGATAGTTTTGGCTTTGCCGTCGGTGCTCTCAATTTGGCGGCCGTGGTCGTTGCGGCCCTTTTGGATACGGGCGGTAAAGACGGCATTGGCCTCATCGAGGGACAGCAGATCATTGTCGGTACTCTTACACCACGCAGCAATATCGGTCTTGAAGGCCGGGTCAGTGGCACTTATGGCCAGGATGTCACCCGAATTCAGCAGCTTCATGTTTTTAAAGACCAGGCCCAGCGGACCGGGACACATCAGTCCGGTCGCGTCGACCGTGACAGCTGGTTTAAGATTCTGGCTGAGCAGTTCAGCCTTAACGATTGAACGATCACCGGGCTGTGGCGCAGCCAGAGTTGTCGGTGCCGCTTCCAGGAGCAGGTCCTTATAACTATGGTAGCCGCCGATCAGGCTCGAGGCGTCATAACCGTATTGCATCAGGATACGGGCGGCCAGATACGAGCGCTGCCCACTGGCGCAGTAAACCAGGCACTTCTTATCTTTTGCCAAACGGTGGACGTTGGTCCGTAGCTTTTCGAGCTCGATGTGATGGCTGCCGGCAATTGCACCGATTTTGCGTTCCGCCTGGGTCCGCACGTCCAGGATGTACCACTCAGACGGCTTGATGTCCTTGAGGTCCGTGACATAAAACGGCTTCAGCCGCTGAGCGATAATATTCTGCGCGACAAAACCCACCATGTTCACCGGGTCTTTTGCCGAGGAATATGGTGGAGCATAGCTTAGATCCAAGTCAGCCAGGTCGTCGACAGTTTGGCCGCTTCTGATTGCCGTGGCAATAACGTCGATGCGTTTATCGACTCCGCCGTAGCCGACGCTTTGGGCGCCGATCAGTTTACCTTCCCAAGTAAAGACCAACTTGAGAGTGAGGGGCTTAGACCCCGGATAATAACCCGCGTGATCCTGGGTATGAATAGTGGCGGACAGGCAGGCAATCCCGGAACGCTTGGCCTGGAATTCGCTGAGTCCGGTTGAAGCGGCCGTTAGGTCGCAGACCTTCAGGATTGCCGTCGGTAATGCGCCCTTGTAGCGGCGTTTCTGGCCTGACATGTTGTCAGCGGCCAACCGACCTTGCTTATTAGCCGGGCCCGCCAGTGCCACTGTCATGACGGCTTGGCTCACTATTTCCGTAACTGCCACGACGTCACCCACGGCGTAGATGTCTTTATTCGTCGTAGTCAGGTAACTGTCGACCTTAACAGCCCCTGTTGGCAGGGTTTCCAGACCTGCGGCCTTCGCCAAAGTGCTTTCAGGTCGGATTCCGGCTACCGCGAACACCAGATCAGACCGGATTGGCTCAGCTTTGACCAGCGTCAGCTCAAGACCCGACTCATCACGGCTGACTTTTTCAACCCCGGAGTTGAGGATGACGCGAATTCCCTTCTCCCGCAGATGACCAATCATCTTATTGGCCAGTTCCATATCGAACATGCTAAGTATTTGGGGAGAAGATTCGACGATGGTTACTTGCACACCCAGCCCCAGGAAGTTCTCGGCGATTTCGATGCCGATCGGTCCCCCGCCGATGACGGTAACCGACTTTGGCTGGTGCTCGTCATAGTAGGCCTTAACCTTGTCGGTATCGGCCAAGGTCTTGAGCACGAAACAACCTGGACCATCAATTCCGGGTATCGGCGGCACAAAGGCCCGTGAGCCGGTGGCAATCAGGAGCTTGGTAAAGGTCTCCGTATATTCACGGCCCGTAGTCAGGTCCTTAAGGTGAACCTGATGCCGTCCGGGAACGATTTTGACGGCTTCGGTCAGAGTGCGGACATCGATCTTAAAACGCGCGCGGAGGAAATCCGGGGTCGCGACGTTGAGCCGATCCCGCTCGGCAATTACCCCGCCCAAATAATATGGCAGGCCGCAATTGGCATACGAAACGTCAGCGTCACGCTCGATCATGATAATTTCGGCATCTTCATCGTCGCGCCGGAGCCTGGTCGCGGCGCTGGCGCCACCAGCGACCCCACCGATAATCAGGTATTTATTTTTCCTCATTGGTCCTCCGAATTAAACACCGACACTATTAATACCAGTATAGCAAACTCCTTATGTTATAAGGCTAAACTATAAGTTGCGGGAAGAATTATTCGCCCTATACTTGAATCATAAGGAGAGTTGTCGTGGATGAACAAACCCAATCTATGATTATTGTTACTACAGAGCTGATCCAGCATTACGATATCAAGGAAGTTAAGGGTCAGGTATTTGGCTTGGTTGTGCGGAGCCGCGGGTTAAGCGGAAACATTATGGCCGGGTTACGATCCATAGTCGGCGGGGAAATTACGGAGTATACCAGCATGTTGGAGGATGCCAGGCGTAGTTCCATCGACAGGATGGTTCGAAATGCTGCTGCCATGGGAGCCAATGCAATTCTGCGTATGCAATTTGATTCCTCGGAGTTAGGCAACACCATGAGCGAGATTGTTGCTTACGGTACCGCGGTTATCATTGAGCCGACCAAGTAGGCTGACTTGTGATTTGGTTACGAATCGCCCTGGTAATCTATGCTCTCCTCTATATCGTTGGCGGGTATTTTTTGGTACGTAACCAAAACCAAGGCCTACTTGTCGGCGGATATTTCCTGATTAATGGGCTAGTAATAATTGGGGCATTGTTATTTGAGCGTGGTCGATATGAACCTAAATTCAAAACTAAGGATGGATGGGAGACGACAAATGAGCGATTTATTGACGACATCAGCGGCAAGGAAATGGTAGTTAGATATAACCGCCGTACGGGTGAACGAGATTATGTTGAAGAAAGACTTAAGAAAAAAGACAAACAATAGCTATTACGAGCCTTGTTCAAAGATGAGAAGCTGTCATCATCCTGTAGAATCTATTTGCCCGCTAAAATCTGTTTAACAAAAGCGATAATTTGCTCGGGCTCGACGTTTGATTTTATCATATAACCATCAATTCCTTCGGCCCGCGCCTGATCAATAATAGATGGATTATCGATGTTACTCATCACCACGATTTTGGGCCGCGGGCTTACTGGATGCTGATTTAGTTCCTTTAACACGTCAAGCCCACTTTGGCCGAGCATCATCATATCCAGGAGCACTAGGTCAATGTGATTCTGGTCTATCCGAAATAGCGCGAGGGAGCCGGTGTCGGCAGTTTCCGTATCGAAGCCCTCCCTTTCTAGCAGGGCCTTATACATGCGTGAAAGCCTATCGTCATCCTCGGCTATTAATATTCGTGGCATTTTATCACCCTCCAATCATAATTTACGGCCGTCAACAACTGTGCACTGTACCTAGCTTATATATCAGCTAAACTATAGCACTCGTGCAAGTTAACTACACTGACGTAATAAGCCAAGCATAATAGTCCTCAACCTACTCAACCCTCCACAGTTTACATTTTGGTGGCCTAAAGTAGAATTAGACCTTTGGTAAGGCCTAATTATAAGAATAATTGCAATGGCTGAGGCTATGGTCGGACTTCCGAACTCTCACGGGGCCGATTGATGCACAAGAAATCCGACGAGCAGAGAGCCTGCTTAGTTAATTGTCGATGCCGCCTGTTTTATTTCTTGCTGGACTTTGAGGCTGCGTACCCGCCAAGCAATATTGCCAAAACGACGGGAATGGCTAGATAAGCCAGCTGAGGTCCAACTGCGGACCATACTGAGTCATAGGGAGCGAACGTTTGAATAAGTTTGCCTATGAGAATATACAAAAGTGTCGCTGACGCGACGGAAACCACGACGCCAACGGCGGCTGCTTTTAGGTTTTTTCGATATAACCAACCCAAAGTTACAGCGACTAGTAAGCTAGGCAGGTATGGTAAATCATTATGAAGCATGAGGTCGGAGTTTGCCCACTTCGCTACATAATCAATTGCAACGGCGATAATTGCGACCGTAATTGAGATTATCGTCAGACTGGTATTGTTTTTTGACATGCCATAGCATATTTATGGTGTAAGCATAAACATATATAAACATAAGTGCAATGGCTGAGCGTATAGGTCTAGAACCCAAATTAAGGTGTGCCTAGTCTCCGATCGTTATATACCTTGGCTGCGATATAGAGCGGACCACAAAACGCTTCAGCAAGATTAAGGATGTCGACTGAATCTTGTTCGGCTACCGGTTGGGTATCTTCAGCGTCACCGGGGTGTGCACCCGTATTACCAACTGTTCTAATTTCATGCGCCCAGTCTTTTAGATCCTGAGTAATAATTCGTTCATCGTACAGCCAGTTAATCTGATTAATTAAATCATTCTTAACCTTTTTGGGCTCGCCGGTCTTGGGGGTAATAGTACGAGTAACTGGGGCACCTTTTTCTATGCATATATTCTGTATGGCTCTTCTTGCCATCGTGACCGATGCACGCCAGGCCTGAATGGACTGACATTTGTAGGCTTCCTCCAAGTCTTCTCTAATAGGGCTTGGGATAGCTTCATCGACCGGCTTTGCTAACGAATGAGGTTGAAGCTCTACTATGCTACGACCACCATCTCGTTTTACTAGGAAACACTGGGTACAACTATTGCATTCACCAATTTCATATACATAGCCTTTACCATTCCAGCCTGCGCGTCGTTCGATAGAAGTTCGTTGAGAGCAATTTGGGCAATATATTGAGTTTGTGTCTGACATAGGGTTATTATAGCGCCTAATAATTGCATTGGCTGGGGCTATGGTCGGATTTTCGAACTATTGTCCCCAAAATAGATAGTGCCGGGTAAGCTTTATGTGCAGATCGAGGTTTTTATATTTATCCACTTGATAAATACCCGGTAATCTCAGGAGTACGTAGCCGTAAAAATATATTCTCATGGATATTTGGCAAACATTGCAGAATCAGATTAGAATAAGCTGAGAAGATAAACTTAAGGAGCTTAAAGAGTTGAAGAAATGTAATTCATGCCAGACCGAAATCGACGAAAAGGCCAAGAAGTGCCCAAATTGTAAATCTGACCAACGAAATTTTTTCCTACGCCACAAGATAATGTCGGCTGTATTAGTGCTAGTAGTGATAATTATTGGCAGCAGTATAGCCAATGGCGGTAAGTCCGGTTCAAACTCTGGAGCAAATACTAATTCAGTCGATAAGACGGCTACAGTTGTCGATGTAAAAGCCTTCGGTGACGAGTTCGACGCAAACCAGGTTGCAGCCGAGTCAAAATACAAGAACAAGTACATACAGTTCTCTGCCCCAATTTCAAATATCACTGATAGTGGTCTTTCCTTCCAGAATGTCACATCTAAGGATTTTTCAACTACTCAAATCAGTTGTAATATTAGCGATAAGAATGCTGTTCTTGCACTCAAAAATGGAGAAAGCGTCACAGTAAAAGGCAAAATAACCGGCCAAACAATCGGTGTAATTAATATGGACGACTGTAGTTTAGTTAAATAGTACGTTACAAAATTAATAGTATAAAAGACGGCATATTGCCGTCTTTTATGTATTGCACTAGAATAAAGTGTCTTCCGTTTTTATGGGTAGGAAATGGCTGTGCAGGCCGGTCTGAAACCTTTTGGTTCGAATTTGGTTTCCTTTCGGTCTAGAACTTTTTGCTACGACCTAACTTAATTATTTCATGCTCAGTTCAAATCTAGCTTTCCTAGACTTACATGACACAGATGGCATGATAACCTTTGGCTGGGGCTATGGGACGATTTTCGTACAGTTGCGATTACTGGCAATGATATCTCTCACCAGAATGTTGCGGCTATAATTCGCTAAATTATATATAACCAAACTATCAAAAAAGGCCCCTCCGACAGATTAGGAGAGGCCAATTCAGAGCTTGAATTGCATTTGCGTTTTCGAAGCTGTCTAGCGCTTATTTACCGCCGGTAGCTACAAAGCTGACACAATCACCTTGGTTTTTGAAAGTCGGGTTGTTGAAAGTCATCCAACCGTTGGCTTTACATTGGTCTTTGTTTGTCGGCGGCCCAACTAGTGGTGCTAAGGCCGTGATCTTCAGAGCAACTGTCCCATAGGGGGTCCAGTTGGTGTCCTCCCGGAAGGTACCACCAGGCCCACCGTCCGTATAGTTAGATGGAGTCAAGGTGTTCCAGAACACACGGTCGATATTGACATCGTTGCCAACCGTTGCGGATCCTTCCACGCCGACATTTAGCGAGTTGTACGGGCCGGGCAAGACCATTGGCGCGGTGCCGTACGTTTGAGTGTTGTAAGCCACGCCAACGATGACGTCATTCGGCAACGTAACGTTCAAACTGCTGAGATCAAACGTGGCGTTGAAGGCAATGCCGTTATAGCAGATGCCGCCCGACTTGTACGCAAAGCCAACGCCATAGCCAGTATCGGGACAGGTAGGATCCCCAGCCGGACGCCAGGGAATCGTAATGGTCTGTGTTACCGTGCCAAGCAGCGTACCTTTCTGGTTCGGGTCACTTGCCACGGCGTTGTAAACATTAAGCGTGATCGGGTGAGTCCAGGTGGAATTGTTGCCCGAGTAGCGAGCATCTGTCGCGTAGTCAGCGAACAGCGCCCAATCGCTCATCGTGACGGTGACGGTATTGAGATTACGATCCGTCCCGGCTAGATGAACGTAGTCGCCAAACTCTGAAGTTTGTGTGGCCTGGAAGCCGAGACTCGCCATATTTGGCGGTAGCGTGGCAGGGATCGCGTTATAAACGGTTGAGGTCGCTGCCTGCGCGGATAGCGGCATTACCGCTGCAACCAACAGGCCGCTGGCTCCCAACAATAGGCCCGATCTGAGCCTGGCTGCTTTTGTTTTAATCTTTTCTAGACCAGCTCTAAGACCATAGCGATAGCTCATACACACTCCTTATTTAACCTTTCCATTGTAGCCCATCCTCACCAGTTTATTCTTGACGCATACACACAAAAAGAGGCTTACGAGAGCCTCTTTTTGTGAATTATTACATGGCTGGGGAGGATGTTCTGGAACCAAACCTTTGCCAGGACGTCGAGTGTGATCCCGAAGAAATCCGAGCCCTGTTCGATGATGAGTCCGATGAAGACAAGGATGAGGGGCCGACCCGACTCCCCTACTCTCGTCCAGACTTTATAATGAAGAGTTCGTGTAGTAGTTAATACCCGGGACCCGCAGGAGCATGAGCAGCGCATGGCGGCTGAAGCCGGCATTGCAATAACTGAGCTGCAGGAGATGGGTGTTCAGGTGCTATATACGAATAACCACCACCGGAAGTTGGCTATTCTAGATGGCAAGCTTTTGTATGAAGGCAGCCTTAATATATTGTCCCAAAATTCGAGCTGTGAGGTTATGCGACGGATAGAGCCAGAGGAACTGGCTGAGGAGATGGTAGATTTCGTTAGCCTCGGCAAATTCTTATAGAATTACTCGACTTTGGCGGTAATGTAGCTATCCGAGAAGATAAGGAATCTTAGATAGATCTATCTTCAGGGCTTTTATAAGCCTTCTAAGCGACTCAATGGACGGCTCAGACTCTCCGCGCTCAATCTTGGCATAAGAGTTTGGATGCATACCTGCTTTTTCAGCAAGCTCTACTTGAGTGAGTCCTTGCTTAAGTCGGGCATCTTTGTCGGATCGACTAGCTAATTTTGGCCTTTGCAAAAATTGTTTGGCATATAGTCTGTATTTACGCGCGCGCCGGTGGTCTAAAATCATGGTCATGACAAAAACGTTAATTGTTGCCAACAGGCTGCCCTTTACGATTGAAAATGACCGCTTCGTCCAGACGGACGGCGGCCTGATTCGGGCGCTTAGCCATTTTATTCAGGGCGATCGCGGTGTCTGGTTTGGCTGCGGACCACGGAGTTTGCACGACTCCGGGATAGACTACAAAGCCGTAAAGATACCAAAAGAAATCTACCGGTCGTATTATGCCAATTTTTCGAACCGAGTCTTATGGTTGGCCCTGCACAGCATGGAGCCGTTCATCGATGGCGTGGACGACTGGCCGGATTACGTGCGGGCCAACGAGTTTTTTGCCGCCGCGATCGCCAAGGAGCTATCCAGCCCCGAGGATATGATTTGGATTCAAGATTACCAACTTTTCATGTTGCCTCTGTTACTTCGCCAGCGACAAATAACTAACCGGGTCGGCTTCTTTTTGCATGTCCCCTTTCCGCCGTCTAAGGAACTTTTGGGGGTCCCCAACTTTGACCAAATAACCGATAGCCTGCTGACGGTCGATCTGCTGGGGTTCCAGACGAGCCGAGATGTCACCAACTTTTTGGACAGCCTGGACGAGCTGGGCTACGCCGTTGAGTCAGAGGGTCAGGAGTACATCGTTAATGGCCACCGCATCAGCCTGCGCGTCTTTCCGGTGAGCATTGACCCGGCGACCTTCGAACAGCCGGTTCGACCGCTGGCCGCCGCCTTTTATGAGACTCTGGATCAGCGCGGCAACGGCCAGAAGGGACTATTTGCACTGTCTCGCCTTGACTTTACCAAGGGCATTATTGAA
>DHXV01000003.1:228009-228628 GCA_002415345.1 Patescibacteria group bacterium UBA5147
CCTTCGCGCTCCGAAGTTCCGGAATACAATCGTCTGAAGCAACAAATCGAAGCCCGAGTAATAAAAATTAATCACCGCTACGGTCGAGCCGATTTTAAACCGGTGCATTATAGCTACCGCAAGCTCCCGCTGGACGAACTGAAATTAATGTACAAAACCGCCGACGTCATGGTGGTTAACTCACTTGCCGACGGCATGAACCTAATCGCCAAAGAATATGTCGCCAGCCGGGCTGATGACCGCGGCGTGCTGGTTTTGAGCAAATTCGCCGGTGCTGCCGAGGAGCTGACAAAAGCTATTTTGGTTGACCCCAAGAATAATTTTGAGCTGGCCGAGGCGTTGCGCCAGGCGGTCAAAATGGGGCCCGCCGAGCAAGCCAGACGCATGCGGGTAATGCGGGCAAAGGTGACCAAGAACTGCGCCAGGAGCTGGGGCGAAGGTTTTTTGGGAGCGTTACGAGCCACCCACCCGAACTAAACGGATAGTTCCGCTCAAACCAACAAACAACGAGACATCGAAAGCTTTATCTAATTTGGTTGTGGCCTTGAATTGCATGTATTAACCATACTATCAGTTTCCGGTAGATAAATGCTTTAGGCTGGGTCGGAAGGATTCGAAC
>DHXV01000001.1:0-399 GCA_002415345.1 Patescibacteria group bacterium UBA5147
TGTGCTTGGCGGCTACGACGGCACCAGCTACCTAAATGACGTCCAAAAAGCCGCCATTGACCCCACTAACGGCACGGTCGGCACTTGGTCGACCACCACCGCCTTCACCACCGGCCGTTACGGCCACACTTCTGCCGCCTACAACGGCTACCTCTATGTTATTGGCGGCTACGACGGCACCAGCAACCTAAATGGCGTCCAAAAAGCCACCATTAACGCCGACGGTACGGTCGGTGCCTGGACCACCACCACCGCCTTCACTACCGGCCGTTACAGCCACACTTCTGTCGCCTATAACGGCTACCTTTACGTGATTGGTGGCTATAACAGCGGCGGCAGAAGTGACGTCCAAAAAGCCACCATTAACGCCGACGGTACGGTCGGCACTTGGTCGACCAC
>DHXV01000001.1:650-114227 GCA_002415345.1 Patescibacteria group bacterium UBA5147
CTACCTCTATGTTATTGGCGGCTTCGGCAGCGGCTACCTAAACGACGTCCAAAAAGCCGCTATTAACGCCGATGGTACGGTTGGCACCTGGGCAACTACCACCGCCTTCACTACCGGCCGTTACGGCCACACCTCAGTCGCCTACAACGGCTACCTCTACGTGATTGGCGGCTCCAACGGCAGCGACCAAAACGACATCCAGTTTAGCCTGGTGGTCGCGGCTACCGGCGGGGCGGGGGCGGGCGGCGTCGGCACATGGAATACCACCACCGCCTTTACCACCGCCCGTCAGAGCCACACCTCCGTCGCCTACAACGGTTACCTTTACGTGATTGGCGGCTACAACGGCGGTTACCTAAATGACGTCCAAAAAGCCGTCATCAACGCTGACGGCACCATTGGTACCTGGTCGACCACCACCGCCTTAACCACCGGCCGTATGCTTCACACCTCCGTCGCCTACAACGGTTACCTTTACGTGATTGGCGGCCAGGGCGGCAGCAGCAACCTAAACGACGTCCAAAAAGCCGCCATTAACGCCGACGGCACAGTCGGCACTTGGTCGACCACCACCGCCTTCACCACCGCCCGTTACGGCCACACCTCCGTCGCCTACAACGGCTACCTCTACGTGATTGGCGGCTACGACGGCGTCAGCTACCTAAATGACGTCCAAAAAGCCTTAATCTGTACTGGTAATAATAGCGGTGTCGGCGGTTGCGGAGCTACGGCTGGCACGGTCGGCACCTGGTCGACCACCACCGCCTTAACCACCGCCCGCGAGTTCCACACCTCCGTCGCCTACAACGGTTACCTTTACGTGATTGGCGGCACCAACGGCGGTTACCTAAATGACGTCCAAAAAGCCGTCATCAACGCCGACGGTACCATTGGTACCTGGTCGACCACCACCGCCTTCAACACCGCCCGCTCTGGCCACACTTCGGTGGCCTACAACGGCTACATCTATGTGATTGGCGGCTACAGCGGCAGCTACCAAAGCGACGTCCAAAAAGCCGCCATCAACGCCGACGGCACCATCGGTACTTGGTCGACCACCACCGCCTTCACCACCGCCCGCAACAACCACACCTCCGTGGCCTACAACGGCTACCTCTACGTGATTGGGGGCAACAGCGGCAGCTACCAAAATGATGTCCAGTACGCGTTGATCCAACCAGGGGCGTCCGGTACCTTCGGCACGGTAAATACCTGGTCGACCACCACCGCCTTCACCACCCCCCGCTACGGCCATACCTCCGTGGCCTACAACGGCTACCTCTATGTAATTGGCGGCTGCTCGGCGGGGGCCTGTAGTACCTACCAAAATGACGTCCAAAAAGCTGCCATCAATACCGACGGCACTATCGGCACTTGGTCGACCACCACCGCATTCGCCAACGCCCGCATGTACCACACTTCCGTGGCCTACAACGGCTACCTCTACGTGATTGGTGGCAGCAACAACATCACCAGCTACTACAATGACGTCCAAGAAGCCGCCATTAACCCCGATGGCACGGTCGGCACCTGGTCGACCACCACCGCCTTCACCACCGCGCGCTATGGCCACACCTCCGTCGCCTACAACGGCTACCTCTACGTTATTGGCGGCGTCACCAGCGGTAGCTTCCTAAACGACGTCCAAAAAGCCTTAATCTGTACTGGCAATAACAGCGGTGTTGGCGGTTGCGGAGCCACCGATGGCACGGTCGGCACCTGGTCGACCACCACCGCCTTCACCACCGCCCGCAACAACCACACTTCGGTCGCCTACAACGGCTACCTCTACGTTATTGGCGGCTACAACGGCACCATCCCCCAAAATGACGTCCAAAAAGCCGCCATCAACGCCGACGGCACGGTTGGTACCTGGACCACCACCACCGCCTTCACCACCGCCCGTTACGGCCACACTTCGGTCGCCTACAACGGCTACCTGTACGTGATTGGTGGCTACAGCGGCACCGTTCAAAACGACGTCCAAAAAGCCGCCATTAACGCCGACGGCACAGTCGGCACTTGGTCGACCACCACCGCCTTCACCACCGCCCGTTACGGCCACACCTCCGTCGCCTACAACGGCTACCTCTACGTGATTGGCGGCTACAGCGGTAGCTATCAAAACGACGTCCAGTACGCCTCCTTCAACGGCCCGGCCCAGACCGGCCACTACGACCGGACGGTGGACATTGGCAGGGTAGTGGACAGTATGGATTCCGTAGTTATTAACGGCACCTCACCCTGCGGTTATACCGTCCAATACGCGCTGGCTGGTAGCTCCGGCACCTACGGGGCCATAACTACCCTGACCACCAGTGCCATTCCCGGTAACACGAATACTCTGAGCGGCGCTACCTTAGTGCGCTACATTAAAATTCTTGTCACTCTCAACGATCAGACTTGCGGTGGCACCAGCAGTATTTCTGACGTCACCGTCAACTACACTTTGCTGCCCCCGGCCGCGCCAACCCTGTCGGCGCCAGCCAGTGGTGCTATTACCGTCAGTACGACACCGCAATTCCAGTTTAAAACCACAGATACATCAGACGTCTACGCCCGATACAAAATCCTGGTCTACCAAAGCGATTGCAGCACTCTCGTCCGCACGATTGACCAAACCAGCTCCCAAACTGGCTGGAGCGGGCAGGACGCCCAGACCTCCACGGCTTATGTGATGGGAACCTCGCTGGCTGCCTCTACGTTGGCGTCGCATACCTACCAGGCGGCCGGACTGAGCCTCAATGCCACATACTGCTGGAAGGCGGCGGCGATTGACCCGGGCGGCAGTAATACCTTCGGGAGCTATTCGGCCACGCAGCTATTCTCGACCAACTTTACACCAACCGTTCCAACCCTGGTTCAGCCGTCCAGTTCGCAGACTGGGGTATCGACCTTACCTGAATTCCGACTGTATTCGACCGACCAAGACTCCGACTACATCAAGTACAAGATCGACGTCTGTTCCACTAGCAACTGTTCTAGCATTGTGCGGACGATAGACGAAACCAGCTCCCAAACAGGCTGGAGCAGTCAAAGCCAGCAGAGTGCCACGGCTTACTCAAGCGGCCAGACCGCTATTCATACCTACCAGGCCGCCGCCATGAGTGCCAATACCCAATACTGGTGGCGGGCCTATGCTATTGATCCGGCGGGTAATAACGTGTTCAGTGCGGCTTCGGGGATTGGGACGTTTACCACAGCGCTGGTTACCCAAACCAATGTCAATATTGGTGGGGGCACAACTATCTACGGCGGCACCAGCATCGGCCAGTAAGCAGCTTCCCTAGGCGTTAATCATCAGCGATGACATCCCGCACTGCTGGCACCAAGTATTCCTGAACCACCCGCGCCTTGGCCGGACCGATAACCGCGGCAATTTCCTCGGTTGAAGCCAGCTTGAGTCCCCGCACCGAACCGAAGGTTTTTATGAGGATTTTGCGCGTTGCCGGGCCCACGCCGGGGATGTCGTCGAGCTGGCTTTTTACTTGGCGCTTGCCCCGCAGGATAGTCTGGTAGGTGATGGCGAAACGATGGGCCTCATCGCGCACCCGCTGCAGCAACTGGAGCACATGGCTGGCCGGCGGCAACAGGATTACGACAAGGTGGTGACGAGCATGAACGGATACGGCAAATTCGATTGTGACTCCGGAACCGTACACCTCACCCGTCCAAAAGACCTGGCCGGAAAACAAGCAGCCGTGATGAATGCCAAGGGCACGCTTATGTTCGTGAAGCCGGCGAGTGACTTGAGCGAGGATCAGTGGCGAAAATTATTCAACGGCCTCGAAGTTATCAAATAAGCCACTGCTCGTTGGTCAAGTACTCCTGACTTCCCTGCCTTGACCGATCCGATGGCCGTGTAGATTGCCGAAAATGACCATTGCCGCCGAACATACATCTGCTACTTCATTGTTTACCACAGCAGAGCTCCAATTAGCACTGAACTGGCTAAATTTCCACCGTGGCCTTAATCGTTTAAGTAAGCTATTTTCCTACGTGATGTCGATTGTGTTTAAGTCTGTTAACGGCTAAGATTATAACCATAACAGGTGTGATTTATTCAGTGTTTTCGCTGTTTTCAAACAGGCGAATAACTCGCGTATTTCAAATCAACCTGTCAGTCGCCCTTACCTTAGTAGGGCTTATTGGCGTTGGGGTACTGTTCACTTCCCTTCCCGCCCGCGCCGCCGCGGGCATCAACCCTCAGGTCAACTTCCAGGGCCGCCTGCTCAACGCCGCCGGGGCCGTGGTCCCCGACGGGGCCTACAACCTGGAGTTCAAGCTCTACACCGGCGGTACCGGTTGTGTCAGTTCCGGCTCAAGTCCTTGCGGTGGTACCAATGTCTGGACTGAGGACTGGGTCTACGGCAGCGGTGCTCCCGACAACCGCGTCATCGTACGTAACGGCTACTTCTCAGTCTCGCTGGGCGCCCTGTCTTCTCTGACCAGTATCGACTTCAACAACGACACCCTGTGGACGTCTATCAACATCGGCAACACCACCACGGCCGCCAGCTTTGGGGTAGCCTCCGGCGACGGCGAGATGCTGCCGTTCAAGCGTTTGACTTCAAGCCCCTACGCCTTCAACGCCGGCAAGCTCGGGGGTCTGGCCGCGGGCGGCTTTATCCAAAACGTGGCCCCCAACGCTACCCAACAGCAGGCTAATATCAACATTCTTTCCGTCGCGGGCACCAGCGTCGCGGCCGCCGAGATTCAAACCGTAGCCAGCGCCACGGCACCCGTATTGATACTCAAAGGTGGAGCCACGCCGGGTGTCGGGGCCGACTTGTTGCAGTTGCAAAATAGCGCCGCCGCCGTGTTATTCCGGGTAGATTCCGCTGGCGTGATTGGCTCGGCCAACGTTTCCGCCGGGGCTACCAACTCGGCCGGTACAACCCTGCGCACGGGTAACTCGACCACCTCGGGAAACACCGGCGACCTAACGATTAGCACGGGCACCGCCACTAGCGGCAATTCTGGCAATATTACCATCGGAACCGGCAGCGCCACCGGCACGCCAGGATCGGTTATCGTGAAGAATGCCGGTGACTCAGCCAGCGCGTTCCAAGTGCAAACGGCTGGAGGGGGCAACCTGCTTAATATTGGTACATCAAACAACCAAATTGATATCGGTACCTCATCTACTCCACTCATTAACGATAATCTGACGACAAACGCCCCGACCGGTTCGCTCATTGGGTCTGCAAGCTGGTCTTCGGGTTCGTACGTCCAACTAAACTCAGGAGGTTTTACGAACGGAGAGGTAGAATATACCCCGGCGCTTGTGAGCCAAAACTTTGATGCGAACTTCCAATTTAATACTACCGGCGGCGCCGATGCGACGTATCTGTATGCTTTTGACACTAGTACGCCAAACAACGAGGGCTATGCCGGCGGTGGGTACCACGCGTCATTTAATGAGTACAACGGTAGCATCAATCTTTTCTATAATGGATCGTCACTGGCGAGCTACTCTGTCGCTACTATTGGCAACGCAACATGGCATAACGTAGAGGTCGTGAAATCAGGCACCAACATAAAAATTTACTACGACTCTTCTCTGGTCATTAATTACACTGATATCACGCGGACGTTAACCGGTATTAAGCTGGGCCTTGGCGGGCGGTCGGGGTCTGTTAGCGGTACGCACAGGGTGCGGAACTTTACAGTGGCGACGGGCTCTGGGGTATTGGTTGGAAACGTCAATCTAAAGTTGCATGGCACACAACTTATTCAGCCAGCAGCGGACTCGGCGACGGCCTTCCAAGTCCAGAACGCTGCCGGTAACCAGGTCCTAACCGTCGATACTTCAGGGAACGCCGTAGTACTAGGTAAGGCCTCCGGTTTGACCGGTCAGCTGGCCTTTGCCAACTCGGCCGGTGCCAACCTCGTGACATTGCAGGCTGGCGCCAGCAGTGCGGCCTACGCACTAACGCTGCCGACGGTTGCCCCCACCACCGGCCAATGTCTTCAGAGTGGGTCAGTAACCGCCGGGCTTATGGTGTTTGCTACTTGTGGCCTAGGTTCGGCCAACACCGCGCTGTCCAACTTGGCCGCCGTGGCGATTAACACTTCGCTTTTGCCGGGCGTCACCAACTCGATTGACCTAGGCTCCGCTGCTTTGACCGTCCGCAGCGGTTACTTTGGCACCTCGGTCATTACCCCCGTAATCGATACCGCCAGCACGGTCGCCTTGAATGTCGGCTCCACCGCCTCGGCTATTAACCTCAACACCAACGTCGTCGTGGCCGCCGGCCAGTCCCTTACTCTCGTTGGTAGCGGCACCCGTCCTTCGTCGCCCACAGACGGCATGCTTTACTACGACACGACGCTGCACACGCTATTGCAATACAATTCCAACACCGCCAAGTGGCAGGCCGACCGTAGCAGCTCGACTAAGATCGTAGGTATGGGAAGTCCAGCTGGTTGTACCGGTAGCATGCCGACACCCAGCAGCAACCCTGACGGTGCCGACTTCGTGGTTAACTCCTGTACCAGCGCCCAAACCGTTATTAGCGCCGCCATTGCCGCCCTACCCGCTACAGGCGGCTCGATCTATCTGATGGAAGGTACTTACATTGTTGATGCTGGTATTACCATACCTAACAATGTCAGCATATCTGGCGCCGGGGCGGCTACTATTATCAAGCTTAAGACTACAACCAATACGTCATTCCAGCTTTTGACCAACAGCGACACCACTACCGGGACGAGGGTTAACATCAAGAACTTGCAGATAGACGGAAACAAGGCAGGTAATGTTGGGTTCTTCGATATTGGTATCATGTTTTCCGGCATGGGCTCTGCCACCCGTGATGGCGGAATGATTGCCAATGTCATCATTTCGAATATGAATAGCTGCGGAATATACCTGCTCAACTCCTCCAAGAACACCGTCAGTGGCAACACCTCTTCCGTGAATGCCATCTGCGGTATCGAAATGTCCGGTTCGTCATATAACACAATTACAGGCAACACCGTACAGGGTAACACCACTGACGGAATTGTTGCCACTACGACCTCCAATACCAACACTATCACGGGCAATGTTTCGGCGGGTAACATCTCAAACGGTATAATTATAGCTAGTTCTGCTTACAACGTCGTTACCGGCAATACCACCCAGAGTAACACTCTCGCCGGTATGGTAATAGTCAGCTCCTCTAACGGCAATACCGTCAGTGGCAATGTTTCACAGGGTAACGGCACTGTGGGTATAGCTGTAACCTCGACTTCTCCTAGTAACACTATCAATGGCAATACAGTCCAAGGAAACGTTACTGGAGTCCAAATTGGCTCCCCCAACAATACTGTCACAGGAAACACGGTTTCAGGAAACACTGCCAAAGGTATTTATCTAAACTCAGCTTCCAATATTACTGTCGGCAGCAACAATATTTACGATAACGGCGGCTCAACTACTAACAATGGCATATACATTGACGTGACATCAAACTCTAACACCATCACCGGCAACGACATCACCGATAGCTCTTGCACTACTAACTGTTATGCCATAAATATTCAGGCTGGCACCGCCAACTATCTGGCCAACAACCTCTTTAGCTCTACGCCTGGCACCGCAACGATCAATGACGCCGGCACCGGTACGGTATACGCCAACCAGTCGATTGCCGAGAACGGTGCTAAGCTCGTCACCCGCACCGCCAACGACCCAGCTGCCTTCCAGATTCAAAACGCGGCCGGGACCGGTGTCTTGACCGTCGACACGACCAATTCCCAGCTCGCCGTGAGAGGGAACGCGGCTGCTAATGCAGCTGTAATCGGGTCGGAATTGTTTACGGGCTCATATAGCTTTGCGGTGGCCAGCGGCTGGACGGCGATCTCCGGAACGGCTCAGACTGCGACCGCCACCCACACGGCCGCTGGTGGCACGACGGCGATTAGCCCGACGCCAGCCATGACGATAGTAGCCGGCAACTTTTACCAGGTAGTCTTTAATGTGACTACCAGTCCTGCCGGTTCGGTTACGCCGGGTATCGGTGGCAGTAGCGGCCAGCCCATTGCCGGTAACAGCACTAATCAGACCCAGATGATTTTAGCAACGACCACCGGTAACTTGACGTTTACTCCGACCACTGACTTTAGCGGTACTATTACGAATGTATCAGTGAAGCTAGTAACTACCACCGGGTTCCCTCCTTTAGTCGTCAAAGATAGCTCCGGAGCTTCGGCGTTTGATATACGAATCGGCTTGGCAACCAGCCGCAACACCTTCCTCGGACTTCAGGCCGGACAATCTATTACGACGGGAGTTAGCAACACCGCGACCGGCTCGCTAAGCATGGTGTCGACCAGTACTGGCGGTAGCAACACGGCGAATGGCGCGTTTTCACTCCAGTACAACACGACCGGGGACCAGAACACAGCCGTCGGCCGATCGGCCCTTCAAGGTAATACGACTGGCGGCTACAATGCTGCCGTTGGAGCGTACGCACTGCAAGGCAATACTACTGGTTTTGAAAACGCAGCGTTTGGTGTCCAAGCCTTACTAGTCAATACTAGTGGTTTCGATAACACTGCCAGTGGAACTTACAGCCTATCGTCCAATACCACTGGTTACGAAAATTCAGCCCTCGGTATCGTTGCCCTGAACTCCAATACGACCGGGTATGACAACACCGCCTCCGGCGCCTACGCTCTCTACAGCAACACGACTGGCATTTTCAATACGGCCTCGGGCGCCTACGCGCTACAAAATAACACCACGGGCAACTACAATACCGCTCAAGGTTACCAAGCCCTGCTAAACAACACCACCGGTAGCTACAATACCTCTCAAGGCTACCAATCACTTATTAACAACACGACCGGTTGGTATAACTCCGGGACCGGCATTAATACCCTCCTGTCCAATACGACTGGCTCACAAAACACCGCCTATGGCATCAGCAGCCTCTACTCCAATACTACCGGGACTCAAAACACTGCATCTGGTAACGGTGCACTCTATTCCAACATTACAGGGTCGAATAACTCTGGTCTGGGCTATAATGCCGGCTATCAGGATTCCAGCGCTCATTTCAATACCGGCGCTGCTCTCCAAAACGCTACCGTTATCGGTGCCTTTGCACAGGCGCAAGTCAGTAACAGTATTATCCTTGGTTCGGTCGATACGGCCACCAAAGTCGGGATTGGCACCACAGTACCCAGTAATACATTTAGCGTCAGCCCGCTCGATTACCAATTTTGTACCGCTACGCGTACCAACAGTTCAACCGCACTCCTTGGAACCTCCAGCGGTTGTACTACCGTTTGGACGGCCGGCATGATCGGCGACATAATCGTTTTTGCCGACGGTACCACCAACACGGTTAACGCCTTCACGGACGCCACCCATATCACCATGGGTACGACTTTCGCCGGTACGACCGATGCCAGTCCGGTGTACTACCGCTTCCATCACGTCGGTTTACAGGTAACGAGCGCCGGCAATACTTATATCCAGAATTCGAGTGCAACTGCCTTCCAGGTGCAAAACTCCGCAGGAACTTCAATATTCTCCGTCGATACCACCGGTGCGGGTAGCTTGTCCGTGGCGGCGGTGGCGGCACCGACAAGCAATCAGGTGAGCATAACCAATGCCGGCCAAGCGGTTGCTACCGCTAACGCCAACGGCCTCAAGGTCAACTATGTCGGCGGCGCAGCCGCTGTCGAAGCGGCCGGTATCCGCGTCGACTTCCAGCCTGGCAGCACATCCGGCGGTACCTGGAACGGCTTGCATATCGTCGCCAACGCTACCGGAGCCGTCAGCGGAGTCACTGAGAACGGCATCAAACTAGTCGGCCCGACATCGCCTGGAACAGGCACCGAAACGGCCGTTAATATCACCACCGGCTGGGACATCGGTGTGGCGATTACATCTGGTGGTATCCAGATGAGCGGCCAGACTGACCCGACCGCACCGGCATCAAACAGCCTGAGCGACGCAAAGGCTACCGGCAACGTTCAGATGTATGCTCAGTCCGTGGACGGACGCATGTTCATAAAAACCATCGGTCCAAACGACAGTAGCTATGCCCTACAGACCGCCCTGTTTAACCACCAAGTTTGTCTACTTGGAGGGACGGGAAGCCTAACGACAACTCAAACCGGCAGTTGTGCGGCCAGCGCCCTGAACGCCGGCACAGCCGTTACCCCCACAGAGGCGACGGGTCTGAATAACCGCTTCCTGAGCAATACCGCAAACAGCAACGAGACCGCGTCTGCCGGTTTAACTTCGAATTCATTCGGTTATTTCCGTGGCTCAACGTCCGGGCAGAATGGGATTTTCTACAATGCTCGCATCTATCTGCCGGATGCAAGCTACGCCACGAATACGCGATTCTTCATTGGTCTCGCTGACTCGGCCTTCGGTAACGTCGCCAACGCCACCAGTCCGTTAGCGTCAGATGACCCGACCAACAACCGTGTTGGGTTTAGCTGGTCAACTGTCCGCGGGGACACCAATTTCCAGTTCGCAACCAAAGACAACACTACGCAAAACCTAGCCAACACAGCGATGGCCCTAACTGCACAGCACGTCTATGAGTTCTACATTTACACACCGCAGCAAGGCACGACAATTTATTGGCGGGTTGATGACTTGACCGCTAGTACGATTCACTCAGGCTCAGTAACCGCTAATTTGCCATCAGGTAGCGCAGCACTCCGTCCCGGAGCAGCGGTAACAAATACGGCTTCTGGAACGGCACATAACCTCGACATTAATCATATCTATGTCGAGTCAGGCAGCTGGTAATGGTGCTGATGGTAGTTCTTCATAAAATCAGGGAAGAAATAGGGGGTATACTCATGGGTAATAAGGGTACATTATGTCGCTGACAGCCGAAGGTTTAGAGCAGATCCAAGAAGTGAAGCGGTGAAAAAGTTGCGAGAAGTATTTCGGGACGCTAAGTGGTTTCATTGGGTGGCACTGGTGGCGTTCGGACTGGTGGCCGGGCTGTTCATTATTATTGTAATCAATACGCGAAGCCATACCGGTGCGGACAAGGAGGTAAAGTCGGTGGTAGCCAAGGTGGGGCACCATGTGATTCTGCCTTCGGATGAAACGCCGGCGCTGGCTACCGTGACCGACACGTCGAAATTGAAGAATAACAAATTCCTCAGCCAAGGGAAGAGCGGCGATAAGATATTGATTTATGCCAAGTGGCAACGCGCCGTACTATACCGACCAAGCTTAGATAAGGTGGTGGACATTGGGCCGGTGGACGTGACGCCGCCAAGCGGTGATACGAGCGGCTTTGCGCCGGTGAGTAAGTAGCGGCTGCTGGGCAGTCCATCTCCCTAACCGGCGGTATTACCAGCACCCGCCCAGCCAGCCCCACTGCCGGCATGCTCTACTACGACAGCACTACCAAGAGACTACTGGTTTACTCCAACGGTAAATGGCAAGCCGACCGCAGCACCAGCACTAAGATTGTTGGCACCAGTGGCGTCGGCGGCGGCTATGCCGTCGCCAGCCAGAACCCCGACGGCGCCGATGTCGTCGTCACCTCCAGCGACGCCCGATCCGAGATAAACGCCGCTATTGCTTCCTTGCCAGCCACCGGCGGTACTATCTACCTGATGGAAGGTACATACCCTGTCTTTAACACCATCAATGTCCCGAATAACGTTACAATTAGTGGTGCCGGGGCAGCGACGATCATTAAGCTTGCTGATCTTGCGGATGCTTCTACTACGGGCATCTTTACCAACTCCGACACCGCGACCGGCAAAAACGTTACTATAAAAAACCTGACTATTGACGGCAATAGCGTTAATCAAGATATAAATACCGACAGTGGCATCTACTTTGACCATATGAGTGGTGGCACAATTAGCAATGTCAGTGTGTCAGACATGGGTTATGCCAGTGGCATCTCCCTTTACTCCTCCAACTTCAACACCATCACGGACACCACCCTCAGCTCAAACTATGGTGGCATCTATCTTTCCGCCTCCTCCAACAACATCATCAGTAATAACTATACCGCTAGCGGTCCCGACGGTATCACTCTCGATGCATCCTCCAGTAACATTGTTACCGGTAACAACATCCGAGCCCACAACACTCATGGTATTTTCCTAAACACGGCCGCTAACAACACCATCGATAGCAACAAAATCTATGACAATGGTGGCACCACAAGTAATAACGGCATTTACTTAGCTGCAGCTGACTCCAACACCATCACGGGCAACGAGATTACCGACACTTCCTGCACTACCACCTGTTATGCCATAGCTATTTCAAACTCCACTTCCGACACCAACTACCTGGCCGACAACCGCTTCAGCGCGACTGGTACGCCAATTATACTCGACTCAGGCACTGGCACCGTTTATGCCAATCAGTCGACGGCCGCCAACGGCGCCAAGCTCGTCACCCGCACCGCCAACGACGTGGGCGCCTTCAGCGTCCAAAACGCCACCGGTTCCAGTATTTTAACGGTCAATAGCACTAACGGTAACACTATACTCAACACTACCAGTGCGACGGCCGGGGCGACTGTCGTCAGTATTGCCCAGAGCGGGACAGTCCAAGGGACAATCACTGTCAATGGGGCGACGGTATCATACAATGCCTTCACCGGCTCGCACTACGTTTCACTAATGCCCGGACAGTCTGTCCCGGAATATGGCAAGCTCATGTCGTTTGGCACTAACAGTACAACCCGAATGAACGGCAATGGTGAGCTGATTTACCAAACCCAGGAAAGCCAAACTGCCAACGACCCGAAGGCCTTTGGTTCGTTCAATGGCCAAACCGATGGTGGTATGCCAGCTGTCTACGGCAACGGCGGCCTCTACTTAGTCTCGGCGGCCGGTAACGGTGACGTCTGGGTAGTCGACAATGGTAGCGGCAATATTGCGACCGGCGATCCGCTGATCTCGAGCTCGCTTGCTGGCTACGCCATGCGTGACCCGAAAACGTTCGCCGCCTCTCACGTCTTTGCCAAGTCGGCCGAGTCTGTTAATTGGAATACGGTTACAACCACGATTAACGGGGTAAAAGTGGCAAAGCTTAGTATCTTGTATAGCCTATATGACCAAGCGAATATGATAAGTATTCTGCAGGCGACGAGCCTCAACATAACCGGCGACGGAATATTTGGTGGTTCGCTCAGTATTGGTACCAACTTGAACGTCGCGGGTGATTCGACCTTGGCTAGCCTGAGAGTTACCGGTAGCGCGGGCATCGAGGGCAACCTGACGGTTACGGGTCTAGTCAGTGTTGGCAGTCTCCTGGTGAACGGTCATATTGTCACTTCTGGTACGGCGCCGACCTTCACGATTCTGCCTGCTGCCGGCTCTAATGGTGCGACGGTGCAGGTGAGCGGCAATGACGTTTCCGGTACCATCACTATGACCGTCGGCGAGGCCTCAAAAGCTGCGGCAAACTCGATGCCGGCGATCACTGGCCCTACCGTCGGCGAGGTGCTTAAGTTAACTTTCAATAAGGCTTATGACTCCGCTCCGCGGGTAATGGTTACTCCGAATGACGGTTACAGTACCGCAATGTTGGTCTATCCGTCAGGCATCAACACTACCGACTTCAACCTGGCGGTCGTAACTCAGCCAATCGCTAAACGCACCTATTCGTTCACTTATTACATTGTTCAATAACCATTATAATAATTTCCATATTGCTTGCGCTACAGGTAACAACTGCCTAACCATTACTCATCAGCGACAGGCATGTCGTCGGTGCGTTCATTTTTTATAGTAGCCGGCGCGCCTCCATCGGGAATTACTTCCGGCGCCAGATACTCCTGAACCACCCGCGCCTTGGACGTACCAATGGCCGCGGCAATTTCCTCAGTCGTTGCCAGCTTGAGTCCCCGCACCGAACCGAAGGTTTTTATGAGTATTTTCCGCGTTGCCGGGCCCACGCCGGGGATGTCGTCGAGCTGGCTTTTTACTTGGCGCTTGCCCCGCAGAACAGTCTGGTAGGTAATGGCAAAGCGGTGAGCTTCATCACGCACCCGCTGCAGCAATTGCAGCACGTGGCTGGCCGGCGGCAGCAAGATAACGTTCCATTCGGCGCTATCGGTTATCCAAGCCTCATTGTCCCAGTGGCCTTTGAATGTTTGGCCACTCCCCGACTGGCGGCGGATCAATTCTTCCTCGCGCTTGGCCATGCCGACGGTTGGGATATCGATTCCCAGCTCGTCGAGTACACCCAACACCGCGCCTACCTGGCCTTTACCACCGTCAATCACCAGCAGATCCGGCTTAGGCCAATCCGCCAGATTCTTGAGACTGAAACGGCGACGCATAACTTCGCGCATGTGCTCAAAGTCGTCATTGCCGCCGGTACGCATCTTGAACCGGCGATATTCATCGCGGTTGGCCATGCCGTCGGTGAACACCACCATGCTCGCAACGTTATCCGTCCCCTGGAGATGACTGATGTCGTAACACTCTATCCGGCGGGGCGGCACAGGCAATTCCAAGCGTTCGGCCAGTCCCACCAATGCCTGGTCGCGGCTCAGATCAAAAGCTTCGGTATCACCAAAGACCTTTTGCTTACCAAAGCTGAGCAAATCGCGCAACTGGTCGCGGGCCCGGGCGGCGGTCTCGAAATCGTTCTTTTTGGCCGCTCGCAACATCTCTTTCTCTAGGTCGGCCATCAGCTTGGTCTGCTCGCCTCGCAGGTACATTTCCAGGCGACGGACGTTCTTGCGATAGTCGACCGCCGTAATCGCGCCTTCCTCCGGCCCCGGACACAATCCTAAATGGTATTGCAAACAGCCGCGCTTGGGCCAAGTGGCATGGGTGACATATGGAAAGACCTTGCGTAGCATCCGCATCGCCCGCCGCACCGCATCGCTGGAAGTGAACGGACCGTAATAATGAGCCTTATCGTCCATCGGGCGCCTAACGTAGGTCACCACCGGGAACTCATCACTGGAAACCTTGATGTAGATGAAATTCTTATCGTCCTTGAGATCGATGTTGTATTTTGGCTTATAGCGCTTTATGAACTCCGATTCCAGAAACAGCGCTTCAACCTCGCTCCCGACGGTAATCCACTCGGTATCGGCGATATCGGCCACCAACAGCGCCGTCTTGGGATCGCGGTTTTTGCTAACCTGAAAATAACTCATCACGCGGTTCTTTAAGATGGCCGCCTTGCCGATATAGATTATTTTCTTCGCGGCATCGCGATGGAAATAGACCCCGGGCTCGTTGGGGAGAGTTTTTAGTTTGTCGCGCAATGAGTCTGTCATATATTGCATTATACGACACAGTTTAGTTGACTTTTAAGCGTAAGTATGATATACTGCAGCTTCCATGACATTCCGTCCTGGTGCTCCTGGCCGTAAATTGAAAATTCATCGGCTACCTCTTTTTAAAGGACGGGTTCATGCAGCCATACTTGAAGACATTGAAGCGTTACGTGCTCCATCTCGCAGCGAAATTCGCTAAAGGGATGTTATCACATGATGGATTCCGCATGTGGAATCCCCCAACTTATGAAAGGAAGAAACCGTGAGGGCATACCTCGCAAGAATCGGCAGTCAAGTTGTCGAAACTCGCTTCGTCACACCCAAGCGAATCGTCATCACGATCTTATTGCTGCTGGCGCTTCTGGACTGGTTTTACCAGCCTTTCAAGAACTCGTTTCTAGGGGGAGCACTTTCATTGCTATCCGTCGCCCTTGTGGTATCAGTGATCTTTGACTTCCTCAGGCTCAAGCCCAAGCACCGTTCCTCCACCAAAAAGCGCAGCTGAGCCGCCTCAAACCGCCCCCTCCCCGGGATACCTCGTTCCCGCCGGAGGGGCGGCTCTACGTCAACGATTGTTAATCGTTCTGATGAGTCCAACAGGACGAAACGTAATTCAAAATTCTCCATCACGACCTACCATGCCATCATGATGAGTTATTTCACTATTGAAATATTTAAGCGTAAGCCTTATATTTAGCGTACCCCTCCACCATTGAAACACCATATGTGTTTCCCGTTCGAAAGCAGGTTCATGATATGACCACTGTCGAAGCCCTGTCGGGCCTCCCGGCGTACCAGCAGTTCGTTGCCGGCGACGGCCTGCGGATTGTCGAATTTTGGGCACCTTGGTGCGGTCCGTGCCTGCGGCTGTCCCCGACCTTGGACAAGCTGGCCGCCTCCGCCGGCGCACCGCTCATCCGCAAGGTCAACTCCGACGAAGAGGCGGATGTCGTCCTGTCACAGGGCGTCATGGGTCTCCCGACGATCCAGTTCTACCGCGATGGTGAACTGGTCAAGTCTCACTCGGGCGGCATCCCCGAATTCGGCCTGAACAAAATCATCAGCGAGCTGGCAGTCTGAGCCATCGCAGACGACATGACCGGTCGGCCATCCCTTCCCTACAACCTCCCTGCCTCGGTAACGCCAAGTTATTGAGGCGGGGAAATTTTTGTCCTCAGAGAAAAAGCCGCCGACCAAAAATGGTCGTCGGCTTTTTGCCTGTTGGCATGCGTATGTTGGCTTCAGTCAGGATAGTCGATGCAACCGTTGATAGTTACGCCGTCAACCTCGGCTTCACGGATCAGTTTCAAACATCCGTCAAGTCCCGAATGCCGGATCCAGGTTTCGACGCGACCCCGGTAATACGCAACCGCGCTGGGGGTTGGACGTACCTCGGGGATTGTCATGATTTCTTCCGCCAGGAGCCAATCGGCCGATGGGTCTTTATCACTGACCGCGATAAAGACCTCAGGCGGGGGAAAACGGTCGTACAACTGCTTTTGAACTATGTAGGTAACCATTCCACCTCCTAACGGGAGCAGTGATTGGACTAAACCTTGGTTGTTTGGCGCGCGGCCTTCTTTTTGGCCTCGCGATCAAAAATCCGCGCCAGATACATGCCGGTATAGCTTTTGGGGTTCCTGGCGACCTGTTCCGGGGTACCGGTGGAGACGATCATACCTCCGCCGGTGCCGCCCTCGGGACCCATGTCGATGACCCAGTCGCTCGACTTGATCACGTCCAGGTTGTGTTCGATTACCAGCACGGAGTTGCCAGTGTTGACCAAGGCATTGAGGACACCCAACAGTCGGTTGACGTCCTCAAAGTGCAGGCCGGTGGTCGGCTCGTCCAAGATATATAGCGTCCGTCCGGTTGAGCGACGGGCCAGTTCGGTGGCCAGCTTGATCCGCTGGGCCTCGCCGCCGCTGAAGGTGGTGGCGCTCTGTCCCAGACGGATATAGCCTAATCCCACGCTCACAAGGGTGTCAAATTTGCGCTTGATGGGCGGGATGTTGGCAAAGAACTCGGCGGCTTCCTCTATGGTCATGTCGAGGACCTCGGAAATGTTCTTGCCCTTGTATCCGACTTCCAGCGCCTCGCGATTGTAGCGGCGGCCCTTGCACTCCTCGCAGGTAACGTAAACGTCCGGAAGGAAGTGCATCTCAATCTTGATGATGCCGTCGCCGCGGCACATCTCGCAGCGCCCGCCTTTGACGTTAAAGCTGAACCGACCGGCCTTGTAGCCGCGGATCTTGGATTCCGGAACCTGGGCGAACAGCTCGCGGATGTCCCCGAACACGCCGGTGTAGGTGGCGGGGTTACTGCGGGGCGTCCGGCCGATGGCGCTCTGGTCGACTGAAATAACCTTGTCCAGGTTCTTCATCCCTTCGATGTCGTCGTGCTTGCCGGGAATGTCACCGGCACGGTGAAATACCTGGGCCAGTTTCTTGGCAATAATATCGTTCACCAGGGTACTTTTTCCGGAGCCGGAAACCCCGGTAACGCTCACCATCCGGCCCAAGGGAATCTCGATGTCCACGTTATCCAGATTGTGCTCGCGGGCGTTGATGACTTTGATGGACTTGCCGTTGCCCAGGCGGCGCTTTTTAGGCACAGGAATCTCGCGCACACCGCTCAGGTACATTCCGGTGAGGCTGTCCGGATAGTTCACCAGCTCGTCGGGGGGACAGGCCGCCACCACGTAACCGCCGTGCTCGCCGGCCAGAGGTCCGATGTCAATGACGAAGTCGGCCTGGCGGATGGTGTCTTCATCGTGCTCGACGACAATGACCGTGTTGCCCAGATCGCGCAGACGGTTGAGCGTCACGATGAGGCGGTCGTTGTCGCGCTGATGCAGGCCGATGCTCGGCTCGTCCAGAATGTAGAGCACGCCCATGAGGCTGGAACCGATTTGGGTTGCCAGGCGGATGCGCTGGGCTTCGCCTCCGGCCAGGGTATTGGCGCTGCGGTCGAGCGTGAGGTATTCCAGGCCGACGTCGCTCAAAAAGCTCAGCCGCGCCCCGATTTCCTTGAGGATTTGCACCGCGATTTGGGTGTCACGTTTGTTGAGCTTAAGGGTGGAAAACAGCGTAATCGCCTCGCCGATACTCAGCGTCGTCAAATCGACGATGCTTTTGCCGTCCACCGTCACGGCCAATATTTCCGGCTTCAAGCGCTTGCCGTGGCAAACCGGGCATTCCCGCTCGGCCATGTATTTTTCGATGTCCTTGCGCACGAAATCCGAATCGGTCTCGTGGTAACGGCGCTCCATGTTAGGAATAACGCCCTCATAGGTGGTGTGGTAAACACGCCCGCCGGGGCCTTTCATCTTGATAGTCATCTCGCCAGCGCCGTACAGGATAATGCGCAAGTCGGACGGCTTCATTTCGTTGACCGGCGTGTTAAGGTCAAAGTTCAGCGTATCGGCCACTCCCTGGAGCAGCTTGGTGTACCAGTTCATGCGGCTCGTAGTCTTGCTCCACGGGCGGATGGCGCCTTCGGCAATGGTCAGGCGGCGGTTGGGTATAACTACTTCGGGGTCAACTTCCAGCCGCGTGCCCAGACCAGTACAGTGCGGGCAGGCTCCGTGCGGCGAGTTGAAGCTGAAGTTGCGCGGCGCAATTTCCGGCAAGCTGATTTCCAGATGAATCGGGCAGGCAAAGTGCTCACTGAAAATTTGTTCAACCTCGGAATCGGCCTGCAGCACCTTGATTATGCCGTCGCTTAATTTAAGCCCCTGCTCCACCGATTCCGTAAGGCGCTGCTGCATCTCAGCATCGACGGCCAAGCGGTCGACAACGGCTTCAATAGTGTGCTTCTTTTGCTTGTCGAGGGCGGGGAATTCCGTAGTATCGATGATTTGACCGTTGACCCGCAGCCGGGTGTAACCGGCCTTCTTGAGTTCAACAGCGACGTTGCGGTGTTCGCCCTTCTTATCATCGATAACCGGGGCCAACAGCATGATGCGCGTGTCGGTCGGCAGCTTGAGAATTTGGTCGACGATCTGGACACTGGTCTGGCGAGTAACCTCGGTACCGCAAATCGGGCAGTGCGGAATTCCCACGCGCGCATAGAGCAGGCGCAAGTAATCATATATTTCGGTGACGGTTCCCACGGTGGAACGCGGGTTGCGGGATGATGACTTCTGGTCGATGGAAATGGCCGGGCTGAGACCGTCGATCTGGTCGACGTCGGGTTTCTCCATGAGACCCAGGAACTGGCGGGCGTAGGCGCTCAAGGATTCGACGTAACGGCGCTGGCCCTCGGCATAGATGGTATCGAACGCCAGCGATGATTTGCCGGAGCCGGACAATCCGGTAATCACGACCAATTTGTCGCGCGGAATCTCGATGTCGATATTCTTTAAATTGTGCTCACGAGCCCCTCGAACGACGATTTTATCAGACATATTTCACCCAGGGTTTACAAGGGGCAATTATACATAAGTTTCGGTCGCTTGGCAATGCCAGGGTGTGCGATTTTCGTGAAGCATGAGAAGTTTGACATTTGGCTGTTTTTATGATAATATTATAGAAAACCTTGACACCTCAAATCACCCTGAAGGATACCCATTATGCCCAATGACATCGGCCTCCAGGTGGTTTTCGGACTGCTGTGGTTTTCGGTCTCCTACATGATCTACCTAGCCGAGCTGAAGTTCTATGACCCGACATCCATATACAGGGGCACCTTGTCCTACTATTTAATGGTTATCAATCTGGCCCTCTCAGGTTTCTTCATCGGAACCATGCTGTTCCAGCCGCCCCACCTCTACGTCGAGGCGGCCATTGTGGCTGCACTAACCTTCTTCCGTTACTTGCTGGTATTCCGGAAGGAGCACCGCTCCTACAATTGGTATTGGGGCATGCTAGTCTTGAAACGTAAGAAATGACATTCCATCCGACCGTTCAAAGTAGACACAAGACCGCGGCGGGGGAGGTTGAAGCCTCCCCCGCCCTGCGCCACCTAGAAATAGGTGGTTTCTTTTCATTTGTATTACGAAGACCATAACTTCCAACCTGACCTATACCAATTAAAATAGGTCTTATTGACATTGTTTAGCATTTGTAGTATAATACTCAAAGCTCGTTGACAGACCTTTGGAAATTGACCGCCACCAACCTTTTTTGAAAGGAGGCGGTCAATTTGACCGCTCGCATCCCCTACTCGGCCTTCATCGTTTTGATGGCCGTGTACGCCATGTTCATCTTCTACGGCCTAGTGCGGTCGGTGATCAACGGCCACTGGGTTATGGCTGTAGTGTTCGCACTGCTCGCCTCACCGGTGCCGATGGCCCTTACTCGATTCTTCGTCGAGAACGGTTCTGTCCGGGACATGTTCGACTTCCGGCTCCAGAGCTGGACCTTCCTGTTTGGCGACGTCTTTGCCCTGCCATTTACGGCCGCCATGGCCACACTTGGTTGGATGGGCCTCGACAAAGTTGGCGGCCATTGGTACACCAGCCACATCTGGATGTTTGCCTCGGCCGTAATCGGCGTTCTCGCCGGTATCGGTTTCCATGTCATGGATTCCGGGGCGTACCGCGCCGCCGAAGCCGCAGGATCACTGAATTCGCCCACAAAGCTAGTTCATGACTTCGTGGCCTATCCGGTTCTGTTTGGAGCTCTTGTCTGTGTTGGCGTACCTCTTTTGGTAAGCGTCTTCGATGACAACACCACCAACTTCGACATGAAGCTCTACACCGGCTTGATGGTCATCGGACTTCTTACATGGTTCACACTGGGTATTCTGGATGCCAAGATCCACAACCCCGAGCCGGCCAAGATGCATCCGAACAGTTACACGTGGCCATAAGGCTGCGTTCCCCTACCCGGTCCGGTCGCTTGATTGCGACCGGACCGATTTCTTTTCAATCGGCTTCATTTACCAAGCCACCCTAAACGGTGGTTTTTTATCGCTTCAGCACATATTCCTGAAACACCGCCACCGACGCCTTAATGGCCACCTTGAATGCCCCACGGACGCGGCGCACGTCAAAGGGGTACTCCGTTTGCGGATGCTCGGTCTGGTGGCGCAGGTGGGTCAGCACTTCGTCCTCGAGCTCGCCTCGCCAGGCCGCCGTGGAGACGGCTTTGATGTGTTGTCGCCCTATTAACAGGCAGGCCACGATAGTCCAGCCCAGGTCGCGCTCGGGTATGATCTGGATATTAATATGACGGGTCGATTTCTTGGCTGGTTTGGCATGGGGGCGCCACAATACCTCACCGGCCGGGGAGACCAGGAAATACTCATAAAACGACCCTCCCTCGTTGACGGCTCGAAGCACCCGCTGCTCCATTTCGTGGGCCAGCCCCGGCAAGCCGTGACGCCGCAAACCCCGGGCGTATTTATAGGTGTCCATGGGCCACACCGTCCAACTGCCGTGGTAATCGGCGACGCCCAGGCCGGAGTCGCTGCCGTTCCCACGGGCACGGATGCCGGCTTTGGTGATGAAATCACTGGAGCCTAGCCGCCGGACAATCGCCTCCACGTACTTGCGTTGCTCGTCGGCCGGTATACCGTCAAAAATTGTACTGTCGAGCATCCATCCCGGGCTTGATGCCGGGGTAGGTATGGGATGCAGCAGCCCTTTCCGATCCGGATCCAGCGCCATAGTGAAATAACCGTAATCGGCCATCCAGAAACGCTCAACGGTAAGGGCCGCCAGCTCGTCGCCGTGTTGTTTCCAGGCGGCGGTCAAGTGCTCGTTCGGCAAAGCTTTGGCGGCGGCACGCAAGGCGTCAACATAAAGCACCTGAACCTCCAAATGGGCCACCGGCCGCGAGAGCGACGCCAGGCGGCCGCTGGGATACAAATATGCCAAATGGGAATCACGCCAGCTTTCAAAAAATAATGACAACACGTTACGGCGGCGGCGGGCCAAAAAACCGTGAGATTGCCGGTGCAGATTCATCCAGTGAAGTGCCTCCATAACCGACTCGCGGATTGTAACCTGCGTGCCGTCCCGCCGCGTCACTACTTCCTCGAAAATACCCGGGGTGGATTCGGCGTACTCGCATACGAGCAGAATATACAACGGCGTCGTGTCAATGCCAATGAAGGTCAGCTCATGTGACAAACTGCCTCCCCACAATAGCCCGGCAATTCGGCCACCGTTCTTAAGCGCCCAAGTCGCGCGCCATTTGGCGTAAGATTTGTACTGATTGAGAATGCGGCCCGGCTCTTCTTCACTTCGCCGATTCACTCGAATCCCCTGTAGCCGCGCCAGTGTCAGAATAACGTCATGGGCCACCGGCCTATACCTGTGCCCGAGCTCCAGCATCCAGCGCGACATCATGCTGACGTCACGGCCAAAAACGGTATGGTTGAACAGCAACCCGTTGCTGGTATACAACCCTGCCCCATCGTCCGTAATAAGTTTTTCCAGCGCCCGTTCGGCCCGCCGATGCATCTCAGACAAGGCATTCTCCTTATGATTACTATACCATTTGAGGAGGCTATAGCAATCTGGGGGCCTTCAGATGTGGCAGGTGCGGTGGCGAAAATACATCGATTTATTCTTTGTCCGTGAGGTTGATTATTTCTGCGGCAATTATCACCTTCTCGGTCGTACTACGCTTATGTTCTTCCTCCTGGCTCTGAGTCTCCGCAGCGTCGGCGTCCGAGCGCAGGCTCAAGGCCTCATCACCGTATCCTGTTGCCTCATCGCGCAGCTGCTGAGCTCGGACGTCATTGGCCTCGGCGGCCTGGACGGCGTTGCGCTCCAGCAGATCGTTATCTTCGGCGCGCCCACGCAGGATGCTTATCTCGTCACTATGGCCAAGCCCATCTGTCTGCGCCTCCAAGGTGTCGGCTTCCTGGCGTTGAGAGGCGGCTTCAGCAGCATAGTCTGCTGCCTCGCTCCGCGAGCGCTCAGCATCGCGATCGGCATTGTCGGCATCCCGTGTGGTCTGCTCCCGGCGGGCTTCCTTACCTTCGGCGTCGCCACGTAGGCTTCTTGCATCATCCATATTATTATCGCTCCTTGATATTGCCATACTACGCATCCGAGTAGCTCATTTCGTTGGTCAAACCAACAAATGCGGCCGAATAGCTATTTGGGGCATCCAACAGATGGTTGCGTTTATGCTGTACACTGGATTTATACCAATATTATTACAAACCATCCTGACGGTTTTATTAGGAGAACATATGAGCCCGGAAGTACCATCTGATCAATCTAAGGAAGGCTTCTCGTCGGCCAAAGAGGCACGGAAGCTCATTGAGATGCCTGAATGGCCTGAGCCTGATCAATCAACGGATACATATACTGGCCCGACATTCGTTGAAGGTCCAGCCACCCCTGAGCACAAAGCTCGGATCGAACGCGAACTCGCTGCTACTTTCACCAACGGCATACGGGTTGCCGTTCCTCGCAACCCTGATGAAACTCATCAAGACATATGGCTCGACAGAACGGGATGGGAGGTTGTTCGCGCAAGCGATGGAGACGTAATTGTCGGCAAGATAGATAAAAACGGTAATACTTTGACAAAGCCTTTAGGGGCATCAAAACTGGCCGGTGCCCAGCCTCATTATAATGAGGGTACAAATCTCACGCTTGAGGGAAAGCAATGGACTATCAAGTCACGGAAGGACAATGGTGTGGTGTCTTTAGCATCTCTCGACAACCCTGAAGCTGCCGACCTTGAGATAGCTTCAATAGACCTTCAGCTAGCACAGTACCCGTCTCTTTGGAACGAACAGCAATAATTGCTAACGCCGGGACTTCTTAGCTACCTGAGCCTTAATCTGCCCCTTTAGCTCCTCAATCTGATCACGCAGGGCGGCGGCCTTTTCGAACTGCAGGTTCTCGGCGGCCATCTGCATCTGCTTGCCCAGGTCGCCTAGCAGGTGTTTGCGTTCGTCCTTGGGGATTTCCTCGATGTTAAGCGGCTTGATGTCGGCGGTTTCGGCCTGCACCTGCTCCTGCATACGTTCCGACATGGCCTTTTGGATTCCGACCGCCGTAATTCCGTGGTCGTCGTTATATTGTTTTTGGATAATCCGCCGCTCGTTAGTGGTGTCGATGGCGACTTTCATGCTCCGGGTAATTTTGTCGGCGTACATGATCACCCGGCCTTCGACGTGGCGGGCCGCCCGCCCGATAGTCTGGATAAGCGCGCCCTCGCTGCGCAGGAAACCCTCCTTGTCGGCATCCAAAATCGCAACCAGGCTGACTTCGGGAAGGTCCAAGCCCTCCCGCAGCAGGTTAATGCCGACGACGACGTCGAACACGCCGGCGCGGAGGTCCTGCAGGATGTCCACGCGGTCTAGCGTCTGAACCTCGCTATGGAGGTACTGCACTTTAATGCCGGCCTCCTGCAGATAGTCGGTCAGGTCTTCGGCCATGCGCTTGGTCAGCGTGGTGACCAGGATTCGCTGGTGCTTGGCCACGGTGGCCCGGATCTCCGCCAGCAGGTCGTCGATCTGGTGCTGAATCGGCCGCACGTCAATCTCCGGATCCAACAGCCCGGTCGGCCGGATAACTTGGCGGACAACCTGGGTACTTTTGGATAATTCCATATCAGAGGGTGTGGCACTTACATATATGGCCTGGTTGATATGGGCGTCGAACTCGGCGAACTTGAGCGGGCGGTTATCCAGGGCGCTGGGCAGGCGAAAGCCGTATTCCACCAGCGTTTCCTTGCGGGCCCGGTCACCGTTGTACATGCCGCGCACCTGCGGCAGAGTGATATGACTCTCATCAACGAACATCAGGAAATCGTCGGGGAAATAGTCCATGAGCGTCGCCGGCTGTTCGCCGGGGTCGCGGTTGGAGAGGAAGCGGGAATAATTTTCGATACCGGCGACGAAGCCGGTTTCGGCGATCATCTCCATATCGAATTTGGTGCGTTGTTTAAGGCGCTGGGCTTCCAGCAATTTACCGTCGGCCTCCAGCTGCCCGAGGCGCCAATCCAGTTCTTCGCTAATGGCGGCCACGGCGTTCTTCAACCTTTCCTGCGGGGTCACAAAGTGCTTGCCGGGGAAGATTTTTAACGTCTGCAGCTCGCCGAGAACTTCGCCGGTCAGCGGATCCACCTGGCGGATGCGCTCCAGCTCGTCGCCGAAAAACTCCAGGCGGTAGGCCGTTTCCTCGCCGATGGGGTAAATCTCCACCACATCCCCACGCACCCGGAATTTGCCGCGGCTGAAATCCATGTCGTTTCGTTGGTATTGGATGTCGTTGAGCTGACGCAGAAACTTGTCCCGCTTGCGCTGCTCGCCGACCTTCAGGTCGATGGTCATAGCCGTATAGTCGGTAACATTGCCAAGGCCGTAAATACAGCTTACCGAAGCCACAATAATCACGTCTTTGCGCGTCAGCAAGCTCATGGTTGCAGCGTGGCGCAAACGGTCGATTTCCTCGTTGATACTGGAGTCCTTTTCGATGAACGTGTCGCTGCGCGCGATGTAGGCTTCCGGCTGGTAGTAATCGTAATAACTCACAAAATATTGCACGGCGTTGTCGGGAAAGTACTGCCTGAATTCGCTGTAGAGTTGCGCTGCCAGCGTCTTGTTGTGGCAGAGCACCAGGGTGGGCCGCTGCTGATCCTGGATAATATTCGCCATCGTAAAGGTCTTGCCGCTGCCGGTCACGCCCAGCAGCGTCTGGTCCCTGTCGCCACGGTTTATGCCCTCGATGAGGCTCGCGATAGCCGTCGGCTGGTCTCCCGCAGGCTTATATTTACTGGTGAGGTTGAATCTAGACATATTGGCCCATTATACGCCAATATTGACTTGCCAACTATATTATCGTAGAGCCATATCGGCAAGTTTCCTCAGCGGGGCTTTACAAGTGTTTAGGCACCATCCTCACGGCCGGGAAATTCCCGGCTGAACGCCTCATGGGCTTCCAGGCATTGATCGGCCAGCTGCTGAGGCGCTGGAGCGTTGCGGAAGGTGAATTTGTCCTGCTCCCCGGCCGACTGGACTTCGACGTTCCCGAAATTTAGCAGAGTTGCAATCATCCCGCTGCGCCTGCCCGTCACGTCCTGGACTCGGGCCAAGCTCAATTGCGCGACCGCCCGGTTAAAGAGCCCCTTCTGCTCAACTTGAATGAGATGAAGGTTAGTCAAAACCAGGTAATTTTGGCGATAGACAAAGACCCCGACGGCAAATATAAGAAATGCGATAATCAGAATTAGAAACAGTACGAATACGATAAGCGTGGCCGGAACTCCGGGTATCAAATTGCCATACCGTCCATAAGAGTAGCCTCCAACCAGAACGATAATAAACAATACCGTCGTGGACACCGCTACCGGCAGCAGGTCAATCCAGTGACGGTTGACCTTGCGGATGATTTTTTCATTGGGATCAAGATGAAATCCGGCAATCATAAAATAATTCCTTTCCTAGACCTATTATACGCCATCAACCGACCCGGCCGAAACTTGAGGCGACCAGCATTAACATGGCCGCGGCGACCCCGCCAACCTGAAGGAAAGCAAGCCTCCGGTAATGGGTGGATTCCCAGCGCTTCAAGCCCTTGCGCCACACTGTCATATGAGTGAAGACGTAGACGCCGAGCAGAAGCAACAGCAGAGCCAAAGTGACCAGTGACGGCCAGGTCATGGTGCGAGTCAAAGCAAGCGGCTGGAAGAGACTGTAGCCGCGTGGGATCGGCGCGGATTCTTTGGCACTATTTAGCACCGGCGTGACTGAGGCAGCAGGCGTCGCAATGGGAGTCGGTACCGGTGTCGGTGCAGGAGTGGGGGCTGGGGTAGGCAGCGGCGTTGCCACAGCCACGGCTGTTTTGACTGCCGGGCGTGGCGTGGCGGGTGGAACCGGATTAACGGGCGCCACGGCTGGTGCTGCCACGTTCTGGCCGTAATGGGCCACCACCAGCGTCGTCTGGCTGCCCGTGAGCGTGCCGTTGACCACGGCAAACCCGACATCAAGATAATTGACATTCAATATATTGGCGCGGTGGCCGGGAGAATTCATCCAACCGTCCATAGCGCCGGCCGAGGTATCAAAATCTTTGGCCAAGTTTTCGCCAGCGTATTGATAGGTATACCCCGCCTGCGTAAACCAGTACCATGGCTGAATACCGCTGGGGCTCACATGGGCCCAATAATCTTCTGCGAACATATTTTGCGCTTTAGCCAAGGCACTCGCGTTAAGGCGGCTGTCCATGCGCAGTGCCGGCAAACCGTTACTGCTGCGTTGCTGGTTCGTCAACGACAACAGCTCCGCCGGTGTAATACTGCCTGAAGCGTAGGCTAAAACGCTTCCCTGGGCACGGGCAATTTTTACCGTGGCCGGAGCCGACAGGATCGCCAGACCTTGGACGGCGATAATAATTCCAGCAACTAAAACAAGGCCGCGTCGCCTGATGAGATGCGGCCGATGGTCGTTGCGGCGGTGCGGTACCAGCCAATGTTTTGCGTGGTGCGTTATGCGCATTCGAAAGCCTTATGCTTATCTGGTATTGTAGCCTAATTTTCGTGACAACAAAACGCATGCCAGGAAGAGTCCCTAATAACAATGCCGATTGTCCTTAGTGTTTCGAAACACCACAGGATCAGGCAGCTTTATAGTGCGGACGATATTATAGCGGTTCGTCCGCTTGCTAATAACCGGACAGCTGATCGTAGGGGTAGACTCCAAGGTATCGATGACGGCAGTCCGCTTCCCTGCCGAAACCGCAGTCACCTTGTAGTCGTAGCCCGTAGTTTCCTTGGGGCCGCCGATAATAATCACGACATCGTGTGAGGCAAAATCCACCTGGATGAGCGGCGGCAGGATTAGGCCCGCATGAACCTTGGCCCACCAACTAATCCAAGCATCCTGCGAGCGGACAACGACCTGCTGGCGAGGGGTATCCGTGCCGCTGTCAGCCAAAACGAGCAGATCAAACGGTTCGCTCTGGACGGCACTGGCAGGCTCCCCGACACTTCGCACCGGCCCGGTTACATAATACATTCCGTGTCGGCATACCGGCGGGTTGCTGTCGGTCACGGGGTAGCCCGCCTCGGCACAACTGGCAAACGAATCGACCGGCTCCGTCGAATTGCCATGCAGGAACAGTATCGCAGCCAGAGCGATAAACCATGATGTTGCAGCTAATCCCGTTAAGAATGGGTGCTGGCGTATAGCCATAAGCATCTTCATTACCTAATACTATACGACAAACCCCGCACAACAAAGAAAAGGCCAGGTCTCCCCCTTGAGTGTTGCGAGCGCAGCTCGGCGGATATCACAATTCAGCTGATATAACCGGCAACTTCTTGGCCTTCTCCTCAATAATATCGATCAGTTGATCTACCAATTCCGATGGATCATGGCTGAAGATGAAGCCGGTCCGGGAACGTTTGGCGGCCTTTAGGACGCGCTCCACTTCTTCGGTCATCCCTCCGGACCCCAGCAGCACGCCTACCGGCTTGCGCTCTTCGATGGCTATCGTGAGCTCATTAAGAGTACCGATGCGGCCACCCACCATAATCAGGGCATCACAGGAACGCACCAGCAGCAGGTTTCGGCCGGTATACTCAAAACCGGTAAACAACACCGTATCAAAGACGTCCAACGGCAGGCGGTATTTTTTAAGATGGGAAAGGCGCGAAGCGGCCGGCGAGAACCCGACGCTGATACCGCCGGCCGCCTGGGCGGCTTTTGCCGCCTCGTATGGCAAGCCCCTGGTGGCACCCGTCAGCGTAATATGCCCGCGGCGGGCAATCTCCTTGCCGGCGGCCGCGGCCAGTTTGGCGCCGGTAATCAGTGACGAACCCTTGGCCGCCCCGCTGACGCAGATCTGGTATTGCAGTTTGGATTTCGCCATTACGATGCTACCAAGGTTTCAGGTTTGATGATGGCATTGTCCAGTTTCACCAGCAGCTGTTCCTCGAGAACTTTTTCGCCCATGTATCGGGCAAAAACCTCGTTCCACAGCGACTCGCGGAAATGGTAAAGGAAGCGTTCTTCATATGGTATAGCATTGGAATAGCCCAGGCTGATGTCCATAAGATTAAAGGTTATCGCCTCATTGCCGCGCAGGACGCCGACGTAATCCATGTCCTGCCAAAACCCAAGCTCGGGGTCCAATTGATACAAAACGTCCTCCGCCCGGCGCCAATGCAGGTCTTCGGGTTGAACGTGCGGCTCAAAAATCTCCGGATGTACTTCCCCACTCAGCTTGCCGAAGTAGCGCTGGATGACGCGCCAATGGATCTTGCCGCGTTCAACCAGCTCGACGTGGGCCGGGTCGGCTATCAGCGTCTGCGACACGATGTGACCGAAGTCCTTCTTATCGGCCATGAGCTTAAAAAACGAGCTGTACAGACGAATTTCGTTGAAGTAATGGCACAGTAACGGCAGTACTTTAAGGGTGACACCTTTCATGCGAACTTCGGTCATGGGCATGATAGCGATAGCGCCCATCTCCTTGGAGTGAGTGATGTTATGGCGTTTTTTGGCGATGAAATGTTCGGCGATATCACCCCACTTACGAACCGCAAACGGTACCACGCGAATCTTACGGTTTTCAAAATCCGAGGCTTTTAGGCTCACATATTCGGCATCGAAGGCGTTAAGCCACTCGGGAGCTTCCGCAAACCGGAGTGCCAGGAACAATTCGAATATATCCTCATGTTCCAACAGGGCGCTCACGGAGTGGTGGCCCAGCCGGTCCATAATGGCGAGCGGCGGATTCTTGCGGAGCATCTCGCGGGCTTTGTCTTCCTTGAGAAACCAGCCGTCTTTGGGAAGCGGGGCGTTTTCGGCGGCTTTGGCGATGAGCGGAATCATTTCAATAAGATCGTCAGGATGCGTACCGCCGATTGCCCGGGCCAGGTGGTCGTCATGCTCGGCGGCTTTGCGAACCAACGCGTCGTAAATCTCGGGTCCGCTGGCGTCTGGTTCCAGCCCCAGCTGTTTGATGTGCTCCGCCGCCTTTTGGGCGATTTCAGCCGTCAGCTTTACATCGACTCCCGGTTGATGACTTTGCAGTTCAAGCTGATGCAATGCGTGATCTAACAGCGGTTCTTTGGCTTGCAGAAATCTTCCAATCGTTGACATTCTCACCCTCATTTAATGATGCGTTTTTAAGAATCACCGCACCTTCTTAAACTTAGTATACCAGTTATGCTGCAAAAAAAATAACGCCCCGGTAAGGCGAATGCATCATAGCTGGTAGACCCGTCAAAGCGGGGTGACTTTAAGTTTCATCCGCTTGACTCGGGCGGTCTTGAGGATTCCGGGCTTAGCCCCGATTTGAGTCACGACACTGGTAGCGTTGGCACTCGCGAGCGTCAACGCATCTTCAATACCGGACCCCATGGCAAGTGAGGCCACGAAGCCGGAGCCAAAAGCGTCACCTGCGCCGGTGCGGTCAATACCTTTGACCTTTTGGTACTGGCCTGCCTGATATAACTTGCCCCCGGCGGCGGCATAGGCACCGGCAGGACCGTCGGTACCCACGACATACGGGCAGGCATGGGCGGCCTTGGAGACCGTATCTTTAGCGTCCGCACCGCCAAACAGCTGGCTCAGCTCCTGCGCATTGCACTTGAGGACGGTAACCAGCGGCAGCAGGCCCTTGAGCTTCTTGGGTTGAGCCAATTCCGCTTCACCCGGATCGATGGCTACCTGGATGCCGTGCAGGTTGGCATGCTTGAGCAGCTTGCCGAGCAAATCAAAATTGCCGGCGAGCGACGTGATATACAACCAGTCCGCCTGAATGGTGCGGATGGCCACATCCTTGGCCCCCAGCGAATGCGAAGCCCCTCGGTGGCTAAGGATTGTCCGCTCACCGCTCGCGGCGAGCAGAATGGCGGAATAGCCGGTGCTAAGCTTTCCATCCTGCACGACGCGGTCGGTTGCCACACCTTCCTTGCGTAAGACCCGCATAACCTCAGCACCGGCCGGATCATGGCCGATTTTACCGATATATCCTACCTGGAGCCCTTGGCGGGCAAACGTCACCGCCGCGTTGGTCGCGCCGCCACCGGTCTCAAAATACACGTGTTCGACGTCAACCTTGGCCCCCAGCGGAAATTGTTCCACGTAATCACGCGTTCGAACATCCCGGCGGCCGTGTAAAGCCTTGCCGGTTAAAAATACGTCCTGCGTTGCTGCGCCGACCGTCAAGATTGTAGCGTTTACCTCAGACATTAGCTTTATGATAACAGTTACGGTTCATCTGGACTAGCGTACTATCCAATTGCTTCGTTGTTATGAGGTATAATCTGGAATCATCTATTCCACCGGAAATAAGGATGTGTATTTTGAATCAGCGGACTGAATCGACTCCCGGCCCTTCGGCTAAACCTGTGGAGCAGTACAGCTTTGGACTCCTTGAGCTGATAGTACTGTTCGGTGTGGTCTTTTACGTCGTAGGACGATACATGCGTCAAAATCTCTGACGTACAAGGGCCATTTCGATAACCTCGAAATGGCCCCTAGACTTTTTTTGATTTTTCTAGGCCTTGCCGGCCGAGCCGAACACGTCAATCTTATGCTCGACAACTGCTTGCACAGCGGCAATAACTGCCGGCATCAGTTTTACCACGGCGTACTCGTCTTTGTGGTCGGCGAGTTGTTGTTCCAGTGTGTCACGGAAGGCACGCCGAAGTTCGGAGTTGATGTTGATCTTAGAGATGCCACGCGCGACGGCGCCGCGGAAATCATCATCAGGTGTGCCGCTGCCGCCGTGCAGACTCAAGCGCGCCGTCGGATTGGCCTGGGCGATTGTTTCCAGCAGGGCTAAGTCCAGCTTTTTAGGCAACGGGTACAGCCCGTGCAGATTACCGATGGCAACCGCAAAAGTATCAATGCCTGTCGCCTGGATAAAGTTCTTGGTTTCATCAGGGGTACTGAAAGTTTTCTTAATCGCTTCATAATCGATGGCTTCGGTGTGGACGTTGCTGGCGCCGCCAAAATAATGCGGCTCGCTCTCTACCAGGGCGCCGGTGGTCTTGGCGTACTCGACCACTTCCCTGGTTGCGGCAACTATCTCCCCCGGGGTGGCGTCCTTTTTAGCTTGGCTGAGATCGATGTGAATAAATTCAAATCCCGCGTCGATACCGGCCTTGGCCGCTGCGACACTTGGTGAATGATCCAGGTTAATGAACATCGTGACGCCCAACTCATGTTTGTAATTGTCCACCATACAGCGAATGTTATGCAGGCCGATGGCCTCAACTTCGCCTTGGCTGACTTCAACCAGGACCGGCGCTTTCTTGGCGGCGGCGGCCAGCGCAACAGCTTTGAGGGTTTCCTGGTTATCGATATTGAAGGCACCCAGGGCAAATTTCTCATTGCGAGTTCGGGTATAAAGATTACGGGCGGCTTGTTGATTGGTCACGTGCAGACTCCTTTGATTGACGGATTATTGCGAAATATAACTACGCCGATTTGCGTTTGATCAGCTCCCGGGCGCGTTTGACCAAATGAGGTGCCGACAGGCCAAAATTATCAAACAGCTGGGCAGTTGTCCCCGATTCGCCGAACCGGTCTTGGAGCCCGACGCGGGTCATCGGGGTTGGCGTATTCTCTGTGAGCGTTTCAGCCACGGCCCCGCCGAGTCCGCCGGCCATCTGGGCTTCCTCCACCGTCATGACCGCACCGGTTTTGCGGGCACTGGCCAGGATGGTCGACGTGTCGAGCGGCTTGATGACGGCAGCGTTGATTACTTCAGCCTCAATTCCTGCTATGGCCAGTTGTTCCGCGGCCATGAGCGCCTCATACACCATGGTGCCGCAGGCAACTATCGTTAGGTCGGTGCCCGATCGCAATACGTTGGCCTTACCCAGCGAAAACGGCGTTTTGTCAGTAGTAACGATTGGCGACTTGTCGCGGGCCAGGCGCAAATAGGCTCCCCCGATATGGCTTGCTAACGCCAAAGTGGCCTTCCCCGCCTCGATGCTGTCAGCAGGTACGACCACCACCATGTTAGGCAGGACCCGCATAAGGGCGATGTCTTCGAGCATCTGGTGGGTAGCACCGTCAGGACCGACGCTGACTCCGGCGTGAGACCCCACGACTTTGACGTTCGTCTGGTTCAAACACACGGTGGTGCGGATTTGTTCCCAGTTGCGGCCGGGGCTGAAGGCCGCGTAGCTGGATATAAACGGCACTTTCCCGGCCAGCGACATGCCAGCAGCTACAGTTACCAGGTTCTGTTCGGCGATCCCGATTTCCACGAACCGCTCCGGGTAACTCTTGGCAAAAGCATCCATCTTGGTGCTCTCAGTGAGGTCGGCGCACAACGCCACCACGTTAACGTCGCGGTGGCCCGCCTCCAGCAATCCGCGGCCAAAGCCGGCGCGGATGGGTTCCAACTCAACCTCTGCGCTGGATAATTTTGGATTCAAATACATTTTCGGGTCAATCATTCGTGCTCGCTCCTTATCCGACCGCCAAGGGTCCTGAGCTCATGCAAGGCGACCTTGGCCTGATCGGCCTTTTTGGGGGCGCCGGGAACATCCACCAGACCGGCCGGGATGCCGTGCCAATGGTAGTCATACTCCATGTAGTCGACGCCTTTACCGGGGATGGTATGGGCGATAATGACGGTGGGCGATTCGGTGACGGCCTTGCTCAGGTTGCAGGCGCTGATGATCGCGTCCATGTTGTGGCCGTCGATTTCTATGACGTGCCAGCCAAAAGCTGCCCATTTCTTGCTGAGGTCGCCTAGGGGCATGACGATTTCCGTGTTGCCGTCGATCTGAATATTATTGCGGTCGACAATGACAGTTAGGTTGCTGAGGTGGTTCTTGGCGGCCCACATCATTCCTTCCCAAATGTTGCCCTCGTCGAGCTCGCCGTCGCCCGTCAGGCAGTACACGCGGGAACGACTGCCGTTCATCCGCAGGGCGTAGGCGTGACCGGCAGCCTGGCTGAGGCCGGAACCCAGCGGGCCAGACGTAGTTTCGATGCCCGGCAGGCGTACCCGCTCAGGGTGGCCTTGTAGGCGTGAGCCAAACTTACGCAGCGTCATCAGTTCCTTGATGGGAAAGTACCCCGCGTGAGCCATGGTGGCATAAAGAACCGGAACTATGTGGCCGTTGCTCAAAAACAATCGGTCGCGCTCTGCCCAATCCGGCTGTTTGGGGCGATGGTTCATTACCTCAAAGTAAAGGGCCGTAAACACATCGGCCATGCCCAGCGGGCCGGCCGAATGGCCGCTGCCGGCTTCAACGAGCATCTTCACGATGTCCTCGCGGATTGTGTTGGCCATAAGTTCTAAATCACGATGCGTCATATTATAACCATAACCTTTACGGCGTATTTTTGCGAGGGGAAATCTTACTAGACGCCGTCGGCAATAGCTTCAAGTGCGATGTAGGCGATCTCCGGATCAGAGTGGTCATGGATAAAACTGCCGCAGTTGAGCAGGTCGGCGCCCGATTCGATGGCCATGCGGCCTGTTTCCTGGTCAATCCCACCGTCTACCCCGATTTCCAAACTTGGATTAATAGCCCGGGCCTGGGCGATTTTCTCCAGACAATCGACGCGGAATTCGCCGCCGTTGTGTCCTAGCCGCCCCGTAAAAATAAGCAGATGGTCAATTCGCGGCAATAATTCCTTAACCTGCTCAATTGTTGTTTCGGGATTAACCGCGAGACCGACGCGGATTTCAAACGATCTGAGTTCGCGCATCAACGCTTCACGGTCCACATCGGCTTCAAAATGAAATATCACTAGGCTGGGCTGGAGCGAGACGATGTTTTCAATCTGGCCTTCGGGGTGGCTCATCATCAGATGCAAATCAAACGGCACCCCGTCGATGTCATAAACCTGGCTGAGCCCGACGGTCTTGACGTCGATGAACACCCCGTCACAGACATCGATATGCAGCCGTTTGGCAAACGGTTTAACCCGGTCGATACGCTCGGCATAATCGGCGGGGGTTGATGCGAGGATTGTCGGTGCAACTACAGCCATCTTAGCCGTAGAGTTCTTCAATTTGATCCAAACGGCGCTGGTATTTCGGGTCGCCGTCGAACTTGGCTTTCAGCCAGGCGTCTACCGCGGCGATAGCCTCATCTTCATCGATGAATTTGGAAGGAAGCACCAGAATGTTGGAGTTGTCGTCACGCTTGGCGGTCTTGGCGCTCTCCAGGCTCCAGGCCAGAGCGGCCCTGATACCGCGGACCCGGTTGGCGGCGATGCTCATCCCCTGGCCGCTCCCACAAATTAGCACCCCGTGGGCTTGGGCCGTGTCTTCTTCACCTAGCAATTTAACGGCAACCCCGTAAGCGTACAAGGGATAGTCATCCTCATGTTCCAAGGACTGCGCTCCGACATCAACCACTTCATGACCCGTGCTTTTCAAATGCTCGATAATGGCTTTTTTGAGCTCAAATCCGGCGTGGTCGGCTCCGATGTAAACTTTCATGGATTGGGTGTCCTGCTTATTGGATGTTCGTTAGGGGGTTTGGATAGTACCTATAAGGTTGGTGGGCCGGTTGCTATCCCAATGCTGTTGCTTGTGGTTGAATTATCGGCTATGACTGTGCTCTAGGCAAGGGCGGGCAGACAGAGGATTAGGCAGGATACTTATGCAATAGCGGTAAAATACCGCTAAATTAAGCGTTTTAAATGGCGGTATTTTACCGCTATTTGGTTCATGAACGAGCCCGTCCGCCGTTCCAAAGTGACACTAAAATAAGTAAAATCTCCGCCAGACAATCAACGACCTAACGAACATCTATACGATGGTCTTACCAACGTTAATCACGCTCTCAACTAACCGGTTGGAATAGCCCCATTCGTTGTCATACCAAGCCACAACCTTAAGCAAGTTGCCATCGACTACGCGGGTCAAGCCAAGGTCAATAATGCTGGAATGAGGGTTGCCTATGAAGTCGCTCGACACCAGTGGCTCGGCGGTGGCATCTAGAATCCCAACGTACTGGGCGTCCTTGGTAGCCTCAACCAGCACCTGGTTCACCTCCTCGACCGTAACGTCGCGCTTGGTGAGAATAGTAAGATCCGATAGCGAAACCACCGGAGTAGGAACCCGCACGCTCATGCCGTCGAACTTACCCTTTAAAGGCAGGTAGGCCTTTGCCGCAGCGGTTGCAGCACCCGTGGTGGTAGGAACGATATTTTCAGCCGCATTTCGGCCTTCGCGCAAATCTTTGGCCGGAGCATCCTGCAAAGCCTGCGAGGCGGTGTAACTGTGAACGGTCGTCATCATGGCTTTCTGGATACCAAAAGCCTCATCGATAACTTTGACGAGCGGAGCAATGGAGTTGGTGGTGCAAGACGCATTGGAAATTACCGTGTCGGAGGCAGCCAAGGCACCTTCGTTGACCCCGATAACGAACGTACCAACGCCGTCGCCCTTGGCAGGTGCGCTGATTACAACCCGCTTTGCACCGGCTGTCAGGTGCATGCCGGCATCTTCGACATTAGTGAATCGTCCGGTACTCTCAATCACAACATCTACGGCCAGATCTTTCCAAGGCAACACCGCTGGATCTTTTTCGGCCGTAACTTGAATGCTCTTGCCGCCCACTATCAGGTGGGTTTCGTCAAAGCTGACTTCTTCGTGGTAGGCGCCATAGTTTGAATCGTGCTTGAGCAAGTAAGCCAGAGTCTCGGTAGAGGTAAGGTCGTTGATAGCTACGACATCCAACTCCGGGTGCCCCATGGCAATCTTAAAGGCATTACGACCAATGCGCCCGAACCCGTTTATAGCAATCTTATAACTCATTGATGATCTCACCTTCTTATTTGCTATAAGCGTATAAGGTTTGACTTACCTGCGCAAGGCAGGCGGGGCTATTTACTGTCTTCGTAGAGCTTCATGGAGTCACGTACCACCTCGATGGCCTCTGCTGATTGCCCCCAGCCGTTAAAATGGACATTGGCGCCGGACCAGTCGTTTTTCCAGTCTTTATAGTGGTGATAGAAATGCTCGATGACTTGAGGAAAGTGTTTTCCCAGGTCGGCAAGATTGGTGATGTGGTCTTTAGTGATATCGTTAGCCGCCACACAAATGATCTTCTCGTCGCCCTCACCATCGTCAACCATATGCAGGACGCCGATTGGGCGGCTCGGTACGCAAACACCGTGAGGAACGCTCTCATTTATCACCAGCAGTACATCAAGGGGGTCGCCGTCGTCACATAGAGTGTGAGGAATATAGCCGTAATCAGACGGGTAGCCCAGAGGCGTGGCATTAACTCGGTCCAAAGTCAGGTAACCGGTTTCCTTATCCATTTCCAATTTATTACGTTCCCCCATACGAATCTCAATGACGACGTTTACAATCTCTGGTGCCTGAATGCCGGCAGTAAGTTCTTTCATACGGGATAACCTCTTATTTTGTACTCAAGTATAGCACGATTATCCCTTGAGGGAGCCTTAGGGCAAAGCTATAAAGTCCTACCATAATCACTTTAATCTATTGTGACTTTGCCCATTAAAACTTTACCTGATACAAGCGTATTCTCAGTGTGTAATTGAGTGTTTAATTAAGGAGTAATAGTTATGATAATGACCATTATTACGTGGATCATCCTTGGTGCGCTGGCCGGCTGGATCGCCTCGATGATTACAGGAACCAACGCTCGTGTTAGCGGATACATGAACGTCGTCGTAGGTATAATCGGAGCCTTCATCGGCGGCTTGGTCTTGCAGCTGCTCGGCGCGTCACAGCCGGCAGGATTCAACCTGCCAAGTCTGCTGACTGCGGTATTGGGAGCCGTTATCCTGTTGGCTCTCGTCCGGGCCTTCCGTCGCGACACGATTTAGCAGTTACGCAACCCACCCCACCTAAAAAGGCCCGCATCATGCGGGCCTTTTTAGTACGAACTACGGGTGTTAACCGACCAGTTTGAGTTGATCGGCCAGCCAATCCTGGTCAAAGCCGACGACGCCGGCTACAGTTCCGTCAGCGTGGGTAATGGTAGTAAACGGAACACCCATCTGACCGGATAGTTTAACCATCTCGGCTGCGGCGGCTTCGTCTTCCTCGACATTTACGTCGATATATGGCACTTTATGCTCATCCAAGAAGTTCTTCTCAGCCTTACAGTATGCGCACCAACTTGTTGAATAAATTTTTACGGTTGCCATGGATGTTTCTCCTTACTTCTACTATACCAAATGAGGCAAGCCCAGAGTGATTACGGACGTATTGGATCCGAAACTGCATTCGTTGGCGGTGAAGGTTCGGGCGAAACCGTCGGGGTGGGATCAGGCTGAGCAATCTGCGAGGCCGGAGTTACCGGGGATTCCGGTACCCGCGTAACTAGAGGCAGGGCATTTATCAATGAGCCGACCCCGTCGTCTGCTTGATAAGGTTTCTTTGAACTCGCCTCCGCGTCCTCCGGCTTGTTGTGGCGCTTCGATTGGGAGGTTGTTGCGATATGAGTCGCGATGGCGGTTTTCTTCCCCTTTTCGACGCTCGGAGTATGAAGCACCATTGGGTGAGCTGAAGGTTCCGCCAGGCTGCGGGCAACCTCTTCATGTCCACCAGATGACGGTTGGACATTTGCCGGCCTACCGATAAACTCAGCAATAGCTTTTTCTCCGGCAACCGCAGATAGCCCAAGTACTCCAGCTCCAAGCAACACCAGCAGGATCATGCGCGCCTTAGGCATGTGAGTATCCATGAAATTGGTCCGCAACCGATATGCGGCCATAATTTTATCAATATCAACCGATAGGGCGTACTTGGCTAGTTCGGCCATACGCACTCGTCGTTTACGACCATTTTTGTATTGCAACAGGATGGTGGAATCAGTCTCTAAACTGAAATTGGCTAATTCTTGCATGCGCCCATTTTACCATGCTTATGGTTTTTATCGACCTTAAACAGGATAACCGCTCCCTTAAGCAGCGAAACGATAGGCTAGGACGACCGCCCCTACTCCGCCGACTGTCGACCACAGAATTCCCCATCCGGACAACATACCGGCGCCGAAAAGGCTGGGGATAAAACCTCCGGCCGTCGACCCGACAAATGCGGCTAGGATAAAAAGGTTACGATTGCTCATACTACTTTTGAGTATACCCGAATATGGTAAAAACGTTAGCGCTGTTAAGGCTGACAGGTCGATACCGGACGCTCGCCGCCGGTGACTTGCTTCAACCAGGCGAGGGTGTCGTTCAAGCTTAATATCATGGTGTTGTAATGGGTCCCGTCATAGAGCTTCAACTGAACCGGTCCCGTGCTGGCATGACACATCCCCGGTATCGCCGACTCGGACTGGCGTGCGAGAACAACATTATCGTTGCGCCCCTGGTTAATCAGTTTGGCGCTGGAGGTAGCCTCGTTGCCGACCGAGTTCTTATCCAAATCCCTGGCCAGCTCCGGATAATCACTGGCAAAGGTGTCGGTGTTAATGGATGCCAGGAACTGGGGCGTGTAGACCGCGTTCGGATTATGTCCCCAGAACGCAATATCCGAATCGATACAATGAGACAACACGTCTCCGGTCAGATTTTGATGGAAACGCGGTTGTAATATCCGTTCCAGCCCGTAGTCGGCTTTATAGTAATCGTGATAACTGGTGAGAACGTAGGGTCCAATCCAATTCAGGGTCGAGCCGAATGCCACGTCCCCGATGGATTCCTTGACGCTCGTGACCGGCCCGAATCCAACGACACCCTTTACCGTAACGTCCGGTGCGTAGGCCTCCGCGATCGTATCGGCCCAGAAGGCGGCGTGGCCGCCCTGCGAATACCCTCCCACCACCACTTGACCCTCTTTGAGGTGGCCTTTGGTGTCAGGGAGGTATTTGATTGCCCGGATGGCATCAAGCAGCGCCCGGCCTTCCAGCTCGCCGTTGAGGTAATGATGGATGCGACCGGGATCCCGCATACCCTCATAATCGGTAGTCACCGCCACGTAGCCTTGGCTTGCATACATCAGCATGTGGGAATCGTAGTTGCCCCAGTTGGCAACTTTCGGATTCTCAAGCGACGGCGCACATTGGTCGCCGATGCCCGTGGTACCGGGACCAAAGGCAAATACTGGATACGACCTAGCACCAGTCGGAACGTATGCCCGCCCGTACACCGTAAACAAAGTGCCGTCTAAATCGGATGAACGGTAGCGGAAGGTTATTTTTGTAACCCCGGACTTGGCGGGCAGAGTCGCGGCCCCGTAATTCTCGTGTGCCACTTCCTGAGTCTGCGTCAGGGAAAAGGTCTGCCTGGCATCAACGCCGAGCAACTGACCCGGAGCGGGTTTGATCGGAATCGGCGAAGAAATAACCGCAGGCACCGTACGGCCCCGCCGGACGTCATCCTGATGGATGAAGAAATACAGGAACGCACTGGTCACCAGCGCCAAGACAATAAAAGCTCCAACCGCTCCCCGATGGCTTCGCTGAGATTTGTCGTGGCGGTATGGTTTAAAAAACGGCTGGATCACGTTAAACCTGGCCCGTCTTAAAGGTCATGATGTCCATCCGGACCCCATCTACAGGGTAGGCATCACACCACACAAAACCCTGGCGCTCGTAGTATCTCCGGTGATCATGGGTCGCCAGTGACACCTCGGTGGCCCCCAACTGACTTTGCATCCGCAGCATTCGACTGAGCAGAGTGAGGCCGGTGTTACGACCGCGGCGGCTTGGATCAACGAACAGCCAAAAAAGCTGGCCTTTGCCGTTCTTCGGCACACTGCCAATGGCGTACCCCACCAGTTCGCCGCCGTGATGTGCCGTCAAAATGATTCGCCGCGGATGAATAGCCGCCAGCAGCAGCTTGAGCGGCCGATGATTACGAATCACCTGATCCTGCTCAATCGCGGGGAAATAGGCGAAATGAGACCGCACGGCCGACACGAACATCCGGTGGAGAGCCGGAATATCACGCAGTTTAATGGGAATGATGATGGTTTTGTCCACGGGCACCAAGCGTTACCGAAATATCATATCAGTTAAGACCGCTTGAGGCGACCGGCGAAGACCTCCCGCAGATGCTTTAGTTTGGGATTTATAACCGCTTGGCAGTAGGCGCGCTCCGGGTGGGTACGGAAATAATTCTGATGGTACGGCTCGGCTTCATAAAAGGCGTCGAGCCGCTCAATTTCAGTAACCACCTCGGCGTCCCACAGTTGGGCTACTGCGTTACGGCTAGCCAGAGCCGCCTCCTTCTGGGATTCATTTTCGTACAGGATGATCGAACGGTACTCCGAGCCGACATCGTAGCCTTGCCGATTCCTCGTCGTCGGATTATGGATTGCCCAGAAGATGTCCAGGATATCGGCGTAACTGATGACGCGGGGATCGAAATGCACTTGAACGACTTCGGCATGACCTGTACTGCCGCCCAATACCTCCTTATAGCTGGGGTTCGGCACCTTCCCCCCGGCATAGCCGGAGACGACATGGTCCACTCCGGCAATTTCCTGATACGCCGCCTCCAAACACCAGAAGCAGCCGCCTCCGATGGTTGCAACCTGTAATGCCGTGTCAGCCATCGCTGTCCCCTTTGTGGATATTTTAGGAGCCGCTTGGGGAGCACACAAGGATAAGCGTTGCTTAGAGCTCTTCCTGCTTGTCACGCATGAAACCGACCCACTGCTGCACCAGCCTGAGCGACGTCTTAAGCGGAAATTCTATCGCCACGTCCAGCAGCCTCGTCACGATATTCGCCTTGGCATAGCGGTCAGACAGCCAATGCCCCACCCGCACAAACGGCGTCGACAGAAAATCGGCCAGCACCTGAATCAGGTTTTGCCGTTCCGGCAGCATGCGCAGCTCGCCGGCGGCCTGGCGCAATCTCAACCCCAAGAAACTGACGGCCGAGAAGAACATAAAGAAGATAAATCCGTTCACCGGGTTGAACCCAAGGTAGCGAAGCAACCAAATGAGCAAGCCAAAGGACAACGTAAAGCCCAGCCCGTAAATACTCAGGAAGACCGTATTCAACGAGGGAGAAGTTACGCGGCGACGTAGTTTATAGGAGATGGGAGGCTGATCGGAAGCGTAGATTATCCGGTCGACATATGAAGCGATAACTTCCGTATTCTGTCGCCCCGGAGCTCTGGCTTGTAGCCCGATAAGCATCATATACAAGGGAGGAAAGACAATATTGATGATGAGTGGCTGCCAGAGAATAAATCGGGATATGAACAGATCATATGGAACCTCAATGCTGATTCCAATCAATATTTTGGTAAGGAAGATGAACATGATGGTTCGTATCAGCCTATCAGAAGCATTTTTTTCGACGAGCTGGTACTGCTGTTGACAGATTGACCGCACTTTTCCCAGGGTTGTTTCTCGGGACAGCAATGTTCCGGAAGTGACAGTACTTGAAACCAGGAGTTCGCGCATAATGCGGATTGGAGCGGCGTACCGGTTTACGACCCGGCCTAGGCGGTTCGTCAGCGGAGACTGATATTGGACGTCGATAAGCTGGTTGGCGGCGATGAAGTCGCGCACCGGGAAAGCGTCAAGATCCTCAAGGTTGGCAGCCAGCGCATAAAACCTGGTGGTCGCCAGATCCGATTTGAAAATTGTCCGGTGAATTGCGCAGTATAAGGCAGTCTGATCGCGCTCGGGCTTACCGGCGCCTTCAACACTGGAAAAATCAATGGCTTTCAAATAATGATCGTACGCGAAGGAGATGAACGGGCTCAACCGTCGGCTCGTCGGCACGAGCGTATTTTCAAGCTGGACCGAGAGCAACTGCGTAATCCAACGCTTAAGTACCTTGGGCTGTTCCCCGCCGGTCTGACGGGCGGCATTAAAATAATTGCCATACTTGGCGCCGGTGTCGTCCATTGCGGCTAGCATCGTGATTGGCACGCTGTGGTTGGGGACGTAGCCCGCCTGAGTAAGCTCGTTAATCAGTTCTGCAGCCGAAGTGCGGTAATTGCCAATGTCCACGTGCCGCGTCAGGAACCGCTCAATAGCCCCGCGCAGCAGCAGATGACGTTCACGGTATTCAGCCGCGTTTCGCAGCTGCTCATAGGCAAAATAAAAGTTACCTCCGACACCGTCGACATGGTAAACCGGACCCGCAGCGGGAGCTATGGCCTCTCCGGCGGACAATTGGTTTATAAGGTGACGGACGGCAGGAGTCAATTCAGTGGATGAAGAATGCATAGCTAGGATTATGGCTCCCGGACGAGAGTAAATTCAAGGCTAATAAATATGCCGGGTACAACCCGCCCGGAAAGGGTGAATAATTGATGCAAGTGATTAGTCTTGTTTGACACGTGTCTTCGGCGTGAAGGCCCGCAAGGAAAGGTGAGTCGTACTTGATTCATGAATCTTGGATTGCAAACGGTTTAATTCCGTCAACTCGTCATCAGTCAGAACATCCAAAATGGGCTGTAAGCGGGCCAGCTGGAAGGCCTTATACTTGCGATGACGAATCTTGCCCTCCTTACTCAGGCGCAAAGCAACCACACGACGATCCTGGTCGCTCGTTTGGCGGGACACCGTACCGTCTTTGACCAGCGCGTCAATCAGCTGAGTGGCGGCGCTCGGGGTAATATCAAGGGTAGTGGCAACATCCTTGACGCTGATTCCAGGGTTCGCGTTGACGATATGCATCACAATGGCTTGGGAGCGGGGAATGACTGCCCCGCTCATATCAGACTGGGAAGAAATAAGGGTGCGCCGCCAAATGTAGCGAACGTCCTCCATGACTTCCTCAACGAGTTTCTTACGATTAATTGACATTATTTCCTTTCGGTTGAGAGTCTAATTTAGCTATCTAATATATTAGTTACTTAATTAATTTCTGTCAACAAACAAATCATCCGCTTGTTGTACTCGGGAGTCTCTTGGCTAAATTGTCCGGCTGTAACGTATCCAAGGTGTTCGAATTACCCAGCGAGTCAGCCCAACTTTAGCAAGTCGTCGAGGATTCCAGCGATCCGCCGGTTTGAATCCCGGAGCATTTCTTCCGCTTCTTTGAAGCTCGTGATGTCATGGTAGCAAACGACCACGAACTTTGGTTTGAGGCTGCGGCCAGTGATAGGGAACGCCTTTACGGTGAGCCAAAAATTTTCATTCTCCTGCGTTCCGACAAAATGCATGACGCTTTCCGTTTCCTCATTGAATCGCAAAGCTCGACGGCCAGGCAGGTCCTCGACACCCATTAGGGCTCCGCTTTCATCAAAGAACATAAAACGGTCGGCTATGTCGGTTACCGACTGATGCATAAGCTGCTCCGCAGAGACGTAACGCATATTGTCGGATGCCAATTTATTGGCGTAGACAATGTCACCGGAGAGGTCGTAGACGGTAACTGCGTCAATCATGTTGCCCAGTATTTTTCGCCAATACCTACCGATAGCTACTTTTCCAGCAGACTGGCTCTCAGATATCCCCAACGATGCTGATCCAATAGTTTCCATAATACGGTAGACGCAAATTTATATTAGCATTCTAAAATACTTTAGAATTAATGTCAATAACATAATGTCTGGATAGTAGCTTTATTAAGCCTACATTTATGTATAAATTATCCCTCATCCACCTAATATGCGATCTGAATCAGAAACAGATCGGTCTATACGTAGCCCGGGAAGAAATCGACTTTGACGTTGTGCTCCGACACCCCTATCGCCTTTAGAACCGCCTGCATGGCCTTAACCATGGAATGCGGACCCGAAACATAAAACAGACGCTCACGGTAATCGGGGACCTCGGCCATAATCAGCTCAGGCGTTATAACACCGGCGTGCATATCGGCCGGCACTAGGGTATTCGGATCGGTTAGCGTATAGACGACTTTAGTCTGCAGTTTGGCCTGGGCGGCCGCAAATACGTCACCATAGGCCAATTCGGCCACGTTCCGCTCCGAGTACAGCAAGGTGACGTCTCTGGGATCATTAGTGTCGACCAAATATTTGATCATGCTCCTAAACGGCGTCACGCCAATGCCGCCGGCGATGAACGCGAGTTTGCGAGTGGGGTCTGTGGGCAGGACAAAGTCGCCGCCCAACTGCGCGGCGGCAAAGGGAGTGGTCGCCGTCATAGCCTGGAGCGCCTGTTTGAAGGTACTGCCCTGGGGATAGATTTTAATTCCCAGGCGTAAGGTCTGTTCGGTGGGCGAAGATGCCAGGGTGAAATAACGGCGACTCCCCCGCTCATCGGGCTTTTTATGAGGCAAAGTGAACTCCATGTACTGTCCCGGCTGATACGATATCGGCTTATCCAGGGCAAAGACAAAATCGTGGACATTCGGTCCCCAAGACAGGGTTTTGATAAGCCTTGGCAGCAGCTTAACTTTTGGGTTGACGACAAAGGCGTAGATATTGCTGGCTAGAAGCACCAGTTCGGGCGTGGAATATAGCGACAACAGATGGATCTGAGGCGGGAAAAGTAACCCAGCCAGTACCCCGTACCAGCGCTGATGATGTAACTGGGTTGGTGAGGTTAACGGCTCTGTCAGCATAACGAAGGCCAGGAAGAGCAAAGCAGACTCCAAAAAAGTTTTTTGAATAACGACAAAGATGTTGCCATGGGCTATTAGAGCGAATACGGCCGTTGCGGCGACTGCGGTCAGGACAAAGGTTGCCACCATCTGCCCGCGTCTGATTTTGCGGACCATCAGCACACCGCCGACTATAACCGCCGGGGCAAGTACCGCGCTTCCCACCCACCAACTGGCCGACTCGCCGGCGGCGGCTGCGGTAAGGGCCACTGCAACGGCGGCCGGGTTAAATAAATGGCGTCCCCGGATTGCCAGGATATACTTTGAAGCTATTGCCAGCCCGGCAGCGGCCGTCAGAAAGAGTAAATTTTGGGCCGAGGTCGACGGCGTGATAATCAACGCCAGGATTAGAGCTGTAATCAGTGACGATTCAGGGTTGCTTGGTACATTAAATATTGTTGCGAAAATACGGTTAGTCAGAACACTGACGCCTACCAGATAACCCGCGGATAGGGCTATTGCCAGCGGATTAAACGCTAGAAACCCCAGAGCGCTCAGCAGCATTGCGGCTCCCAACAGCCCCACTAAATAGTAGAGGAGCAAACGGTACATAGTTATGCGGTCAAGTCGACTATCGATAAAATTCATCAGTTGTTCCTTACGTACTTGTCAAAGCCGCTGGTAAGCGTAGCTTGGCCGGCGCTGTCAATCATGTAGGCGTCCAAGCCTGGCAGTGACTCTATAAACTCTACGCCACGTACACCCATAGCAAAAGCGGCCGTGGCAAAGCGGTCGGCCTCATATATATTCGGCCCGATAACCGTCAGCGACGCCACTTGTGATAATTGCGCCTTATCATCAAAAGGATTATAAATATGTTCACCGCGAATATAGAGCCCGGAAGTGGCAATACCCTGCGTAGTCAGTGCCACCACTTTTACGATCTGGTGGCGGTCAAACGGGTTACGGATACCAATTTGCCATGGCTCGCGAGCCGCGTTTAGACCATTCACTTGGATATCACCGCCAGCTTCAACGTAAATATTTTCGCACCCCAAGCTAAGCAGGAGCTTGGCCGCCTTATCTATAGCCCAGCCTTTTACCAGGCCCGAAGGGTCAAACTTGCCTTGATGCCAAGCGTCAAAGTAACCGTTGGTGGCACCCGTCGTATCCCGGCACAATCGCACCACCTCCTGCATCTCGGGACTCCAGGCAGATTCCATAAAACCGGCGTTAATCCGCGACACTTCACTGGTTGGCTTGTAGGGGCTGTAGGCTTCATCCACGGCCGTAAAGTACGCGTAGGCTTTATTGAATATGTCCGGCGAAACCGCCTCATCTTCAATAATGAGAGTCACCGGCATACCCATTAGCTGGCGGGTCTGTTTCAAGCTGCTTTGGCGTTAGTTAACGCCGATGTGAGTGATTGAATGAACGCCTGACTAGTATCCGTGGCTCCGGAGACGCCGTCAACGTTGGCGCTCTGAGCCTGGATTGCCTCTTGCTTCAGGAATGGCATGGCCTGAGTGTTAATATGCATCGAGGTCATGCGGTCATGGGGATATTGTAAAAAGACAACATCGGATATCTTACCGCCCTGTATCGTCACTTGGACCTGGATGTAGCCATAATAGGCATCAGCGGCCTGACCGGTATACTGGCCGTCCTTATAGGCAACAACCGTGCCAACGGCAGCTGAGACCGGCGATTGAACCGGTGGCGGCGCAATTGCCGCTGACCCGGCCTGGCGCTGGTGAACGCCGTACAGGATATAGCTGCCGATGACGAATGCAATGAGTAGAAATTTTTTCATGACCCAAATGTACCAATCAAACCTTAGAATTAGATGAGAACTCCAGGGAGGTACTACGAGTCACTATTCAGGACCTGGTCCTACTGCTTCGAGCGTGGTTTACGCCATATGAGCTTATAGATACGCAGCTTTTCCGGCAGCTGATTGACGAACGGGATGAAGGGGAAGGCCAGCAACAGGAGCAGGGATGTCCCAATGATGATGGCTCCGTCGCGGTCACCGTTGTCTTCATCTTTGGCTAGGACCGTGTGGTTAAGGAGCCCGATGGGTGCCAGCCACCATGCGCCCGGTGTCGGGCTGCTAGCTTCCTCGCGGACCATGCCATATTGATCAGTCGTCATGTTAAGCTTGGTGGCAGTTTCGTCAGGTATGCCCGTATCAGCCAGGAATCTGACCACGTAGGTCGTTTGGTAGCCTGCGCCGTTGTTGTCTCGCAGCGCCGCTTCATACAGACCGCTTTTTGCCATTGTAGTAAGACTATCGACTACTGCGATGGCCTGGTTCCCCTTGGGGAGAACTTTGCTGACCTGATCACTGGTATAGAACACAGTGGCGGCTTCAAGTTGGGTCTTTTGCACCTCGGCTGGCTGCGCCAGGAACAACTTCAATTGGTCGGGGGAAGACTGGGTAGCAATGAGTTGGTCGTAGGGAGTCTGGATGTAAACGGTCCGCGAATCAAACGTGTATGGAGCGATATTGTTTTTATAGGTCGCTGTGTCGGACGTACCGTCAAATTCTTTGAGCAGAGTCTGCGAAATCAGCGCGGGGTCATCCTTCGAAATCTTACTAATAGTCAGAGGTGATAAATAAGGGGAAGGAAACACGATCGCCAGTAGCGCTACAAGTGCAATGACCGTTCCGCCGCGCCAGAACAAGAGAGTGTGATTTGCCTTGACTACAGGATATGCATCAGCGGCCGGCGACGGCTTACTGATACCCAACACACGAACCAGAAAGTAATGGGCGACTATGAGAGCAATCAACGTCAACGGCAATACCGCGATGTGAATTCCCATGACCTGACCTGTGTTGAGGTTATTGAGCACCCATCCTATTCCGCTGCCGTTATAAAGGTCGGCTCCCTGAAGGCTGCGGTATTGCGAAGAGAAATCGCCGCGGAGGACGTAGCCGAATTCGGCTTCAGCCAAGGCGAACAAAAACATGAAGACGCCCAACACCCAGGTGAACTTGCGAGCACCTTTGTATCCGGAAGTTAGGAACACTATCGTAAGATGCAGCAGGATGAATACCACGAAAGCCTGGGTCGCCCACAGGTGGAAGCTGCGGAAGTACTGGCCAACCGAACTTGTAATCCACCAATGCGGACCTGCCATGGCCATGACGATGCCGGTTATCAGCAACAAGAAGAATGATATGGCCGAAAGAAAACCGAGCGAATAGACGAACTTATTGGCAAACGAGGGAACGTCCCTGAGCATTAGGTTTTGGAGAGCGGTGCGTATCGGTCTGGACGAAGGTGTATTTTGATCCATAGTTCCTATCCTTGGCGACCGGCGAGCTACGCTCACTTAGGCAGCATTATTACCAGTATAAATATAGCACTTACGCTTTTTTACCCTTGTGATTTAAGTCACACCAGCATAATGTCACTGTCGATTAAGATGTTCACTAATACGCAGCAACTCGTTATATTTAGCTACGCGTTCGCTGCGGGACAGTGACCCGGTCTTGATTTGCCCGGCACCAAGACCAACCGCCAAGTGGGCAATCGTAACGTCCTCGGTTTCTCCTGAACGGTGGGAAACAATGATATTCCAGTTGTGCTTTTGTGCCAAAGTTACGGCGGCTATCGTCTCGGTTAACGTGCCGATTTGGTTCGGTTTGATTAGGATTGCGTTGCCTGCCCGACCGTCGATGGCATGTTGGAGGCGTTCGACGTTAGTTACGAGCAAATCATCCCCCACGAGCTGCAACTTACCGCCCAACTGTTGAGTCAAAGTCTGCCACCCGGTCCAATCATTTTCGCCCAGGCCGTCCTCGATGGAGATTATCGGGTACTTGGCGGCCAGTTCCGCGTACCAGGCTATTAGCCCCGCCGCGGACTGCTGTGTTTCCTCGGTTTTTAGCTCGTACTTGTCGCCGTGGAGCAGCTCGGAGGCCGCGACATCAAGGGCCAGCGCCACGTCGGCCCCCGGTTCGTAACCGGCCGCGGCAATGGCTTGTACCAGCAAATCAAGCGCCTCGGCATTGCCGCCGCGGACGGCCGGAGCAAAGCCGCCCTCATCCCCCACGGTTGTGGCGTAACCGGCCTTGGCCAGCACTTTGGCAAGGGCATGGAAAACTTCTGTGCCGATTTGAAGCGTTTGCTCCATACTCCCCGCGCCAAGCGGCACAATCATGAACTCTTGAATGTCGGTAGAACCTGCGGCATGCCGTCCGCCGTTGATTACGTTCATCATCGGGCGGGGCATGGAGGGTTTGGTGCCGGCTAGGCTTGCAACATATTCAAACAATTGGAGATTTTTTCCCGCTGCCGCTGCCTTGGCGGTAGCGAGTGACACAGCCAAAATGGCGTTGGCCCCAAGTCGCGCTTTGGTCGAAGTACCATCCAGCTCGATTAACGCTTGATCCAGACCGGCCTGATCCAAAGCGTCACGTCCCATCATGAGTTGGGCAATTTCAGTCCGTATGTTTGCTACCGCCTTGGTAACGCCTAAGCCGCCCCAGGCTGCTCCCCCGTCCCGCAGCTCGACAGCTTCGTGTTCGCCTGTCGATGCGCCCGACGGAACGGAAGCCCGGCCAACGACGCCGGATTCGAGGCAGACCTCAGCCTCCACCGTCGGGTTTCCTCGAGAATCCAAAATTTGCCGGGCTGTGATCGCTGTAATGCGCATAATTATTGTCCTTTAATCCCATAGTACCGTTTGTCAGGTTGCCGAGTCGAGCACTCTTGGGTCATACTGACTATATTATGCCAATTATTCATGTTTACGACACAACTCCGGAAGATCAGGATTCGTTAAAGGATCAGCTTGCAGGGGCAGGCGACCTACGGTTTAGCACCGAACCGCTCACCGACGACACCGTCGATGCCGAAGCCGAAGTTATTTCGGTCTTCGTAACCAGCCCCGTCGGCAACGACCTGGTGAGAAAATTCCCTAAACTGAAACTCATCGCCTGCCGCTCCACCGGTTTTAACCACGTTGATATCCAGGCGGCCAGCGAACAAGGAGTCACCGTGGTCAATGTCCCGTCTTACGGCGAGCACACGGTGGCCGAGTACACTTTTGGCTTATTGCTGGCCCTGACGCGGCGGATTATCGCCGCCAGCGAGGCGTTTCAGGCCGGAACCGCAGACCACGACTCTCTCCGCGGCACGGACTTGAACGGCAAAGCGTTGGGACTGATCGGCACCGGCCACATCGGACGCAACGTCGCAACCATCGCGGGCGGCTTCGGAATGACCGTCAAGGCCTATGACGCCTACCCCGATGCCGACTGGGCACAACGTGTCGGCGTAACCTACGCCGAGCTGGACGAGGTAATCAGCACGAGCGATGTCGTCACGCTCCATATCCCCTACTCCGAGTCGGTCCATCATCTCATCGATGCAGCCAAGCTCAAGCTCATGCGTCCCACCGCCATCGTCGTCAATACCGCTCGAGGGGAATTAATCGATACCGTAGCTCTGCTGGAAGCCTTGATCGCCGGCCAACTCCAAGGTGCCGTTTTGGATGTGTTCGAAGGCGAGTCGCTGGTTGACGTGCATAACGAACTCCGCACACTGCGCCTGAGTGGTAAGCAGGAACTCCTTGAACAGGGAGTGGAGCTCGACATCCTGCGTAAACTACCCAACGTGCTGGTGACCAACCACAATGCCTTCAATACGACTGAGGCCCTTGGCCGGATCAATCAAACCACCGCCGATAATATCAAGAAGTTTTTGGACGGCAAAACCCAAAATAGCGTGACTAAATGACCGGCAAACTGATAATTGTCCGCCACGCCGAGTCATGGTGGAACGCCGAAGGCAAATGGACCGGAACAACCGATGTCCATTTGAGTCCAAAAGGCCAGCACGAAGCCGAGCTCATGGGTAAAGCCCTATCCGACCTTAGCTTTGACCAAGCTTATGTTTCGGAACAAACCCGCACTACCGAAACCCTGCAGGGCATCCTCAAATCGTCACCTACTCCCAATGTGCCGGTGACGGTTGCATCTGCGCTGAATGAGCGTGATTATGGCACCTATACCGGAAAGAACAAATGGCAGGTCAAAGACGAAATCGGCGAAGCCGCTTTCCAAGATTTACGCCGGAGCTGGGACTACCCCGTGCCGGAAGGCGAGACAATCAAGGCCGTTTACGAGCGGGCAGTACCTTACTTCCACTCCACCATCCTGCCGCAGCTGGCAGCTGGCAAATCCGTCCTAATCGTGGCCCACGGCAACTCAATCCGCGCCCTGATTAAATACCTTGAATCTGTAAGTGACACCGACATCAGCCAGATCGAAATGATCTTCGGCACCGCCCTTCTTTACGAAGTCGATGCCGATGGTCGCATGACCACCAAAGTCGTCCGTACCATAGACAGCCCGCCCCCTCCGGCGTAGCGGGAATCAAGTCCAGCTTACCTAATCATTATCAGCTGATACAATTAGCTTATGTCTAAATCTAGATTTCTTGGTCCCATCCTGGGAATTGCGCTCTTATTACTGCCCGCACTAGCACTGGCGGAGTCAATTTATGTCAGGGATAGCGGTGGCGCTTTGACGCAGCCAGCTCTCCCGCAGAAAACCATTATCCTGACCTTTGATGACGGACCGTCAGCCTACACACCGAAAATCTTGGCCATCTTGCGTGATAAAAGAGTCAAAGCGACCTTCTTCGTAGTCGGCAAACAATCATTGCAGTATAAAAGTCTCGATACGATATATGCAGACGGGCACGAGATCGCCAACCACACCTACAGCCATGCCGATCTTTCCAATCAACCCGATTGGAGGGTACAGCTGGAACTGAGCCTTAACCGCCTCATTATCGAGTCTCAGACTAACCATAGTACCCGTATCTTTCGGCCGCCTTACCTGGGTTCAGACAGCCTGACGTCACGGTCCAAGGATCTTATCGAGAAAGTCGATCAATTCGGCTACTTAACGGCTGGCGAAGATATTGACTCCGAAGATTGGCGCCGTCCGGGAGTTGAACGGATAGTCAAAAACGCTACGGCTCCCTCAACTGGCGGAATAATTCTAATGCACGATGGTGGCGGCGACCGCAGCCAGACCGTCCAGGCTTTGCCGATGATTATCGATTATTACCAGCAACGTGGCTACAACTTTACGACCATCAGTGGCGCTCTGGGGCTGACTCGCGATCAGCTCATGCCAAAACTTAGCACCGGCGATGTCGTTCTATCTGCTCTTGCGACGGCGGTATTTGGGGCTTACGCCTTGGCCAGCCATGCCCTGTACTGGGTAATCTTGGTACTTATTATTGCCAGCTTCGGACGGATGGTGCTGGTTATCCTGGCTTCCCTGGTGCAGTCCAGGCGCAAGTTCCTGCCACCGCCTCAAGACGATATTCCTTGCAGCGTCATCGTTCCGGCCTACAATGAAGCGGCCGTCATTCAGAGCTGTCTCAGGTCAATTTTAGCTAGCAATTACCGGGTGTTCGAAGTGATTGTAGTTGATGACGGCTCTAAGGATAACACCAGCGGACTAGCACTCGCTATTGCCGACCGACGGCTTAATGTAGTCCGTAAGGCCAACGGCGGTAAGGCCTCGGCGCTCAACCATGGCATAGAACTGGCGCGCGCTCAGTTTATTATCGCCATCGATGCCGACACCGTGTTCCATCCTGATACTCTGCGCCAGCTCATGCGTCATTTCCAAAATCCTCATGTTGGAGCGGTATCCGGCAATACCCGGATCGTTAACCGCCATAAGCTAATTACCAAGCTTCAATCGCTGGAGTATGTTGTCGGCTTCAATCTGGACCGGCGCATGGGCGACTTGTTTGATTGCATCACGGTAGTACCAGGCGCAATTGGCGCATTTCGAAAGTCCGTCCTCCAAAAGGTTGGCGGATTTACCTACGACACGCTAGCCGAAGACACCGACCTGACACTATCGATTAAAGAGGAAGGCCACCGCATTGTTTATGATTCTACGGCCGTGGCCTATACCGAGGCGCCAGCGACAGTTAACGATCTCCTGAAGCAGCGGTTTCGTTGGACCTTTGGCACCATGCAAGCGGTTTGGAAGCATAAGCGAGCCATACTCAATCCTCGCTATGGAACCCTGGGGATGATTGGCTTGCCATATCTGCTGTTTTACCAAATTCTGTTCCCCCTCCTCAGCCCGTTGTTCGATGTGGCCATCATTATTGGCCTTCTCAACCACCAATACCACCTGATGCTCATTAGTTTTGCCATATACACAGCCGCAGACATTATCATGTCGGGCGTCGCGTTGAAGCTTGATGGCGAAAAGCTACGTCAGCTGTGGCTGATTGCCCCGCAACGCATTATCTTCCGCCAGTTGATGTATTATGTGATCGTTAAATCGGTCGTGAATGTGCTCAAAGGCAATCTCGTCGGCTGGGGTACCCTCAAGCGTGAGGGTAAGCATTTAGCAAATGCTAATGGGTAGGTCGCGGTGGGCTAGGCCAGGATCATTTAGGTCGGTGGGCAAGGCCAGGGTCGTTTTGTGTTGGGTCACCACCAGTAGGTGAAACTGATTGAGGCTTAGCCGGTGCGGCAGGGGTCGGTGTAGGAGTGCTACTTGGAGCAGAGGCGATGGGAGGAGCGGTAATCGAGCTCTTGGCTGCCAGCTGATAGGCCACCTGGGCGATGGCATGAGCAGTTGCCGTAATTGACGTCGATGTCCGCTTTGGCGCAGTTGACCCTGGATTGCCAGTTAGCGTCTTGGTAGAACCCGACAATACAGCTCCGGTTGCTTGGCTTATTAGCGGCAGCACACCCCACTGCGGGTGGTACGCCAGGCTACCGCCAATCAGCGCTAATACGGGTAATGTAACCGCTAGGGTTATACCTGCAGTTGAGCGCTTGATACGCTTCCATCGCTTGCCAGATTCATCCAAAAATATCATAGCTACATTATATCACATACAACGTCATTCATTATCAAGGCTGCTCAAGTATTTTTACAGCCAAAGTGTTCAAAATGAAATTCGCAATTTTTGTAGGCGTATAGTAAGCATAGGGGTTATACCCAAATTCAATTAACAGCTCAAAGCTTTCATTGAGGAGTCTTTCCATGAAACGTGTAGTCGTGGTCGGCGCAAACTTTGCAGGGGCAACCGCAGCTCTTGAAATAAAACGCAAACTCAAAAAAAATGTCGAAGTCACGGTTATTGATCGAATGGAGAATTCGCTATACTTCCCTTCTCTCATCTGGGTGCCAACCGGGCGCCGTGAAGTAAGTCAGGTTCAGGTGCCTCGCAAGCCCGTGTTCGACAAACGAGGCGTCAAATTCGTAGTCGACACGGCCATAAGCGTTGACCCGGACAAACAAGAAGTTGTCACCGAGTACGGCACATACCCGTACGATCAGCTCGTTATTGCAACCGGACCAAAGGTTAACCGTGATATTGCCCAGGGTGTACGCGAGCACAGTTGTTATATCGGTTCGGTTGACGGTGCTCTTGATGCCCGTGCCAAACTGGAAGAGTTCAAGAAGCACCCCGGCCCGATTGTAATCGGCGCCACCCAAAAAGCCAGCTGTATGGGGGCGGCCTATGAATTCTTGTTCAACGTGGAGAAATGGCTGCGCGAGCAAGGGATTCGCAAGCAGGTCGAGTTGTACTGGGTTACGCCGGAACCGTACCTGGGGCACTTCGGAATAGACGGCATGCCATTAGGCGAGTTTTACTTACGCAAATTTATGGAAGTGTTCAACATCCACTACCGCACCGAGGTAGGCATACAGGAAGTAACGGCTGACGCGGTCACATTAAGCACGGGCGAGAAGCTTGCCAGTCGATTTACCATGCTCATGGTACCGTTTACCGGCGTTGACTTTGTCACTAACTCACCCAAGCTGGAGACGCCGGAAAACCATTTCCTGGCCATTAAAGCGAGCTACCAACACTTAAAGTACCTAAACGTTTGGGGCGCGGGGCTGGCCGTAGACGTCAAACCGCCCTTTACCCCTGGCAAGGTACCCTTCGGCGTGCCGAAGACGGGCTACCCAAGTGACAAAACAGGCAAAATCGTGGCTACTAACGTCGTCAAGGCACTGAGTGGGAAGACAAACTTCGCTGAAAAGCCATGGGGCAAGATCGCCGGGCTCTGCGTTATGGATGCGGGTAAAAAAGAAGTCCTTATCGTCAGTAACACGTTGTTCAAACCGCGTATATTCGCCGTGATGATTCCAAATGTATTCAATGATTTTTCCAAATTATCCCTGGAGAAGTATTTCCTTTGGAAACTTAAAAACGGTTACTCGTTCTTGCCATAAGGGAATAAATCGTCCGATTCAAATCCATAGTCCTATAATCACAAATACCCCGCGTTAGCGGGGTATTTGTGATGGCTGAGCATGTCGGTCTAAAACATTGTGCGGCTGGCAGAATTAACCTCTGGACCATTCTTGTTTTTGCCCAAGACGTTGCTGCTCAGCCATGACTAATTCATCGTAGATGCCATCAATAAGGTCATAATCCTTGGCTTCAGCCAGACTCACCCAAGCGAATTGATCAGTTTCTTCAGCCTGCAGTTTCACTTCACTATTGGCATACTCGGCTAAGCAAGAGATTACCAGTGACGGTGCACCATCCGCGTGGACGGTGGCGAGCGAGGTAACGTACTCAATATTTTTGATATCTAAGCCGGTTTCTTCTTTGACTTCACGCCTTAAAGTCTTTTCCAGGACGTTATACCAATACTCTTTTGTTTCTTTGGGTAAGGATACGAAATCATCGGTTTCCAATCTCCCGCCTGGAACAGTCCACATTTTTGGGAAGCGTTTTTTAGTGGCTGCCCGGCGGGTAATCAGGTACTTATCCTCTTGATAGATAATGGCTGTAATCACGACTTCAAATAAGAGTTGATTCGTCATAGGCGCCTTCATTTAACCCAAATCATAGCATTATTAACTAGGGCTAGCGTCGGGAAATATATCCTCACCGTTTACCGCCCTCAATAACTCTTCCCTGCTTACCTCAGGATTAGTCGCGTACGCCGGGTGCTTCGTGCTCATCAGTTGCCAAATAGCGGCATCATCTCCATCTGCGAAACCGCCTATCCACTGCTTGAGTATGGCCATCGATCTAACTTCGTGCTTGAGTTCCTTTTCGTACTGCACCTCGGGTATGACCCGTTCACTTACTTCGTATTCAACGACATAATCCGGGCCAAACACCTTGGTAAAGATGTACTCCGAACGCTCAAGATGATCATCGGAAGTTACGACGACGATATTATGCCAACTTCTTGGTTCACAGAAGTCCTTCTTTGAAAAATAGGCATTTCCGAGAGTATCTTTCGACTTGATTTCTTCGATTATCGCAACTTCTGGCACGCCCAAACTGACAGCGTATTCCTTCATAGCCGCAGCTTCCGTGCGTGACGGGCTAATATCAATGTGATACGTCCATGAACCGGACATTATGATAACCGGCGCAACGTTAGCCGTAAAAAGCTCTACACCCTTCCGGACTCGAGCCAATGGGTCGGGCGGCAAAGAGCCGTCTCGCTCAACACCCCTAGCTAGGATAATGATTACGTCAGACATCGCTTCTCCAATACTGACATCATACACTTCGAGAAGCTCGTTCGCTTCTCGGGGTTCTAAATAATTGCAATGGCTGAGCATGTAGGTCTAGATAGTTATCGGTCTTTGTTCGGGGTTCAAATCCTGGCTCATTGAGTATTATAGTCTAGACCATGAAGTCTGATTTTGTGCGGCATCGTCGGCCTTAGACACAATTATTCCCATCTGTGGGTGGAGTGAGTCAAAAGGACTTCAAATGACTACCTAAATGATAACACAAATTGACAAGATTAACAACCCAGCGTGGTTATTTCCACCAGTGCAAATACTGAAATAATCTAGATAATTAATTATTCTTCACGTATAATAAACATAAGTTTTTTACTCACAAGAATGAGGACGCCGAGCGAAAACTATGCCACGCCTTCCAACTCCAGGACAAGATGACGGTACATGGGGATCCATCCTTAACGACTACCTGGTCCAGGCCCATCGGGCCAACGGATCCCTCCGGGCAAACAGTGTTGACTCCAGTGCGATCGTCGCCGGCAGTGTCGCCGAATCCCAACTTGACTCCGCCCTGCAGACGAAAGTTAACGCTCTCGCGGGCGCAACCGGACCAACCGGCCCCGCCGGAGCCGACTCGACCGTACCGGGCCCGGCGGGAGCCACGGGAGCGACCGGCAGCGCTGGTGTCGCTGGAGCGACGGGTGCTACCGGTGCCGTCGGTGCGACCGGTCCAATCGGCGCCACGGGTGCCATTGGAGCGACCGGTCCCGCCGGAGCCGATTCGACCGTGCCTGGTCCGGCGGGTGCCACTGGCCCAACCGGTGCCACGGGAGCCGCAGGGGCAACCGGAGCGGCCGGAGCCACGGGAGCTCAGGGTGCAGTCGGCCCCGCCGGTGCGACCGGGGCGACTGGCCCGACCGGAGCGACTGGAGCAACCGGTAACGCGGGCTCGGTGTACAGTATTGTCGGTCCGGTTACTGTCGGCACCGGCATGCATCGACTCTACAATGACTCCGGTTTAACCAGAACTATCTCCAAGGTCCGTGCTTCCGTCGGCACCGCGCCGACCGGGGCCAGCCTCATCGTGGACGTTCTCAACGGTGGCACCACTATTTTTACTACTTCGGGCAACCGGCCGACGGTTGCCATCAACGGCAACACGGCCACGGGCATTCCCGACATTACCAGCTGGGCCGACGGCACCTATCTGACCGTCAACATCACTCAGGTCGGTTCCACGGCAGCCGGCGCCGACCTAACCGTCTCCGTTAACGCAAACTGAAAGGACTCTATTATGGCATTACTCTTTATGGACGGCTTCGATGTCAACGATCTAGCGACAAAGGGCTGGGTGGGCGGCTTGGATCACTACGCCACGGGCCGTTTCGGCGGCAAGGCCGCCGTGCCAGGCCAGAACACCATCCTCAAGAAGACAATCACCGCATCGGCCAAGGTCATCGTCGGGGGTGCTTGGTTTGTCGACACCATGCTCGACGCCAACCAGTCAATGTTGATGTTCTGGGGTGATGCAGGTGCTACCGTGCATCTTGCGCTCCGTGCCTACGCCAACGGCTCCTTCAAGCTGTACCTCGGTGATGCTGGCACCCTACTTGCCACGAGCGCCACTGGTCTGTACGTCCCCAACATATGGCGATACTTAGAAATGTCAGCGACAATCGCTGACGCTGGTGGCCGAGTGACAGTCAAAATCGACGGCAGTACCATCATCGACTTCACCGGTGACACCAAGAACGGTGGCACTAACACCACCATCGACACGGTTGGCTTCGGCAATAACGGCACCTTCCAGGCGTACGGCAACTGGGATGACCTATACGTCTGCAATGACAGCGGCTCGGCAAATAACGCCTTTCTAGGTGACGTGCGAGTGCAGACTCTGTACCCCACTGGGGCCGGTTCATCTACGCAGTTCACCCCGACTGGTGTCGCGAACAACTGGGACAATGTCAACGACACTCCCTACTCAACTGCCACTTATAACGCTGATTCCGTTCCCGGGCATCGAGACACCTACGCGATGGCTGACCTGGTTGCTGGCACCGGTACTGTCTTCGGGGTGCAAGACAACATCCTGGCACTGAAATCAGATGCCGGGGCTGCATCCATCAAGGCGGCGATCAAGAGTGGCGGTACGGTTTACTACGACTCCGCGCTTACTTTGAGTGCATCTGCGACTGAATCGACAGCTCTGCGTGAAGTGGACCCAGCCACCTCGGCTGCCTGGACACCAGCTAACGTGAACTCTCTCGAGTTCGGCGCGGAGATCGTCTGATGGCTGGACTATACCCGGATGTACCCGACCATCGCATGGCGTTGGACCAAGACGGCAGCGCGGCATTCAATCTTAACGGAACACTATCCACCACTACTCAGTTAACTGCTGGCCAGGTCACCGCCTTTAACGATGAAACCGCCGGTAACGTGCAATATACGGCGTCTGACGGCTTTCAATATCTTTGCGTGATATTCCCGGAGTTGCGTGATGTCACTAATGTCTATGTGGCAGTGAACACCGGTAACCAGGCCGGTGGAGCTACGAGTTGTTCGGTTGAAAAATCCACAGACACCACGAATGGTATCAACGGAACGTGGGCACAAATCAAGGCATCCTACGGGCCACCAACAAATATCGACACAACTTGGCGTACCGCAATCCAACCCGTATCGTCATCACTAGCGACGAGGGCCATCCGCATAAAAGTATCGGTTATCTTCTCTCACCTATTCCTCGATACGTTTCATATTTATGGAACAATCTCATCCGGACAGAACCCAGACCGTCTCGCTCTGTGGCACCCGACCAGTGACATCCAAGTTGGAGCAGCCTACTTTGACTGGGGCAACGCACTCCGCGGAACGACTGCTGACCGTACCTTCAGGGTGAAAAACCTCAGTGCTACGCTCTCGGCAAACACAATAACCTGCTCGGTAGATGCTCTCTCTGACACGACTCCGACCGTGGTCGGCCAGCATACCTTGTCAGCGGACGGTACGACCTTCGCAGCCACGGCCAGTGCCGGGACGCTCGCTCCGGGAGCAATTTCCGGGGTCATGACAATACGTCGAACAACATTGAGTACTGCCGTATTGTCCCTCTGGGCAATTCGAGTTCATGCTGCTGCTACGTCGTGGTCGTAGGGGACGCCTGTGAATACGGGTATTTGGATGTAGGCGTTTCGCTAACGGTTGCTTCGAATGCTACTGAATACGGCTATTTGGATGGCGGCATCTTGCCAACGGTTGTCCCGATCGCGACCGAATATGTCTATATAAATGTCGTCACAAATTCTCTGCTGGTTGAGGCTTACGTCGAGGCACTGGCGGTTCCGACGGCAACGCCGCGCAACCTGGTAGAGTCCTACCTCGAGGCACTGGCGGTTCCGACGGTCACGCCGCGTAACTTGGTCGAGTCCTACCTCGAGGTATTAACACCGTCGTACGCAGCACAAAATGATCTCAGTCGCGATTCAAGAATCGCCGCCCTAACCGGAAATATGCTATGGCTTCGCGCCAAGGACAATGCCAGCGGAAACGTCTCGACCTGGCCTGATCAATCGGGTCTCGTCCATAACGGTTTTGCGTCCGGTGCGACGCCGACACTGGACGGGTATTCGACCCCACTTGGCGGGAAGTCAGTCCGGTTCGGCGGCGCTGGGAGCTTCCGATGTTCGGTGGCCGGGGGTGCTATCGCCACCGCCTCTAGCGCAGTAGGCGGAGAACCCGCGACAAACGCCATCGATGGAGGTTTAACGAACCGCTTCACGACCAACGGCATCAAGACCGGCTGGCTCTGCCTCCAGCTGCCGACCGCGCGGGTGGTGACCTCCTACGCCATTGCGCGGCGCGATGACCTCCCAACTCGCAACGTCAAGGACTGGACCTTTGAGGGCTCGAACGACGGGTCGGCGTGGACCACCCTGGAGACTCGGACCGGCGTGACCTGGCCGACGGTTGGCGAAGTTAAATCCTTCACCTTTGCCAATGTCACCGCCTACCTGTACTACCGGATTAATTTCAGCGATAACAACGGCGACCCTACTTATACCAGCATCGCCGAGATCGGTCTCGAGCACTACATGAACGGCGTGGCGGCGGCCGAGATCTGGGCGGTCGTCAAGGCGAATACCACCGGTGCCAGCGGCCTCTGGTCCTTTAATGATCGCAGTAATAACCGGGCCTTTTCCTACTACCCCTTCCCGAACGTCGGCAACTCCGTCTACGAATCCTTCGGCGTAAATAATGACTCCGGCACTAAAATGGCTGTGTACCCCGATGTCATCAGTTGGCACATCTACCGCGTAGTTATGGATGGCAGCAATATCACCTCATACGTGGACGGTGTCGCGATTGGCAGCCATACGGTTGCCGCGGCCGGTGGAATTAACTGGGGTATGGTGCCGCTGATCGGACAGACCGGGGCCGGCAACAACCTGGACGCCTTCTTCCAGGGCAATCTGGCCGAAGTTTTGGTGCGCTCGCAAATTTCCACTGCCCTTGAGGCTGGCGATATCACGAACTACCTACGGACAGAACACTTTACCGTCCTGCCACCGTTCCAGGGCTGGGGCCTGCCGCTCTAAGCTTGCGATTCACAACTGGAGACGGAAAACCACCACCAGCCTAGCTGCGTTTTGGACTATCGCCATAGGCTGACGACCCATATCCTGCCTGAGATTTGGTCTTGGTATCGCTCTCGTCCAGGCCGAATGATTTTAAGACTGTGGCAACCCCAGTTAGGGCTATTAAAGCGCCTCCGGTGTTCTTCAAAAACTCCCGGCGGTTCATAGGTTTGGTTGTAATTTCTGCGACTGCCCGCTTAATACTCATGGTCACAACTCGTTTGTTAATGGTTATGTTTATTTTAAAGGAAGTAAATGGCCTAAGCAAGCTTTCTTAAATCGACGATATTAGCTGAATAACGGGGGGCGGTTACGGCCGGTTGGACATTCCTCAGATCAAGAACGGAAACTGGCGGCCGTCGGCGGGTATGTTCTACCACTGCGTCCGGGTTGGATTTCGGTCTGGGTATCGACCCGGAATCGATAACAGCAGATGTAGCCGCTAACGCTTTGCCGGGTCGGCGACGGAGACTTCGAGCCCAAACCACCGCTAGGGATACTTCATACAGGAGAATTATTGGCAGCGCCAAAATAATCTGCGAGACCGGGTCGGGTGCCGACGGCATAATGAGTGCGATCCCAAAGGCTCCTGCTATGACGAATTTCCGTGCTTTCCGTAATCCACCCGGGCTCAAAGGAGTAACGTGATCCAATAAAAGTATTAGGAGTGGCAATTGGAAGACTACCGCAAATGTCATGAGGTAAGCGAAAACGAATCGAAAGTACTGCTCGATACTGATCAGCGGCATAAGGGTACTGGAGCCGACCGACCCAAAAAAATGCAAAGCGGTTGGCAAGCTGACGTAGTAGGCGAAGGCGACCCCCGCCATGGCCAGAGTAAAGGATAGTCCCACAACTAATCCAAGTAAGCCCTTCGTCAAACGTTTAGGCAGTGCCGGTTCAAGAAAGCGCAACAGGTTATAAACCAGAACCGGTAGTGCTGCAATCAGTCCGATTAGGCCGGAGACCTGCATTACGAATTCAAATGAGCCAGTTGGTGTGGTGTAGTAGAGCGATTGATGAAGCGGACTCTGGAGATAATGGATGATATCAACCCTGAGTAGGAATCCTAACACCGCGCCAACCAGAAAAACCCCGACAGTACACAACAAACGACCGCGCAGTTCACTCAAATGATCCATAAGAGTTAACTGTGCGGTCGTCTCCACGGCTATGTTACGCCTTGGTTTTGTTGGTCTCAGAGGTCTCAGCCTTCGACGGCTCGTTGCGGAAACCCTTACGCACTTCGCGTACGCTCTCTGCAATCCCCTTCGATAGTTCCGGCAATTTTTTTGCTCCAAAGAGCACTAAAATAATGACCAGGACAATAGCTAATTCTTCAACTTTTCCAAACATTATATATACTCCCCACACTTACCTTAAGTATTATTCTTATGTTAGCATAGGAACTATGAATAGCAAGTACTACACCCGTGGCTGCACGGCAATTATAGGCGGTGTGGTAGGCATTTTGTTTGGATACTTCTTCTTAAGCGGCCAGGCATTTGCATCGGTATATGGAGGAGGTTCGTATTCTTCCTGCTCTTACCAAGCCGGGTGCGGTTCCGCAAGTCCCACCCCTATCCCTCAGACGATCATTACCACGCCGTCCAACCTGGACTTTACCGTCAACCTTGCCGATGGACAGTCAATCACAGCCGGAAGCTACGGCTTGACGGTTTCTCCGATGGACAGTCAGGGCAGGACGTTTCAGCGCGTTGAATTCTACGTGGACGGAACCCTAAACTACACGGCCGCGCCCTCATCCAATGGAACCTTCCATTGGCAGTGGAACACGCCTTCACCCGGGAGCCATAAAATCAGCTTGATGGCATATGAACAGGGTAGCGCGAACCCTACGATCAGAAAATTTAGCCTAACCATTACTCCTCCTCCTGCAAAGGAACAGCCGTCCAACGTCCTTTCCGTTGCGGCCCATGCGATTACCGACACCGTGAGGAAAGCCATCCAGCAAATTCCTGAGCCCGTGGCTATTGCAATTCCCTACTTGCTGTTTGGGTTACTTGGGGCAAACATTTTGTTGCTGATATTGCAGTCGCATCAAGAGGTTGCCCGCGCCGAGATGGCCGAAGCCGAGCTTGTGCAAAAGCGCGCAATCGCCTCCGATAAGGAAACTTTCGTACAGCTGGCATCCCATTATTTTAATACGCCCATTGCTCTTATCTCAGGCGGACTGGATCTTGGAGTATTTAAGAAGTTTATCGACGAACCGAAGGCGACGGCTATCCGGGATGGACTAACGGACCTAAAGAAGATATTCGGCCAGCTGATTGAAGAAATAAACGCACTTAAAGTCGTGGTGCCTGAGACCGGAGTGGCCGCGCATGTGAGGATATGGCTCACTCCAGGCTTTCTGTTGCCCTTGCTGCTCCTCGGGGGTGTCGCGGTTGGATTTAACGCATTATCCGTGTCATTTGGCCGCGTAAGCGGAAGCCTTATAAACACTTTGACCCAGGCAGCGTTGTTCGGCATATTGGCAACAGCCCTCTATATGCTAATCCGAGGTCGAATCCTCAGAGCTAAAGCCCGTAAAGAGCGGGAATTCCTGCTAAACGAGGAGATGAGGGTCGATCAGGCGAAGAATCGCGTAATCCACATTGCCGCCGAAACACTGACTGCCGAGCTGGTACGAATCAGGGCAGGGATCTCTCAAATTACAGATCCGGACACCACGAGGATGATGACCAACGGTTGCGACCGTCTCGAGACTATGGCAGCTGCCTTCAGCATGGCTAGCAAACTGGAATCCGGTCAAAGTGGCGAACCGTTTGAGCCTTTCGATTCAGGTGCTTTGGTCGAAGCGGCAATTCACGCGTCCGACAATACGGTGACAACCAAAAGGTTATCTCTTAACAGGCGGGACAGCGCCTTGGTAAATGGACGTCGGCCGGACTTACTGCAAGTTGTCGTCTCATCGATTATCCATAATGCTGCCACCTACAGCTCAGATGGGGGTAGCGTCGACGTGGGAGTTGATACAGCCGGAAACAGCGAGACCAGCTTAATCGTAGCCGATCATGGGCAAGGTCTCTCGCAGGAACACCTCCAGCGGTTATTTCGCCCGTTCACCAAGGCCGAGGGGGCGCTTACCTTCGATCATGAAGGCATGGGCTTCAGCCTTTACCTCGACAAGTTAATTATGACGTACTTGGGAGGCAGAATCGCATTACAGAGCAGCCCCGGCAAGGGTACGACCGCAACCATCGCATTTCAAACCAGCCCTCAGAGCATTAAATAAGCGTTTCGAACAGGTTGATACTAGCTTTGCAAAGCCAAATGACCTCCAATAAGAGGCCATAAAGGACATTTGGCTGGGATGGTAGGATTCGAACCTACGATCCTCTGATCCAGAATCAGATGCCTTACCGCTTGGCCACATCCCATCAGCCGAAAAAATTGTTCTTAACCGTCATATTCTAGCGAGTTTAGCCGAGTTTGGCAAGAATTATAGCCTCGACGTGTTCCGGCGAGATGGCGCCGAATTGTCGGCTGTCGGTTGAGGCCTCGTTGTTGTCGCCTTGGAGCCACAGACGGCCGTCGGACTCAATCCGGATGACGCGCTTAACCAGCGGTTTTCCGAATTGAGCCACGACCACCGAGCCGTTGCGCGGTCTCCCCCACCGATTTCCGACGAGGACGTCCCCGGTTTTGTAGGTTGGCAGCATGCTGTCTCCGGATACGCGGTACAGGCCGAGCGGCCATCGGAGCTTCATGGAAATTACTTACAGACCGATCTGGAGGTTGGTGTTTTTAACGACAGACGCGTAGTCGTAGCCCGGTTTGGTCTGGGCAAAAATTACGCCGATTTCGTCGATGCGGTCGAGCAGTTCCTTGGCATGTTCGAGTGAGCCCGAATGTTTGGCCTCGCCCGCGGCTTTGGTAGCTCGCCAGAACAGGTCGTGCAGGGTGGGGAATTTCTCCACATGTTCCGGCTTGAAGTAATCGGTCCACAACACCCACAGGTGGTGTTTTACTAGTTCGGCGCGCTCTTCTTTAATGACCAGTGAACGAGTCTTGAACTCCTGGTCGTCGGAGTCCAGGTATTTCTTGGTAATGGCGTAAACGCTGGCGGCTTCGATGCGGGCCTGGGCCGGGTCGTAGACGCCACAGGGCAGGTCGCAGTGGGCATAGACGGTTTTGGCAGGGATGAGTTGGGTTAGTTTCACGGATATCTCCTATGTATTGCCCTATTGTACGCTCCCGGAGCCGAATTCCCTTGGACTATTTGACGAACATAAGCATCTTGATAGTCCTTACGCTTTTTGCGATAATAATTCCATGAGTTTGGCGATGGATGGAGTTGTACGCCGCGGCCCAGTTTTGGCGCCGCGTGTCGTTACACCAAAGCAGATAACACCAGCTGTGGCAGCAATGCCCGCGGCTTCAGTTCGCTATGTCACCGGGATTGACGGTATCCGCCGCCGCGCGCCGCAAACGGCGGCGCGGGTGATCCTTGCCAGTATGCAGGCTCCGTTGGCCGTTGAGGCACCTCCAGCAGTTATATCAGAGGTCATGGCCGACTCGGTTGTCTACCCTGGACGCTCGTGGGGCCGCCAAATCGGCTTTGGGCTGGTGGCCAGCGCTTTGATCGCGGGCGGCGCCTACAGCTGGCAGGTGGCCCGTGCCAGTTCACAGGCGCAGGCGACTTCCCGAGCTGCTTCCGCCCTCCACGCCACCAGCGTACAGCCTAGTCCGAATGCAATAGCGGCCGCCGCAGCGCTGGCCGTAGCCCAACAGGAAACCGGCCTGCAAAAACTGCTGACCGAATTTGCCGCCGGCCATGAAAACCAGTTGGGTATCGTAGTCAAAGATCTCAAGTCGGGCGCGACAGCCCAAATCGGCGGCGACACTTCGATGACCAGCGCCAGCCTGTACAAATTATTCGTGGCTCAACAAATCTACGGCCAGATCGACAACGGTCAACTTACCTACGGCAGCAACGCGGGCAGTGGCAGCGGGCGTAATATCGATGGCTGCCTCACCGTTATGATCAATATCTCGGACAATACCTGTGGACGGGCATTGGGAAGCGTTCTGGGCTGGGACGACCAAGATGCGGCCCTCAAAGCCGACGGCTACACCGGAACAAGTTTACAGACTCCCCAACAGACCAGTGCACACGACGTAGCTTTCCTGTTAGAGAGGCTCTATCGCGGCACGCTCAACTCCCCTAACGCCAATGACCGCTTCATGGCCTTATTAAAGGATCAACGAGTCAACAATCGATTGCCTCAAGGTCTGCCGGCGGGAACGGTTATAGCCCACAAAACCGGCGACCTGGACGGCTACACACATGATGCCGGCATCGTCTTCGGTACCAAAACCGATTATCTGGTGGTTATGATGGGTAAGCCCGGGACAACCGCCGGCCAATTCGCCGACCTCTCATCACGCCTCTGGACTTTCTTCCAGCAGTAAATCGGGCCGAAACTCACGGGTTTTTTCAGTTGCCCGCTCGGCACGCCATTTTTCAATCTCGGCGTGATGGCCGTTCATAAGTACATCCGGGACCCGTTCACCGCGGAATTCAATCGGGCGGGTGTAATGCGGATACTCCAAGAGGTGCGGATCACTGAACGACTCATCATGAGCGCTGGCTTCACCGCCGAGCACACCCGGAATAAGTCGGACGACGGAATCCACCAAGACCATGGCTGGCAGTTCGCCGCCGGTCAACACGTAATCACCGATTGAAACCTGTTCATCGGCATACGCTAGTATGCGCTCGTCAAAGCCTTCGTAGTGCCCGGCTACCAGGATCAGCCCGGGCTCCTCGGCCATGCGTTGCGCCATCGACTGATCGAACTTACGGCCACTCGGGGTCATGATAATGACTTTGGCATCAGGATTATTGGCTTTGACCGCTTCAATGGCCGCCACCATTGGCTCAACCCGTAACACCATGCCGTCTCCGCCGCCGTAAGGCGTGTCATCGACGGTGCGGCGGACGCCAAGCCCAAATTCGCGCAGGTCGTGCGTGGCAATACTCACCAGCCCACGCTCCTGGGCTTTCCAGAGCATGCTCATGTCGAACGGCCCCTTGAACATATCGGGGAATAACGTAATTATATCTATTTTCATGGCTTGTTCTTTAGAGGTCGAGGTCATCCAGATCGGCGAACTCTTTTTTAGTGCGGGCGACCATTTCGGAGTCTTCGGGTTCGGCGGGCAGGACAGCGGCGCCGTCAGTGTCGGCTGGGGTCTGGGCGGCCTCATCGCCTTCCGGCTCGACGATCTTTAGGTTAACCCGCTCATCGCCACGGGATCCAAGCACTCGTAGCAACGTACGGATGCTCTTGGCTGTCGCGCCGGCCTTACCAATTACCTTGCCCATATCGTCCGGGTTGACGGACAGCTCCAGCAGCACGCCCATGTCGTCGACCGAACGCTTAACTTGAACGTCATCGGGGTTGGTTACGAGGGCTTTGACCACATATTCAACAAATTCTTTATCCAGATCTGCCATTGTTGCTCTCCTTAAGAGTTTACGATTTCCTTAATAATACATCATTTTACCGAAAACGACCCGTCTCGCGGGTCGTTTTCGTAAACAAAGGGGCGGATTATTTGTCCGAATCGGTTTCGGTAGTGTTGATGTTTGGCACATCGTCGCCGGCTTCGGCGGCAGCTTCTTCGGTTGTCGAGGCCACGCGGGTCTCGTCGGTCAGAGCTTCGGCATCGCTGGCTTCAGGGGCGTCCTCGGTACCTTCGGCGTCGGCGGCTGCCTCGGTCTCGGTTACTTCGACGGACTCTTCAACTGCGGCGACAGCCTTAGGGGCCTTAGTCTTGAGTTTGACCCAAGCAGGCAGGACGACTTTGTCGCGGGTAAGGAGTTTAACGACGGTGTTCGACGGCTGGGCACCTTGGCTCAAACGCTTCTCAGTTTCTTCGTGCTTGATAACCAACTCTTTGGTGTGCGGATTATAGTGACCAAGAATCTCCACGAATCGTCCGGTAGCCGGGCGTGAAGACTCGGCCGCAACGATGCGGTAAGTGGGGTATTTGGAGCGGCCGGTGCGGGCCAGACGGATGACTAACAAATGAATTATTCCTGACTCGGTTACAAAGTTGACAACGAACCTGATTCTAGCTCACTTAACCCCCTTAAGTCAACCCATGCCGGGATAATGCTATCTGGCGGCCAGCGTAGTTGCCTCATCCAGGCGCAAGCTGAGGAGACGCGAGACGTGATGTTGGTCCATCGTCACCCCGAACAATACTTTGGCCGACCGCATGGTCTGACGGTTATGAGTAATGACAATTAGCTGCGACTGACTTTGGAGTTCCTCCAAGATAACCGCCAAACGGCCGGAGTTAGCCTCGTCCAAGGCGGCGTCGATTTCATCGAGGACCACGAACGGGCTGGGATTGACACTCAAAATGGCCGCCAGCAAAGCCACGCCCGCCATCGCTCGTTCGCCGCCGGACAGGGCGTTCAAATTGGTCAGCCGCTTGCCTTTGGGGCTGGCCTTGATTAGAATGCCGTACTCACCTTCCTCGCCCTCCTCAATTTCCAGAGTTGCCGTCCCACCCTCGAACAGGCGGGCAAAATAGCGGCCGAAATGGTCGGACAGGCTGGCGAAATTCTCTTTGAACCGGGTGCGGATGACTTTGTCCAGCTCGGCGATCAGCTGGTCCAGGTTGCTGCGCGCATCCTCCAGATCGGTAATTTGTGCCATCAGTTCGGATTGCCGGGCCTCGACCTCAGAATATTCGGCGGCTGTGTCGCGGACCTGCGCCTGTCGGGCTTCAAGCTCGTATTCCAATTTGGTCAACGCCTGCTCCAGGTTGCTCACCGACTCTGTGGAGGAGCATTCCGTGCGGCAGTCCAGGCTCCATGTCTTCATCTGCCCGCGCAACCGGAAACCCGACTCCTCAACCGCGCTCGCCCGTGTTTTGAGCTGCAGGAGCTCATTCTGCACGGTGGTCAGGCGGCCGCGGGCGCGCTCAAGGCGCGCAGCCTCCTCGGCGATACGGACGGCGGCGTCACGGTCGGAGTCGCTGCCGTCCGCCTGGGCACGGACTTGGGCCAGCGAGACCTGAAGGGCGGTAAGCTGGCCTGCGGTTGCTTTAACTCTGGCCCCCAGCTCCGCGGCCTCCTTGCGACTGGTCTCGGCCGCGGCCACGCGCCCTTCCAAAGAATCGATTTCATGATCCTGCCGAGCCAGCAGCGTCCGCAGATGGGCCTCGTCAAGCTCCAGCGAGCGTCTGGTAATCGTAAAGTTGTTCTGGTGCTCCGTGGCTGTCTCCCGGCGGCTCATGGCCGCTTCCAACAGGACCTGCGACGCTTTGAGCCGCACCAGGAGCTCGTCCTCCCCGGTTTTGGTGGCGTGGCTCAACATACGGCCGGCCTTGTGAACCAACAGCCTTAACTGCTCCAGTTCCAGCTGTTCGTCATTAAGTCCCTGGGCAATCGTCTTAAGAAGTTGCAGGGCATGGCCGACATAGCGCTGACCGCTGCCGTCGTGGAGGGACTCGCGCAGCTCAAGGAGTTCCGATTGTGCCCCGGCGACCGCGGTACTGGCACGCTTCAAGGCTTTGTCAGCTTCCTTGGCTGCAGCGCCGTTATGGCTTAACTCACCAATGAACTCCTGCTGGGCCGCGGCGGTCTTTTCCCGCTCGCGCCTAAGTTGAGCTAGCTGGCGGGTCAGCTCCTTGCCATGTTCGGCCGACTCCCGTGCTTGGCGTTCCTCGGCGGTAAGCCGCCCCAACTCCAGCGCCCGCGCCTGCTGCTCTGTTTCAATCTCGGTAATCTTTAAGCTGGCGGCGGCCTGCTGAACCCGAAACGCTTCAGCCGCCTTGAGCTGACCGCGTTGCAATGCGACTGCCTTGGCAATCTCGCTGGTCAGCCGGTGCGATTCAAGCGTCAGGTCGTCGGAAGCGTGGGTCACGGCCAACGATTCAGCACCCAGCGTGCGGTCAAGCGTGGCAATATAAGTCAGGCGGGCTGCTTCTAGCGAGGCTTTCAGCGCCTCAACCGCCTTGATTGCGGTCATTCCCTGCTCCAGGGACTTTAAGCGCGGCGCCAGTTCGCCGGCGATATCGCGCAGACGGGTCAGATTGGTTGAAGTCGCGTTCAGCTGGCGCAGGCTGGCCTCACGCTTGAGCTCCGACGCCCGTATTCCGGCCGCCTCGTCAAACAACAGCTTGCGTTCGGACGGACTCGATAACAGGAACGAATCGATCATACCCTGGCCGATGACGGCGTACGTCCCAGCGCCAAAGCCGGCCTCGGCCATCTGTGTCTGGATATCCGCCAGCCGCGCGATCCGGCCACCCAACCGGTACTCCGATTCCCCGCTGCGGTACAATCGACGGCTGATTTCAACCTCAGCCAGGTCCAGGGGAAATGCCCCGTCCTGGTTGTCGAACACCAGGACGACCTCCGCAAAGCTTGCACGCGCCCGTTTGTCGGTGCCGGCAAAAACCACCTCTTCGCGGTCGTTCAAGCGCAGTCGGCTCTTGTTCTGCTCGCCCAACGCCCAACGGATGGCGTCGGCGATGTTGCTCTTGCCCGACCCGTTAGGCCCCACGATGGCGACTATCCCCGGCTCTAAATTAAGCACAGTTTTAGCGGCAAACGACTTGAAGCCGGTTACAGTGATGCGTTTAAGATACATTCTCGCCAACCATTAGTAGTATTGTAGCAAACTTCCGCGAGCCCGGGGTTTGGTTTTCCAAAGAAAACGCCTCCCGAAGGAGGCGAGGGTCAAACGGCGATATGACCGTAGTTATCGTTGATGCTGATGAGGCGAAGCGCCTCGATGAGAGGCCCGTTATAGAGCTCGCTGATATGGTTGGGATTACCATCCAGCCGCACCGTATCGATTTTATGCTCGCCTGTCACAAGGTATTCTTCAGGGCTGGCAAACAAATGGTTGCGGGCATCATCGACGTGCGCCGAATGATAGGGATGGATCATCAGGTCATGTCGCAGGTAGATGGAATCCAGCCGAGGCGCAACCTCAGGCAACCTCGCCAGATATGCCTTCATGTAGGCGCTTTCCGGCCGCATGTCCCACAATGGCGGGATAAAATTAGCCAGAACGGTGCCATGATGCGCCGTGCTTATCGTTATGACCCGCTCGACGTTGGGCCGGTCCAATGCGAGCCGAACGGCGTGAAGTCCCCCCTGTGACTGGCCGACGAGCGTGAGCGGCTGGTCAGGTGCAATTCGACTGTCCAGCCACCTGGCCAAGGCTTGATAGGTCTCCTCCAAGCTTGCCAACCCGGTTTTCGGAAGCGTCTTGACGATCGCTTCTTTCCAAGCCTTGGTTAACCCCCAGTTGAGCAAGGGGCCAAGTACCGGCGGCATTAATGTTCCGCAAAAGAAAACGGTAATCGGTATCATTGCCACCACCTCCAAATTGGAAAAGGGCTACTATTGAATCCGTTATAGCATAAGCGTAATCAGCTGTATATATGGTGACGTTTAGCTGACGGGTTTTTCAGATTTAGCTCGGATATTTTCGAGCGCTAGTCCGGCAGCTTCCTGCTGTGCCGCCTGTTTGCTGGCACCGTTGCCCTTGCCGAACAGTTTATCGCCGACGTACACGCCGATGGTAAAGATTTTGTCGTGGTCGGGGCCGGCTTCTTCGAGCACTTTGTAGTTGGGTGTCAGGCCGAACTGTTCCTGCGCCAGCTCCTGGAACTTGCTTTTGGGGTCCATCCAAGTGCCGCTCGCCAGGATTTCCGGCAAGGTTGAGATTATCTGCTGAGTAATGAACATCTTAGCCATGTCATAACCCTGATCGAGATAAATTGCGCCGATAATAGCCTCGGTGGCGTTGGCGGAAATAAGCGCGTGCGAGCGGGCGTTGCCTTTGGCTTCGCCGCGGCTCAGCTTAAAGTATGTGGAAATCTCCAGCTTCTCGGCGACGGAGGCTAGGCTTTCGGTTTTAACCAGCGCCGAGCGCCAGTTTGTGAGGTCGCCTTCGGGGTTCGGATAGGTGCGGTAGAGAAAGTCGGTTACAACCAACTCCAATACGGCATCACCCAAAAACTCCAGGCGCTCGTTGTGTTCGAGGCCCAATTTAGGGTGTTCGTTTAAATACGAGCGGTGGATGAAGGCGCGCTCAAGCAGCGTGATGTCTTTGAACTGGACACCGATGAGCTTTTGAAAATCTTGTAATGAATTCATATTTCTTGATTGTTATGTTAATACGTTCCGGGACTGGTTACCATGGATCTTTTCCAGCGCGATGCGAAAGAGCCGCTCGGTATCACGGTATTCGATGAGTGTCAGCGCCTCTTCCTCGGGAAACCATTTGGCATCGACGATACCTTCGGAGTCTTCGGGGATCACGGCGTCGGTGTTGCCGACGGCCTCCATCAGGAAGACGTAGGTCGTCATAAAGATCAGCTTGCCTTCCTTGCGGTAGAAGAAATGCAGCTTATCAAGTTTTTCCCCCATGACAAATTCTGTCAGGCCGGTTTCCTCAGCAACTTCACGAACGGCCGTTTGCTCCAGGCTTTCGCCCGTCTCAACGTGACCTTTAGGGATGGTCCATCGGCCCATAAGATCCTGGATCATGAGGATATCGGCGGTGTCACCGTTGCGCCGGAATACGACGCCGCCCGCAGTATATTCGCGGACGGCCCGGCCGGCACCACCGCGCTTGGCTTTATTCTGTCGGTTTTTGGACCGACGGTTCTTCTTCTGGTTCATAGAAATCACTGTTCCGGTAGATGGTGCCAAGGACACCGTTGATAAACTTACTGGAGTTTTCGCCGCCAAATGTCTTAGCGAGTTCTACCGCCTCGTTAATGGCCACCTTCGGCGGCACGTCACGCTTGATCGTCAATTCATAAACGCCGATGCGCAGGATGATCTTGTCGATTTTGGCGATCTGCTCGACCGGCCATTCCGGCGCGGCCGGGGCGATGACGGCATCAATGTCTTGACGGTTGGAGTTAACGCCTTCGACGATATCCTCGACGAAATTGGTGTCATCGATGCTGGAACGAAACTCGTTCAAGTTCCGTTCTAGGATCGGTGGCAATTCCAAACTGGCATCGCTGCCACCTCTGAAATCATGCTCGTACAAGGTCTGCATAGCGACGATTCGGCCAAGGTGACGGTTTGATGCCATAGGGAGTTAGGCCTTCTTCTTATTAAGGTTGAGCAATCCCATTTCGGCGGCTCGCTTGAGGCGGCGAGGAATCAGCTGTCCATCGGGGCCAGCAATCAGCTGAGGGGCCTTGAGTGCCAGGTGCGAACGGCGCTGACCCTGGGTACTGGCGGTAGTGCGTTTTTTAGGTACGGCCACTATTATGGTCCTTTCGTTATACGGGCGTTGGTGCCGAGGCTATGGTCCGGTCCGTCGCTGATAAGGTTCCGAGGGGCGTCTTCGACTCCGGGGCAGTCGCGGCGGCAGAGAATCTTAATGGGCAGGTTCAGGAGAATTTCCTGCTGAAGCAACGGCGCCAGATCGATATTGTCATTTTCATCGATCAGCATCTCATCATCCACGGGCTTCTCGGTAAAGAGCTGCTCGAACCTGACATTGACGGGGCGGACAAACGAGCGCAAGCAACGATGACATTCTAATTCTATCTGGCAGGACACGCGGCCGCTGATGATCAAACCGTTATCGAGCCGCGATATTTTCACCTCTCCGGCAACCGGTGAGATAAGCGTAACCTGGTCAAATTCAGGCCGTTCATCCGTGATGGTGAACGTCTGGCTGTGTCCCAGTTCTTTAGCTAGAATGTCGCGAACGTTGATGTGCATAGCACTCTTACCCGTGATTATACTTTGTTACCCGTGTTTTTACAACCTGACTATGCTAGCACGCTTTGGGTACTCGAGTAAATTACTTAACTACAAAGTTAACCAGCTTGCGTGGCACGACGACGGTTTTGACCACCTCGCCGGCCGACAGATACTTGGCGACGTTGGACTCGGACTTGGCTGCTTCAGCCAGGTCGTCATCGGTGGAATCGGCTGCCAAGACGATGGTGGCGCGGAGCTTGCCGTTAACTTGGACCGCCACCGAGACGAGTTCGTCCTTGATGAGTTCGGGGTCGTATAACGGCCAGGCGGCGGCGTGGACGCTTCCCTCCTGCCCGAGGGTATCGTGCCAGATTTCTTCGGTCATATGAGGCACCATGGGCGCAAGCATCAGAATCAGATATCGGATAGTTCGCTCGGCCAGATCCACGTTGTCAGGCGTTGCCAGTTTGGCCTGGTTCTTTTGCAGGAAATTAACGTACTCCATAAGTGAGCTCACCATGGTGTTGAAGCTCATGGACTGGATGTCCTCGTTGACCTTCTTGAGAGTCTTATGAGTGGCGCGGTCGACTTCAGTCGCAAAGATCCCATCAGGCGTGGCCGATTGGACGTGCTCTCCCGTTAGGGTGTCGACTAGCGTCCAAACCCGGTACAGGAAACGCGACACGCCACTTAGGCGCTCATCACTCCAGGCGGTCTGTTCGTCGAACGGCCCCATGAACATTTCATACAGGCGGACCGCGTCGGCGCCGTAGCGCTCAATGACCCCGTCGGGATTAATGACGTTGCCGCGGCTCTTGCTCATCTTTTGCCCGTCGGGTCCCAAAACCATCCCGTGACTGCGACGCCGGGCGTAAGGTTCGGGCGTCGGAACAAAGCCCTGGTCATAGAGGAACTTGTGCCAGAATCGCGAGTAGAGCAGGTGGAGCGTGGTGTGCTCCATCCCGCCGTTGTACAGGTCCACCGGCGTCCACTGGTCGAGCTTGGTACGGTCGGCGAAGGCCTGGTCGTTTTTGGGATCAATATAGCGCAGGTAGTACCAGCTTGAACCGGCCCAGTTGGGCATGGTATCGGTTTCGCGCTTGGCCGGGCCATCGCACTTCGGGCATTTGGTATTGACCCAGTCGGTAATGGCCGCCAGCGGCGACTCGCCGGTTTCCGTGGGTTCATAGCTATCAACCATCGGCAAAGTCACCGGCAGTTGGTCTTCCGGAACCGGAACCACGCCGCACTTCGGGCAGTGGATCATCGGAATAGGTTCACCCCAGTAATGCTGACGACTGAAGATCCAGTCGCGCAGCTTGAATTTCTTGGCACCTTTGCCGGCGCCCTTGTCCACCAGGGTCTTGATTATTGCCTGCATGGCCTGCGTGTCGCTCAGTCCGTCGAACTCACCGGAGTTGACCAACTTTCCATGTCCGAGGGATGGCAATTCTCCGCCTTCGATTACGCGGGTAACCGGCAGGTCAAAGGCGCCGGCAAATTCAAAGTCGCGCGGATCGTGTGCCGGGACGGCCATTATGGCCCCCGTGCCGTAGCCGCCCAAAACGTAATCGGCGACCCAGACGGGCAGGAGCTCGCCACTCAATGGGTGCACGGCCTTGATTCCGGTATCGACGCCGGTTTTGACTTTGTCTTCCTGGCGGCTCAATTCGGACTCGTTGAGGGCATGGGCTATATAGGTGGATGCTTCGCTCGATGCCTTCCAGCCGACCTTCAACCAGGAATCGGCCAGTTCCGGCGACACCACGATGAACGTCGCGCCGAACAAGGTATCGGGGCGGGTCGTGTAAACGTCTACATCATGCAAGTCATCATCCTGACCGGCGATGCCGCGCAGCTTAAAGGTAATCTCGGCCCCCTCGCTTCGACCGATCCAGTTGATTTGCTGGCTCGATATCCGGTCCAGATAGTCGACGGTTTTAAGGTCGTCAATGAGGCGGTCGGCGTAGGCGGTGATCTTGAGCATCCACTGTTTCATCAACTTCTTCTCAACCGGGGTCCCACAGCGTTCATGGACGCCGTTAACGACTTCCTCGTTGGCCAGGCCCGTCTTTTCAAAGGGGCACCAGTTTATCGGCATCTCTGACTGGTAAGCCAGCCCGGCTTTATGCAGTTGTAAGAATATCCACTGCGTCCAGCGGTAGTATTCGGGGTCGGTGGTGTTGACTGTCCGGTCCCAGTCAAAACTAAGCCCCAACGCCTGAAGTTGACGGGTGTAGTTGGCGATATTGGTGGTGGTTGCATCCTGAGGCGCCACTTTGTTTTTGATGGCGTAGTTTTCCGTAGGCAGTCCGAAGGCGTCAAAGCCCATGGGGTACAAGACGTTAAAACCCTGCATTCGCTTGTGGCGCGCCATGATATCCAAGGCGGTATAGCTCCGGACGTGCCCCACGTGCAAACCCTCACCCGAAGGGTAGGGGAACTCCACCAGGTAGTAGTACTTATCTCGCGGGTCGTCATCGACGGCGCGATACAGCTTAGTCTTGTCCCAGACCTGCTGCCATTTGGACTCAATTTCTGATGGCTGGTAGCGTTTCATATCGGTCAATTATAGCGAGGGTGCGGAGTTATTGCGAGTGGGCAGCACAACGCTGGCCGCACCGACCGGACTGAGGTTGCGCCTAATCTCCTCGATTGAGTAAAACCGGCGCTCGTTACGCGCGTCGGGATCAATAATTTCATACTGATCGTCTTTGAGGGCGGCTAGAATTACTGCGTGCACCGATGTATTGGACGTAAAGCCCGGCTTCATCGTAACGATTACCGGCGTTCCCGAAGCCACGATAACCTCCAGCGGGAAGCTCAGCGCGTCCTGCTCAAACCAGGCGATTTCCCGTTGGCTGGAACGATATCCGGCAGTAATCGCCGCCTGCTTGTTCTGGTCGGTCATCGGGCTGGGAGCATGGATCCACCACGAAACTACGGGGATATGGTAGCTACTACGCAAATCCTGCGACAAACGCGCCCGCAGCCAATCCCCGGAGGCATTGCGATCCCCATCCCAGTCGATATCCTTGATGAAAGTCTCAAAATCAACCTCAGGCAGGTAGCCGTAGGCATGGGCCAACATATAGAAACAGGTTGGCAGGCAGGCCTGGAGGGCGCGGGCCTCGCCGATAACGGATGCAAGATGCTGCTGATAAAGGGGCTTTACGGTCATATTGATTGATTATACTCCAAACTGTTTGGCTTTTTTGGCCAGCCAGAACGGCGATTGACGTACTAAATGGTTGGCATCGGCGGGGTCCGCCAACAGCAACTTCAGGGCCTCCTCGGCGAAGACGCCGTTTTGGGAGCCTTTGGCCAGCACCACGTCTCCCGACTGCAAAAGTAGTTTCAGGAATTCGCCGGCAGCGTAAGGCGAATCGGCCGGTTTCCAATTGCGAGGGTCCAGACCGGCTTGAACGGCCGCCGGTCCAAGATGGGTGTTGGCGAGATCGCCGATAGTAATCAGCATGTCGACCCCGGCACAGACCGCCCCGGCCTCACCGTGATAACGTGGCGACTCGGCGCCAAGTTCGTTCATGGAGCCCATAATGGCAATCCTCCGGCCGGTTACGGGTACGTTTTGCAACGTGGTAACGGCGGCGACAACGGCATCCGGGCTGGAATTATAAGTATCATCGATGAGGGTTGAACCGTTCAGTCCGGTAAAAATTCTCATCCGTCCGGCAATCGGTACAAACGACTGAACCCCTTGTTCTATTTCCTCGCGTGACATTTCAAGCAAATCACCAACGGCATAAGCTGCCGCCACCGCTTTTATCGCCGGCTCGCCGTACACTTTAACCGTCAGACCAACAATGGTGGCATGGCCGTGCTTGAGCAAAGCGCAATCGGTACCTCCGACCAAATCGACATCCTTGATGCGCGCGCTGTAATCGGACTCTGCGGAAAGTCCATAGGTTACGACATCGGGGTGGTGTTTTAAATATTTTGTCCGATATGCCGCTTTCACGTCGTCACGACCTACCACCATCACCTTGGAACCCGCCGCCAGTTCCAGCTCCTCGGCCGCCACAGCGTCCAAATCACCGAAATATTCCATATGTTCCGGAGTCACTGCCGTCAGCACCCCGATGCCCGGCTTGAGGTAGGTCATGAAATGGGCGATTTCACCCGGGTGGTCCGTACCCACTTCCAGCACCACGACGTCATAAGGAAAGTCTCCGCGGATCTGCCGCTCCGCGCGGATAAACCGCACCAGCCATGCCGCCGGATTGAACAAGACGGCGGGCACCGTCTGGCCAAAAACCATCAATGGCAGGCCGATTTCCGAGTTGTAGTTGCCTGGTTGAACCAGAACCCGGTATTTCTGCGCCAATACGGCCGCAATCGCCAACTTGGTGCTGGTCTTGCCGACACTGCCGCCGACCGCCACGATCTTGAGTTTTGGATTTGCCCGCACCAAACGAACTACGGCTCCCTCAAGACCTTTAGCAATCAGACGGCGAAGAAAAGATTTCATATTAGTTATTGTACCGTACAATGGGGCTATGAATGAACACCTTACAATCCGCGGCGGCCGCCCGCTATCTGGCAGCGTCACCGTCAGCGGTGCCAAGAACGCCGCCACCAAAATGATTATTGCCAGCCTCCTGACCGACGAGCCGGTCATCCTCGATAACTGTCCCGACATCGAGGACGTCGAAATTACGGCCGAGCTCTGCCGAAACCTGGGCGCGGACATCACGCGCCAGGGCAGCACTTTGCACCTCCACACCCCCGAAATCAAACATCGAACCGTAAAACGCCAAACTCGCTCCAACCGCCTGCCGATCCTGGCCCTCTCACCGCTCCTACACCGGGTCGGCGAAGCTGAGGTCCCGATGGTTGGCGGCGACGCCATCGGCCCCCGTCCAGTGGACTTTCACATCGCTGCCCTGCGCCAGATGGGCGCCACCATTACCGAAACGGCCGACGGTTACACCGCTCACGCCGAATCATTGGTTGGAGCCAGTCTGATACTGCCCTATCCCAGCGTCGGTGCCACTGAGAACATTATCTTCGCGGCGGTCCTTGCCAAGGGACGTACGCGCATTGCGGGTGCAGCCACCGAACCCGAGATTACCGACCTCGTCAAACTGCTCCAAAAGATGGGCGCAATCATTGAGTTCGGCGCCGACCGCACAATGACCATCGACGGCGTCGACCGTCTGCATGGCACCCGTCACACCGTAATGCCCGACCGACTTGAAGCTGCCTCCTTCGCCCTCTTAGCCCTGGCAACAGATGGCGAAATAACCGTCAACGGCGCCCGCCAGGACGAACTGATGACCTTCCTTAACACCGTCCGCCGGATCGGCGCCGACTATGAAGTGACATGCGACGGCATCACCTTCCGCCGCGGCATCCAACCGTTAAAGGGCATTGGCCTTGAAACCGATACCTACCCCGGATTCTCCACCGATTGGCAGCAGCCGCTAGTCGTTCTTCTAACCCAAGCCAACGGCCTGTCAGTTATCCACGAAACCGTCTACGAGGACCGTTTCGGCTATACCGAAACCCTGCGGCAAATGGGAGCCGAGATCGGCGTCTTTAACAAGTGCCTCGGTGAGGTCACCTGCCGTTTCCGCAACAACTCCCAGCGCCACTCGGCCGTGATCAACGGGGCGACACCGCTGCATGGGGTGACTATCGAGATTCCCGACATTCGCGCCGGCATGGCCCATGTCATCGCCGCCCTCGTGGCCGAAGGCAACAGCGAACTCACCGGCGTCGAGCACCTGGAGCGAGGATACGAAGGCTTCTGGAACAAACTAAGAGGCGTCGGGGCCGACTTCGACCTGCTCAAACCAGCCGATTCAAACGCTCGGCCAGCTCAAAATCCAACTCCGACAAACCACCGACCTCGTGCGTCGCAAGTTTAACGTTTACCCGGTTATAAACATTGCTCCACTCCGGATGGTGATTCATTTTTTCAGCGATTAACGCTGCCGAGGTCATAAACCCAAAAGCGGTGGCAAAATCTTTGAACACAAACTCCCGGGTTATAGCCTCGCCGGTGCTAGCCCAGCCAGTGAGGCTACTTAGCCGATCCTGAATTTCGGTTTCGGTGAGTTTCATGGGTCAATAATAACACTTCAGGATTTGATAATATTACCTACCGGCTCTGCTTCGTTTAACTTTCAAATCAAGAAGAAACACCCGAGCTTGGGGTTCAGGTGTTTCTATTGGTGGAGCATTGTGTGTGCTGTTAGCACTGCAGCAGAGGGTGCGGCGAGTCTTGCGTGAGCAAGATTAAAGCGCCCCACTGGATGTGAGGCGCTGGTCGAACTACTAGCCGAACTAGTCGTGGACATGGCCTTTCGAATCACGATAGCGCCAGAATTTAGCACCATCCTCGCGAGCGACTTCGAAGCGATCGAACCGTCGTTCTCTCAGGCAAGGCCACTGCCAACAACGTTTGAAAATACGCTCTTGCGGGTTACCCCAGCCGATGCCCGGAAAGTGGTGCATTTCATCTTTGTGGCCGATAGGTAACTCACACATGATCTGTGAGTCGCGGGTGTAGAGGTCTTTACAGGACCCCACCACCTCCGCGTGGAATAGGAGAGCTTGGTGTTCGAATAGGTCAGCCAGAACGATGTCTTCGCTGGCCCGCCGAGAAATCTCTGCGCCAAGGACACCGAGCTGCTCGGATGAGGCTCGAAGTGAGCGTGCCTCCTTGAAGCAAGCTTTAGCCTTCACTGAGGGAGGTTGGGCTGACATTTTAGCAAGGATGGTATCCAAAGCTGCATGATTCATTAGTGCCCCTAGAGCTCGTGAACAAAAAGTGTGAGAAAGAACTAAACATTTTGTAACATAAGTACCTAAATGAGTCCAGCTATCCGAACAGGTGACGTGGGACACTAATCAAATAGAAACACCCGAGGTTGGGGCTCGGGTGTTTCTTATGGTGGAGCATAACGGGATCGAACCGTTGACCTCTTGCATGCCATGCAAGCGCTCTACCAGCTGAGCTAATGCCCCATACGTACAAGTGCAAAGATTATCATATTTTTTGCTTTGAGGGAAGACGGTACCTAATGCAGATTGAGCGTAAGGATCAAACCCCAGGCGATAGCACCTGTCAGCAGGCTGACCAGCAACATAGCCACGATAGCGCCAATTCCGAATCTGAATCCGTCCATGAACGTCAAATGAGCCTTGGGACGATTGCGGCCGAGTTCGTCGGCCAGGAACGTGTCTTGTTTTATCATGGCTTCATTCTAACATAAGCGTCATTTCGAACGAATACTTCTATGCATGGTCGAGATCACTTCGCGTCAATACGGCATGGAGTGCAATGCCCACGGCAGCCAAGGCTTCTGCCCCGCCCTCCTCGCGATCAATGGCGCAAATGACGTCCGTGACCATACCGCCAAGGCCACGAATTGCAGCCGCCGCATTAATGACCGCTCCGCCACTCGTAACGACGTCCTCTATCAACACGATGCACTGACCCGTTGGGTCGCCGCCCTCAGCCTGCTTTCGTGTTCCGTATTCTTTGGCCGCCTTGCGGACGAACAGCACTGGCAATCGGGTTGCCTGTCCTACCAAAGTCGCCAGTGGGACGCCACCGAGCTCGAGCCCGCCGAGCATTTGGGCGTTTGCCGGAACCAGCCCAACCATGCGGCCGGCAACCTCTTTTAACAGTTTGGGATCAGACTCAAAAAGGTATTTGTCGAAGTACTCACTAGCGGTCCTGCCTGAGCGAAGCGTGAAACTTCCGGTCAAACGACTGCGTGAATTTATGGATTTGGCCAATAAATCAGGTGTTTTATCTTCCATGGACTAATTATGACACATCGATATTAGCGTGACTGCTCATTAGATACGACAAACCCCCGACAACTAGCATCGAGTGCTTGTCGTCGGGGGTACGGTTCTAGACAGATGCGGGTTCAAATGACACCCAGTCCATGGCCGTAATCCCGTCCTTACCCACATATACCTCTTGGGGCCAGTCGCTGGACGTCGCCGGGATAGTCCTGGTCTCAAAACTGAAGTCTGCGACGGCCTTACGAAGCCACTTCGGACTCATGGCAGCGTTGCTCGCAGCGATGAGGGTATCTTGCTGCAGCGGCGGAATAATTGAGGCCGTGCCGCATTGATCACAGTGTCGTTGAAGGGCAAGGCGGTATTTAACGCTAAAATTGAACCAGTTCGTAGCTTGATCCCCCTTTATCCGGAAGTCATCGGGTCCGACTGGTTTGCCATCGCGAACAGTTCGCGGGGTGATCCTTCGAGCATAAAAGTCCTCACACACTGTTTCGCAGACTCGGCACCCCAACTGTAGAATCAACGCAAGCCCGGGCTGGTCGTCGTAATTACTCGAGTTGCCGTGGAGCGCGATACGCCACTGTCGTACATACATTTGTACTCCTTGTTGTCGAGGTGCGATGCCGTTATTTTGACATATTCAGATTCAGTTGCAAACAATATGGCGACCAGATTGCAATCGGGTCGCCATTTTGGTGGTCCTGATGGGACGATACTACAACCATGATTCGCTCCAAGAGCGGTTTATCAAGCTGCAGGAGGAGTGTAGCTGTATTCCGGCGGACTAAGACTTGAAGCTAGCGAACGCCTCTAATAGCGCCATTGTCGATTCGTGGTCGAGGCCAGAGCCCTCATACCTAACTTCATACAACCCTTGAAGGTTTGACGGAAGCGTCACACCACGCTCTACTAGTAGGATAAAACGTCGACCGTACAATGCCATCGCAGCACCTATCTCAATCAATACATTCGGGTTCAACACCTGCTGCTCATTGCCGTCTGAATCGATTAGAGTTTTTTCAGCCCCAACATGAACTATTCCGGCGGAACAGGAACGCATATCATCCATCACTTTGTCCGGTACTGGCTTGGCATTGGTTTGCTTCTCTACCGAAACGACAGCCTCAAAATCACCGAAAATCAAAAGTTTCTTAATCTGAGCGACAATCTGTTGGTCTTTTCCGTGCGTTATGAAGACCCGACGATTCTCATTCTCAATCAGGGGAGGAAGCGCTGGCGTTATTGGGGGTTCGTCGTTTGAGTCAACCATAGAACCATCTGGATTGGAGCTATCACCGTGATCCTGCGAGGTGCCTACCGGACCTGGAAATAACGAAGTTGGCAATAAGACCGCATCAGTGGTAGCGGCGGCCGACAGCTCAACAAAATCGGTGCCATTAATGTTTGTGATGAATCCCAAGTCGGAGGCATCCTTATATATAAGTTCGAGGGCTCGCCCCGTCTGCTCTTCTGGAACGCCCAAGGTAGAAAGAACGTTTCGGCCGATATCTTCCCGTGGCCACTTCGAGCCTTTGTACTTCATCAAGAACTCACGGGTAATTCGCGGACGCATGATCGCTTCTCTCATTGCCGCTAAATCATCACCTTCCGAAGTAGGAGCAACTATTCGGAGTCCCAATTCGGTAAGGCCTATTTTTTCAGCAAAAGCACCAGCGTCCGTCATGCCATACGCCATCGCCGATGTCGTTATAGTGCGAAACGGTCCAGTGGTTGGCTTCATGTTCATCGCCGCAGCAACCTGAAGCGGCGTGGACGGATGCTTTCCAAGCTCGCTCACAATTGCCTGGGGGACACGTAGCGATTCTTTTAGACTATAAGAAGGCACATCTGTCTGTGGCAATGCAGCCTTTCTTAACTTTTTTTCACTCATTGCGGTCTCTTCGGTTATCTAAAGTTAGTATAATTACACGCATGGATATGTGTCAAGATTGTGTGTAATAGGAACAGGCTGACTTTCTATCTGGATAATTAGTCCGAAGCGGGCACATATAGAAACATAAAAGTGTGGCTTAACCTTGCCGGATTCGGAAAACTGTCGCAATCTAAAGAAAAACAAAATTAAAAACGCCAGCACTTAATGGGTTTCTTCGCGCATGACAGTCATAACTTGAGAATGGTAGAAAACTACATTTTCAGGCGAATTTAGACGTGAAGCGCCCCCGGCATCAAATAATGAATACTTGATGCCAAGGACTATTTTGCAAGCATGGGAAGTTCAAAGATAGCCACTCAACACTTCTGAAATATCCGAAGGTCTCTTGTTTAAGACAACAAAAAGGGCTCCTCTGAGCCCATAATTGCAAATTGGTGGAGATAGAGGGATTCAAACCCTCGGCCTCTGCAATGCGAATGCAGCGCTCTATCAGCTGAGCTATATCCCCGCGGTATTTTACTTCGCTACTATAGCGCAGATACGTCGGCGGTTACAGCCACTCGAAGGTGCTGTCGCCGATGGAGACCTTGTCGCCGGGCTTGCAGCCTTGGCGGCGGAGGCCGCGGGCGACGCCGGTTTTGCGCATGATGTCGCGCAGGCGTTCCACGCCTTCGTCGGATTCAAAATTGGTGCGCAGGGCAAAGCCCTGGATGCGCTCGCCGATGACGCGGTAGTTGCCGTCTTCCTCGATTTCGACGTGCCACATGTCCGGCATGGCGATTTCCGTGATGACGACGGCGTCTTTCTCCGCTTGCAGTCGGGCATGTTCGTCGCGGGCGGCCTTAACCACCGGTACGGCGGCGTCCAGGAGCGGCTCAAGGCCTTGATGGGCCTGAGCCGATATAACGTAGACCTTCTGCTTGGTGTGCTTCTCCAGGGCCTTACGTGCAGCCTCAACGGTGGCCGGTTCAACGGTATCGGCCTTGGTGATGACGATGAGCTGCGGGCGCGTCGACAGATCGACGACGTAGCTGGCCAGTTCTTTTTGAATTACTTTGTAGTCGCGTACGGCGTCGTTCGAGGCGGCTTCGATCATATGGAACAGCACGGCCGTGCGCTCGACGTGGCGCAGGAACTCGTCGCCCAGGCCCTTGCCTTCGCTGGCACCTTCGATGAGACCGGGAATGTCGGCCATGAGGAAAGCGAAATCACGGTGTTCCACCACGCCGAGATTAGGAATCAGGGTCGTGAATGCGTAGTCGGCGATTGCCGGTTTGGCATTTGTAACCACCGACAGGAGCGTCGATTTTCCGGCGTTGGGCAGGCCGACCAGCCCGACATCCGCCACCATCTTCAGTTCCAGCCGGACCTTAAGGGACTCCCCTGGTTCGCCCAGCTCAGCCGTACGTGGTGCCTGGCGCACGCTGGACACGAAGTGGGCATTGCCGAAGCCGCCGCGTCCGCCCTTGGCCAGAATCGCCTCCTGGCCGTTGACGGTCAGGTCGGCCAGCAGCTCTTCGTCACACCACACCATCGTGCCCTCGGGTACGTTGATGATGACGTCGGCGCCGGCATGGCCACGGCTCTGATTGCCCCCGCCGACCATGCCGTCTTCGGCGGCAATCAACCGCGCAGTGCGGTAGCTGGAGAGCGTGTTGGCATTGTGGTCCACGCGAAAGACGACGTTGCCGCCGTGTCCGCCGTCGCCGCCGTCCGGACCGCCCATGGCGCGATATTTCTCATGACGAAAAGAGGAGCGGCCATTGCCGCCCTTACCTGCGCGAATCTCAATTGTGGCGGTATCTGAAAACATTACTCATTCATCATACCATAGAATTGACTAATAGTGGTTATGGTGTTATATTATGCCAGCCACAAACGGCCCCGTCTTTTTCGACGGGGCCGTTTGCTGTTGATAGGCTCTAGTAGATGTAGCTGAAGCTTCCAGCGGAAACGGTCCGTGTGGTCACACGGTTCCAATTGCCGTTGAAGTTCATCTCGCTAATGTTAACTAAGTTACCGTTGACGCTCTCAACGTAGGCGACGTGACCGTAGTAACCGGCACCGCTCCAGGCGATTGCGCCTGCAACTGGGACTGACCCGGTCGAGAAGCCTGAGGCCCTGGCGCGATACAGCCATTGGTTGGCGTTACCCCAGGATGACGGTACGCTGCGGCGCGAGGCCACATAGTAGGTACAATACCCGTAGGAGTAACCGTTGGCACCGAACGCGAAGTTGGTCAGACGAGGAGCCACCGACGAGCTTCCCGCCACGCTGCCGCGGTTTCCCTGCGACGTAGCTACTTGTGAAAGCGGCTTAGGGGCATCGGCCTTGGTGCCGTCAGGAACGATGATTTTCTGTCCTACCGGCAACCCGGTGACCTCGGCATTGTTGAACGAGGTAATCTGGGCCGCGTTGGCGTTGTATTTCGCTGCCAACGAGTCGGCCGTATCGCCGGCTGCAACCGTCACCACCAAACCGCTGACCGGTAGGATCGTGAGGGACTGGCCGGGAGATATCGAGTCGATACTGGTCATATCGTTCGCCCATTTGATAGTCGAGGTAGTGATATTGAACTTGCTCGCCACATCCGACAACGTGTCGCCCGGTTGGACGGCGTAAGTCGAAATATCGCGCGTAGCATTGCCGGCCGTTGAGACAACCTGACGCTTGGCCAGTGTGCCCTCATCGCTGGTTAGCAACGCAATTTGTTGACTCTTGACCGTGGCGGTCTTTGAGGCATCACTCGTTATAAGCAGGTGGCTCTTAACTGCCATATCGGCCGCAACCTTGGCTGTCGCCGCATCATCCAAGGTCGTCGTCATAGCCGCATGAGCCGACATCAGACGAACCGACAGGCTATGAGCGTGCGACGGACTGTTGGTAACGACGATTCCTGCTGCCAGACCGATGAACCCGACATGGGCCCAAAAACGTCGGCGGTAGATGCCGCGAACAGTTTTGACGGCCTCAGCTTGGGTTTTTGAGAGACTGCGGTATGCCGAACGCTGCTTTGCAAGCGTCTGACGACCCATCCCGCGAGGGGTGTTTATATTTGCAAATGACTCGGTGGCCGGACCCACTCCCATTCCTGGGAACGATTCAAGGGACCCGCCAAGGGCACTTCTACTAATACTATTCTCCACCCCATCCCGAACGTAATTGATCGGGATGAGAAAACTATTCCTAGAACGTCCTTCCCCCGTGGTACTGACCCGGGGCAGAAGAATTTCGACCTGTAAATTATTACTTCGTCTCGACGTTTTGGAATAGTAAATTGGTGCCGCATCAGAGTCAATACTGCTAATGCTTATCAATTTACCTTCGTAGTCTAGCAACGGGAAAAACCACTGTCAACAACGTTAAAAGGCTTTATAAAGGGTAAATATCCTGATTATGGTTATGCTAATAAATATGACCCTTCTGCAATGCACAAAAAGTCGAGATGTCAAATCACGCTTAAACGACCATATTTACAGATTAATGCAATACTCTAAATTTGCTGGCTCCATTTTGAAAGTTTTTTGTTAAAAGGAATGTATTATTCCCCCTCAAATCAACCGCCGGCAAGCTAGTCGATGACGCTATTTCAGGTATTTTTGAATGTTCTGCTGGTGCTCGGCATAGGTGTTGGCGTAATAGGTCCTGCCGTCGTTCCCGCTTAGAAAATAGTTGTATGACGTGTTCGCGGGATGGGCGACCGCGTCCAGTGCCGATAATCCGGGACTGGCAATCGGCCCTGGCGGCAACCCGACATACTTGCGGGTATTGTAAGGTGAATTGATATCCAGATTGAACGGTACTCCGGCCAGATCCGAAGCGTAGTGAACGGTCACGTCCGATCCCAAAGGTTGTTTGTCGCGGAACCGTTTGAGGAATATTTGTGCCACTATCGGGCGGTCGGCGGGAGTATTTACCTCGCGTTCAACGATGGAAGCCAAGGTCAGGCCCTGATGCAGCGTCAGGCCCTCGGCCGCAAACGCCTGAAGGTATTCCGGTCCGACGCGCTGGCCGAACGCATCAAGCATCGCGTTCACCAGTTGCTTGGCCGTCGTCGTAGCGTTCACTTCATATGAATCAGGAAACAAGTATCCTTCCAGGCTGACGCCGGCCGGTTTGCCAGCCAGAAATGCCTGAGTATGGGGGCCGTTCAGGGCAGCTTGGAAATCGGCCTTGGTGATGCCTTTTTTGGCGGCCAAATCCTCAATCTGGGAGATGCGGTAGCCCTCGGGAATTGTTATACGATTAAGCAACGTTTGCCCTCCGGTTAGAATTTCGACGATAAACGGCGCCGACTTGGTTGGGCTTATCGAGTAGGTACCTGCCTTGAGCCGCGCCCTCAGGAAGTGAAAATTCAGGTATGTAAGAAAAGCGGTGCGATTACGGATCAATCCGGCCTGTTTGAGGGCGGTGGCGACTGAATTCGCGTTTTCACCGCTCTTGACCTCAAATACTTGGGATGCCCCGGCGGATGCGGCCGGCCCCAATCCCACTCGATAGCTGACATACCCGATCAAGGCCGCGCATGCAATAATCGCGATGCCGACCGCCATGAGCCGTTGCCGGCGTGGCAACTTAGAAGCTGTTCCATCGAACCGGTAACCTCGTCGATCCGCCATTACAACGAATCCAAATAATCTTGCAAGATAATTGCTGCCGCCTCCGCGTCAATGTCCCCGCGGGCGTACTTGCGGCCGGACTCTTTTAGCCGCTCTTCGGCGACGCTGGACGTGCCCGCTTCGTCTTGAAACGCCAATTCTGTTCCAAGCCCTGCCAACACATCGTCAGTATAGCGACGCACTGCCAGTGTCTGAGGTGTCTCCCGGCCGTCCAAACTGCGCGGCAACCCGACGACAATAATGTCGGGTGTATGTTCGGCGATGACTGCTGCCACTTTATCGGGCGCAACGGTTGTGAGCGGGGTTGCCAGTTTGGACTCGCTGTTGCCGGTCGCAATGCCAACGCGTGCGGAGCCGTAATCTATTCCTATATAGCTGGGCAAATTTACTCCTTGGTATCGGCAACCTTAATCGATAATTTGATCTTGGACGCATTACCGGGCAGGCTAGTGGCCCAGGCCGGTGAAACCGTCACTTCGGCGCGCTGGACGCCCGGTTGCTTGCCGGCAATATCAACGGCGTCGCCGTAGCGCTTGCCTTTGATCTGGTTGATGATACCTGCTACATCAAGTTTAACACCGCCGTAGGCCTGGGTCGAAAATTTGAAGGTGGCACGGCCCTTACTGTCTTTTTCGCCGGCGGTAATTTGGGCCGCATCAAGGCCATCGTTATAGATCTGGTTCTTGGCCCCAATCTGGGTCTGCTCCTGGGCGTGCACGAAGTCCGTGTAATCGCTCTTCTTGACCGTCAGCAGCGTATAGGTGACCGGCAAAGTCAGCGTCGCGGAGCTGGCCTCCTGATCGACGGCCGGGCTCGAACTGGCCGTTCCCGGAGCAGCCTGCAATGAATCGGGCATAGCCTGGTAACCGCTGGGTACTTTGCCCTTGAGGTTGGTCTCGGCTGAGTCTTTGTCTTTTGTGAGGAGGTCGGCTTGGGCTTTGTCGATGTCGGCTTGGGTGACGACGGTTATTGTCTTTGAGATACCGCCGGACATCTGAGCGCCGGTCAATTTAAAGTTTGACGTTAATTTAGCACTCGTAAACGTTGCATTGGTGAGATTATACTTGTTGCCGTTTTGCGCAGCCGTTACAGGAACGGAAACTGTCGATGAGGTGCAGTTTTTCCCGCCGTTCGTAAAAGTTCCGGCCGGAATATTAACAGCTTCATTGGTCGTAAAGCTCAGGCCTTGTGAAATAAGCGTGTTTCCGGCCGCCAACGGATAAACACTGGTATCTTCACAGTTTTGAATAGTTACCGTACCGCTTGCCTTGGAACCTACGTCCTTCTGCCCAGTCGGGGCGAACGAGCCCGACAAATCCTTGGCGTTGGAAATAGCCTGGCCGCCGATGACGCCTGCCGCGGTGTCGGTGGCGCCGTTGGTGTCGACGGCAAAGTTGGCGTCAATCTGCACCTTGGAACCGGCCGCGTAGAGCGTGACGTTGGCTTTAGTGAAGAGCGCCATGAACAGGACGTACCCGGCAATGAGGGCCACCGCCAAACCGACCCATAACAGCCGCCGTTTGAGGAGGTTGAAATTGGGTACCTTTGGCGCACCGCTGGATTTGACGGATTCCGCGGCCACGGCCCCAGCCTCAGCAACCGAAGCTGCAGGCTTATCCACCACGTCCTTGCGTGAGAACAGCGGCGGGCGCTTGGCGGCGGCGGCCGCTAACGGTACGACGGTAGCCGGCATCGGTGGCGGCGTCTCGTCCTCGTCGTCTTCGATAATGTCTTCGTTGGTCGGCGGCTTGAGCGTTTCCGGTTCGGCCAGAACCGGTTTTGCACCGATGGACGGTGCAACGGCCAAACCTACCCGGCCGGCCAGGTCATGGGTTACCCGGTCGCCGGTTACCAACACCAGCTCCTTGCCAGCATCAGCGGCGGCTTTCTTAAGCAGCTTGAGGTTGATGATGCTTTGGAGCATGGTGGAACGTTTGGGCGCAACAACCTGCACTGATGTCCCGTCGATCTTGGTCAGTTTATCGATGGCCGAAGTGATATCTTCATCGACCTCTAAATAAAGGGCAGTTTCTTTCATAATCTTAGATTACCACAAAGCTTATGGTTTAGCTGGGTCAAGTGCCCAATAGAAAAGGATGATTCACAGAATCATCCTTATCCATTTCGTATTCAGTTATGTAGGCGGATAAGGCGTTCACGCGCTCTCCTGTAGATTGAAGGTGCGGGCCGTGCGGGTACGGATAGCCCATTCAAGAAAAATGCGGTTGGCCCGAGCCGCCATGGCATCCGAAGCGTTCTCGCGCCACAACAACTCGGTTAGACCCTCGACACGGGCGTCGATGCGCTTATCCAGCAGATGCCTCGCCTTGGCAACCCGCACCGTCTGGAGTGCCATGCCATAAAAATCTCGATGCGCCCGTAGGCGATGCATCGTCAGGTTCAGTATGATGACGGCTGCCAACTGCGGGACATCATACTCAAGGCTCGTTTCCCGCTTGATATTGCGCTGTCGAACCAATATATCGATTTTGACGTCATCGGCTGCCAACACTTTGGCGAATCGAGCGATAAACCGAGTCATTTCCAAGAGGTTTCACCCCCTTCCATAACTTGAAGGTACAAAATGGTAATGGAATTTTATCCGCACTCGCCCACACATGCAAGGGGTGGATTGACAATGCAGCCAGATATATTATTGGTCGGCAATTACGCCGAAATCGCCCGGGATAATTCCTTAATCAGCGTATCCGCAACGCCAAGATCATGTTGATCGACGCCGGCAACGGTACTCCCGATTGACACCATCGTAGGGTTGATCGTGAAAAACCTGGGACCACAGGTCCACGCTCCGGTCGCAGGGTCCATTCCAAACCCACCCTATGAGCTGATCACCACCATTTCCTAACCCCGTATCGTCCCGCCTAAACACGGGTGCCGGTACGTAAACCGGCTCACTCAACGACGGCGTAGTTGTTCTGATGAGTCCAAAAGGGCGAAAGTGAATCATAGAGATGCTACTATTGACATTTGCGGCCTTTGATGATAAAGTCCTGCCAACTGTCCCTTAACATCCCGTCGGCGATTGGATAATAATGAGTCCTGAACTGCGAAAGGTACTCAGAAGTATCAATTCTTATATAAACGGGATGCCAAGTCCTGCCAACACACTCATGTGGTTGGCTTGGCTTCTGATTAGTCTTTACCCGGTTATTACTCACCGTAGCCTCATCAACTTCGTCATACCCTTCTTGATAATGCTGCTACTACTCCGTGAAGGACTGAATTTTTATCGGCGGCGGCAGTATTTCGCACCCAAGCGTGCTTTCACCAGCCTTGTTCGTCAGCGCCTGGCAAACCGTAAGTACCTCCATTTACGGTCCGAAGGTTCCGAATGGGTGATTCAGCGGACATTCATGAAACTCGCCCTATGCCAACTTAATCATGACGATGTTCGAGAAGGACACCAGCTATCGGAAGATACATTAAGTGCTCTTGTAACGACATACCTCGTAACGTGGAATGCGTTCGCGGTATTAAAACACATCGGATCTGTGCCTATCCATAAAAGCCCAGACGATTTACAATTCTCAATAAATGAAGACTTTGTAGTTTCGGTTTCCAATCGAGACCTCAACAGCTTCCCCAACATAGTGACGGCCGAAGCTGCTGAACTAGATCAGTTGACCGCTATTATCGCTTCAGCTGCCGAGGTTTAGCTAAGAGAACCGCTCTACCCCTTTCGGAACAAAATACCCCGAAAGGGGTATTTTGTTTTAGGTTCAAGGATTTCGACTAAGCGCTTATGGCCCGCGAAAGCTTTTTAATTAATGTATCGGTAACAGTTTCCGCACCGGCAGTATCCAGGCCCAGGTTTGCCAGGCCCATGGGGGTAATGTCGGCGTAGCTGGTGAGCTGGCCGGTCTTGTCGATGACGCGGGTGACTTCGCTGGGGCTGATATGGCTGATGACGGGTTTGCGGGCGAACGGCAGGTTCTTGTACCAGTCGTTGCCTTTGAGGGCAGCCATGATTTGAGGCAGGCCGGTGCCGCCGCCGCAGAGCATGATTTTGGCCGGCAGGTGGTCGACGCGGTCGAATTCGGCCAGGCTCAGTTCAACACCCGACAGCCAGACTTTGATGTCCGAATCAACGGCCTCTTCGACGGCTTTTTTGGCTTTGACCCCGATGGTGCCGGCGCTGTAGGCCAGCTTCATCGCCTCGGCTTTTTCGAAACTGACGCCGGCCACCTGCGCGATGCGCTTGGTAAAGCTGCGGCCACCGATGGCGAACATCTTGGTGCCTTCGACGCCGCCGTTATTCACCAGGGCGATATCGGTGGTACCGCCGCCGATGTCGATGAAAATGGCGCTGAACTCGCTCGAGTCCTGCGCGCCCACCGATTTGGCGACGGCGAAAGGTTCGGCCGCAATGTTGACCAGGTTCAAATCCAGGTCGGCGGCCACGCTCTGCAACGCCCCCAAATGGACCATCGGCGCAAAGGCGTTGAATAGTTGGATTGAGACGTCCCGGCCTTGGAATCCAATTGGATTGGTAACGCGGTAGCCGTCGATCTGGACGTCGACGATGGCGGTGTTGACGAGTTTGACCTCGATTTCCTTCATCCCGGTTTCCCAGGTAAGCTGCTCGCGGGCCCGTTCAAAAGCGCGATATTGGACACGGTCCAGGATCTTCTTGAGTTCCGTCATGTCGATAGGATCACTGGAAGCCGCGCGTTTGTAGCGCACGGTGGTGCTGGCGCCTTTGACGAGCTCGCCGGCAATTCCTATGACGACATCTTTGGCCACCACGCCGGCCATTTTCTCGGCCGCACGGAGCGCCGTGTCGCAGTTTTCCACTACCCCGCGAATATCGGTAACGGCCCCGCCTTGCATGTCGGTAAGGCGCTGGCGCTGGCGCCCGACGCCGATAATTTCAATTTGGCCGTCCTTGATCTCGCCGATCAGCGCCTTGACGAACTCGGTGCCGATATCCAGTGCCACCAAATACCGAGCTTGGGGTTCACGCCCACGGAGCCTGACGAATTTTTCTACGAGCTTTGAGGCCATGCGGTTACCCTTAATCATCTAAATTGTAACGCTAATGCTTGAGGCTGCCAAACGGTTAGCGAAGTTTCGGTGTCGCCGTCGGGAGCGGAGTCGGGGTCGGGGTAGCCGCGGACGGACCATTGCCGACGGCCTCAGGGAGAGCCTCAACGGTGGGCTTAGGTGTCAACTTCGCCTGGCGTACCTGCTCGCGCAAGCTGGTAATATTGCCGGCTTGCGAGTCGCGCTCAGTTTTGTACTGGTCGGTCTTGTTCATGAGCATCACGAACGCGGCCCCGCCGACCACTACCAAAACGGTAATGACTATCCATTGCAGCCGGACGATGTTGCGCTTTTGATCTGACACGAATACCCTCGTTCCTTAGTAGCTATTGTAGCAGAAGCGTAATTAGTTTATCTGGGCAAGCGTCGGCAGAACGGCGTCAAGCAGTGCCGCCTTGGCCGCGGTAACTGAGGCGCGGCCAGCCACGTCGGAAGCGCAGTTACCGGCTGCCGCCACGTAATAATAATTGTAGTCGCCGAACGATTTTATCAACTTGCTCGTTGAAGCCGCCCGTGAGGTTTTGGGCCGACGAACCAATTGGCCCAGCGCCGCGCCCGGCTTACAGGCCGGATACTGCGCCACCAGGCCGGTGGTAGTTAAATTCGCAACGGCCAAACCGCTGACGAGCTGATAGGAGTAGGTCAAATCGGCAATCGGGGCGGATGTGGTTACGGCGACGCCAAGCTGATCAAACTTAACAGCCGTCGTACCAAGGACTCCTGGCGTTTCCGTAGGGGTCGGGCTAGGCACCACGCTTGGCGACGGGCTCGCCTGGGCGGCGGCCACCTGCTGTTTAAGCTGGTATCTCAAGTCGGTGAGCTGACCGTTCAATGCGTCCTTATCATCCTTGGCGCGGCCGAATTGGACGTAGTTAAGATATCCGGAGGCGACCAGGCCCAGCCCAAAAGTCACGACAATTACAATCAATAATTTCGGGCTCGAAAGTCGCTGAGACACCTTTACTCCAACCTTTAACAATGGCCCTAGTATATCTTATGAAGACATAAGCGTGAAGCCCGGAACTTGTACTGCTGTAAGGACTTGATTAGAAATTGTAGATATGTTATAATATAGGGCGAGTCTGCGATTGATAACTACTCTCGTCGTGGCGGCTCATTTACAAGCCGTTTGTTTGATGTTGTTTGTCCTAATTGAGAGACCACAATCGGTCTTTTTTCTAATTCAAACAACCCTACTCGAACCGTCCCGAAACCCTTGGAGAGTTCATGTTCACAATCCTGATCTTTATGGCAATCCTCGCAATTTTGCTTACGGTTGGAGGAATCCTCACGGCACGCCAGAATGGTAATCCCCTGACAATGGGACAGATTACGGCGTTCTCGATTTTGCCGCTCGCAATACTCGGTATCGGTGCCGGTTCCTACCCCTTCGGTCTGAATGCCGCACAAGCTGATGCCGTGGGCGGTTACCACCAGTTCCTCAACGGGAGCATAGTGGCGACCAACAGCGTGCTCTATCGGTGCAGCGAGGATGGTTCATGCTCCCACGACTACGCTTGCGATTACTACACCGAGGAAGAGACCGAATACTATACGGACTCCAACGGTAAGTCGCAGTCGCGGCAAGTCACGGTAAGCAAACACCACGATTGCCCTTACGCCACAAAGGAGTTCAGTTACACGGCTACCGACAGCTTCGGTAACGACTACCAGCTTGGTGATCACGTCTTTGACAAGAACCCTCAAGCGTGGCGCCGAGGCGAAGGAATCCCCAAAGACATACCACGAGGCGTGCCACCACAATGGCAACACGCCTCGGACGGCATCGCCAACGGCAATACCGACCCGGTAACCGTGCCCGCCGATTACAAGAACTACATCCTGTCGTCGGAACACACGCTGCTCAAAGCGGCATCCAGTGACATCACCTTGCTTAAGAACAAGAAGCTGTTGCCTGACCACACGACCAATCTGGAAAATCCCATCTACGACAACTACCTGGCCGGCAAGGTGAGTTTTGTCGGCGTAAAGCCGCCCAACTCGGCCAACTGGCAGGATGCCCTGATGCGATTCAACGCGGCCTTGGGGACGATGAGGCAAGGCGACATGCACGTTGTCGTAATCAAGGCATCAGCCCTTCCGCCAAGCGTAAGTTCCGAGGATTACCTGAACGCCGTCAAGGCGTACTGGCTCAATGACCTCAGCAAGAACGCGTTGGCCAAAAACGGCATCGTGTTGGTTATGGCAGTAGACAATTCGACTTCAACCATCAAATGGGCGAGGTCGACCACCGGCATGCCGATCGGAAACGGTCCCATGCTGCAGGCTCTGAATACCGAGCTAAACGGAAAACCGTTTACGGTTGATTCCGTGTTCGGCACCACAAGCGGTTGGGTTGTTTCCGCGGGCCCCAAACCCAAGGTCACTTACCGGATCGGGAGCGGACTGGCAGCTCAAATCATCATGCAGGATTTCCCGTTCCAACGGGCCTGTATGGGATGCGAAGGCAAGGAAGACGTTGGCCAACACGGCTTCGTCAACCTCTCCACCGAGATTCCTCTCGGCGGTGCTGCCCTCGTATGGACGATCATCATCGATATCGTCATCTGCTTGTTCCTCGCCATAGGACTCAACAACTTGATTGGCGTAACCGAGCTGAATTTAGGTACCGGTTACAGTGCCGGCAGTTACGACTCACCGAGATATGCGTACCCTAAAGATTCACCCTACGACCGATCCGGGTATTCACCCGCACGCACACACCAGAAGAAGGGCAGAAAGTACAATGTCTGACAACCCGCAGGACACACCCTCAGGTTTCAAGTTCACCCCGCCGCTCATCATCGGCCTCGTCGTGGCGGCCGCCGTCATCCTGATTCTGCTGATTACCTTGGTCTTCGTTCCTCAGAGCGTCATCAGCCAGGGCAAGCAGCTCGAATCCGGCATGAGCGCCAATTACGCCGACGGAGCCAACTACCTGTCCAACTGCGTGGTCAAGACCAAGCGGGCGGCCCAGGTAACAACAGCTCAGACTGCGGCAGTCGACAAGGTCCTCAAAGACGCTGTCAGCGGTCGGTACGGTTCCGGGAACAACATGGACAAGGGCAAGCTTTTCAGCGCCATTGTCGAGAACTACCCGGATGCCGCTGTCGCGACGCTCAACAAGACGTTCCAGGACATGTTGGCAATCGTCACCGGTTGCCAGGATGACTTCCGCAACAAGCAGTCAACCATCTTGGACAACGTCCGACAGTTCAACTCCTGGCGTACCGGCAGCTGGAATGTCAGAACCTTCGGCGGGAGCAATTTCCCCGACACTGACCTCTACATCACGCTGCCCGGCATTAACATGTCAGGCCGCGCCGCGATGGTCAAAATGTCCACGCCCATCGTGGACGGCGACACTGTTGGTGCATACCAGAACGGAGTGCAGGACACGACCGACCCGTTCGCAACCCCAACCCCAACCAAGTAAGAGGATCCTCCTCTGAGTAAGAACAACAAACGGCCTAAGCCCAACCCGGAAATGTTTTCGACGTTACGCGTCGATTACTCCGGGTTGGGCTACGCATCCAGAAATCTACAAAATTCTGCTGATGAGTCGTAAACGACGAAATGCGTAAAAATAATTAAATCAGAACTGCCTTGATACGTCGTATCCCAGAGGAACTCGATTCCTCTTTTTTGATTTTGAAGACTTTGCCGCCTTCGGCCAAAGCACCGGTGTGCTCCACGTGAGGGCCGCCACAAATTTCCTTGGAATACCACTCCCCTTCGGGGTCGCCGGCCGTATAAACCTTGACGATGTCACCGTATTTATCGCCGAATGCTCCCAGGGCGCCCTCTTCGCGGGCTTGGATGGTAGGAATTTCGCGGAAGCCCATCGGCCAATCTTTGGCGATGTTGGTGTTGACGATACGTTCAACCTCGGCGATTTGCTCCGGCGTCATCTTTTCACCGTGGCTGAAGTCGAACCGCAACCGTTCCGGGGTGATGTTTGAGCCGCGCTGAACGACGTGGTCGCCCAAGACGATTCGCAGCGCCTTGTACATCAAATGGGTGGCGGTGTGGTATTTAATCGAGGTGTCACTGTGGTCGGCCAGGCCGCCCTTGAATTGACCGACGGTGGCAGTGCGGGAACGCTCTTTTTGTTCTTTGAGACAGGAGTCGAATGCCTGCTCCCAATTTGGGTCGATACTTAATTTTCTATCATTCGCTTCTTCTATCGATAGCTCCGGCGGAAAACCGTACGTATCAAAAAGGGTGAAGACAAGCTGTCCCGTCAGAGCGGTTCCTCCGTGAGTCATTTTCTCAAATTCTTTGACACCCCGATCCAGCGTTTTGCGGAATTGGGTTTCTTCGGCCATGAGGACATTGATAACATCCTGCTCGCGTTCGGCGTATTCAGGAAAATCCTCTCGGTAAAGCTTAGTGATAACCGGCATCAACTGCTCGAAAAAATCATCTTTGAGACCGAGAACTAGGGCTTGGCGGATGGCGCGGCGCAGAAAGCGACGCATTACATAGCCTTGGGCCGTGTTGCTGGGGGCGATGCCGTCGACGGCCAGCCAGGTGGTGGCGCGCAGGTGGTCGGCGATGATGCGCATCGGTTCGGGGTGCTCGGAATATTTTATACCCGACAGCTCTTCGAGTTTTTGGATGATGGGCCAAAGCAGGCTGATTCTAAAGACATCGCCGCTCCCCTCGCTGGCGGCAGCGATGCGCTCGAGGCCGGAGCCGTGGTCGATGTTGGGTGCTTTGAGCGGCACGAACTTGCCTTCGGCTTCCTTCTTGTAGGTCATGAAGACGTTATTGCCGATCTCCATAAAACGGCCGCAGTCACAGTTGGGATGACAGTACTTGCCCCATTTCGGATCGTGCTCGGTCCCAAAGTCATAAAACATTTCGGAGTCCGGCCCGCACGGGTCGCCGATTGGCGTAGTGTTGGGGCCGCCGTTGCGGCTCCACCAGTTCTTGGAACCGTCGTAATAAAAAATGCGCTCGCCGGGCTTGATACCGCGGGTGTAACCGTCTACCTCTGAGCCGATATCGGCAACCTTGGCCTCGATCTTCTTGTCGGCAAACAGCTTCTGCCAGATTTCAGCGGCTTCGGTGTCTTTAGGGATGTCGTATTCAGGCGCACCGATAAAGCAGGTGACGTAGAGTTTGTGCGGGTCGAGGCCCACTACCTTGGTCAGAAATTCGAACATCCAGGGAACCTGCTCTTGTTTGAAATAATCGCCAAGGCTCCAGTTACCCAGCATTTCAAAGGTAGTGGTATGGCGGTTGTCACCGACTTCGTCGATATCGTCGGCGCGGAAGCACACCTGCGAGTCGGCCAGCCGCACACCGTCAGGATGCGTCTCACCGAGCAGATAAGGAATCATCGGCTGCATGCCGGAACCGGTAAAGAGTGTAGTGGCATCCTCTTTGGGCACCAGGTTGGCGCGCGGAATAATGGCGTGGCCGCGGTCGGCAAAGAATTTTAGGTATTGAGAGCGGATTTCTTGAGCGTTCATCAGGCTATTGTAGCAGAAACCCGTAGCCGGCTCACTTCCTGCAACAAAAAAGCGGCCCCGCCTTCTCCGAGGAGAAGGCGGGGCGTTCATCACGCGTTGGTGATAATGGGTGACACTTCGTCGCGCGAACCACGGAGTGTATAGGGATAGGCAGTAGCCGGACGTACGTCGCTGACACCTAGGAAGTCTCGAACTGACTCCTCTGTGGTTACAACGACGAAAATGCCCGTTCCGTTCGCTTCGGCCTTGGCGATGAGGATCCGCTTCAGTTCGGCAAAGTCCTGGCCGGGATCACCTTGATTAAGTGCTCCCAGATGATCGGCACGAAGCCCAAGCGACTTTGCCAAAGCATCGGCCGAACGCTTGTGAAAGTCATCGTCGCCAAGCGAAAGGACGGCGAAATGCTCGATTGCGTATTCCATCTTGAGATTCCGCGCCAGTCTCCTCATTTCCCGTACGTTCTTCTTTGAGATTCCGAACGGCTTGACCGGTAGACCGTGGTCGCCGGGAGTTGCAAAGTACATTGGGATGTCCCCAGGATCGGGATCGGTTTCACGAAGGTTCACCCATCGTTGTAAATTAGCGATAAGTCCCATGGTTGGTTCACTCTCTACTAGACGACGAAAGGATAGGAAGCATATTACTACATTATTGCCTATATGTTAACAATGCCACCCCCAACAACTATCCCGCCATCATACACCACCGCCGACTGCCCCGCCGTAACGGCCCGAACTTCCTGACTCAACTGAACCGACCATACTCCATCCCGAAAGCCCACCTCGCCGGGAGTAAGTACGCCGCGATGACGCATCCGTATTTGGTAGGTTTTGCCGCCAACCGGCGGTGCCCCGATCCAATGGACCTGGCTCATGGAGAACGTGTCGGACGCCAATTTGAGATCAGATGCATTACCCGTTACAAAAACGGTATTCGAGGCCATATCCTTGCCCGTAACGTAGTATGGCGTGCCACCGCCGATGCCAAGGCCCTGGCGCTGACCGGTGGTGTAGAACACGGCTCCGGCATGCGTGCCCAGCTGACGGCCCGTAGCGCGTTCAAGGACCGGACCGGCCTCGGCCGTAATATATTGGCTTAAAAAAGCCTTTATACCGACTTCACCGACAAAACAAATGCCTTGCGAATCCGGCTTGCTCGCGGTCGGCAAATCGTATTTGACGGCAAGCTGACGTACCTGCGGCTTGGTCAGTTCGCCGAGCGGGAAGATAGTCCGGCGCAGCGCCTCCGACGTGACCCGGTACAAGAAGTAAGTCTGGTCCTTATTGTCGTCGGCCGAACGGAGCAATTGGCCGTCGCGGGTTCGCGCGTAGTGTCCGGTCGCGATCATATCAGCGCCGTCGGCCAAGGCGGCCTCCAAAAACAGCTTGAATTTTATTTCCTGATTGCACATAACGTCCGGATTGGGCGTCCGGCCGGAGGCGTATTCCGCCACCATCACGTCCACTACCTGCTGTTTGTAGGCGTCCTGGAAATCAAAGACTTTAAAGGGGATGTCGATGGCGGCTGCCACGGCTCGGGCGTCGGCCAGGTCCTGTTTCCAGGGGCAGGCCACACCGGCGACATCCTGCGTCCAGTTCTTCATGTAAACGCCCGTCACGGCAAAGCCCTGCTCCTTAAGCAGTGCCGCGCTTACCGACGAGTCTACCCCGCCGCTCATTCCGACATAAACATGTTTCATAACCAGACCAGTTTACAGGTTAATGGCTAGTCAGTGAAGTCCTGGGTAACCATAAGCCCGTTGGGACCCGCGTCAATAATGCCAATGCCGACGGTCCGGTAATTTTTTGACAGGATATTGGCCCGGTGGCCCGGTGAGTTCATAAGGCCGTCATGCGCCCGCAGCAGGCTGGGCGCCAGGGCCAGGTTCTCACCGGCGGCGCCAAAGGACACGTTACCGGCGCGCAGGCGGTCGAACGGCGTGTGGCCGTCATTATCGATGTGCGAAAAATAGCCTTCGGCGAGCATGCGTTTGGAGTAGGCCCGGGCGACGGCACGGGCCCCGGTATTGAGCTTCAGGGGATTGAGCCCCCGGGAGGTTCGCTCCGCATTAATCATGACCAACATGGCATTTTCATCGGCTTCATCAACGGAACCGCTAGTGGATTTAAAATTCAGCACGATCCGCTCGGTGCTCTCGGGATCTGTCGTGATGACAAAAAACGACAGGCTTTCGCTGATATCGCGGCCCGGGCCTTGCGACCAGGCATCCGCGAGGCCCGGGACATTGCCCAGGACATATTTCGGGATAGCGGCTTTAACGACTGCATCTTTGGAGGTCGCCGAAATAGGCAGGTCGCCAAAGATAATTACGGCAACGACGATCAGGGCTGCAACCTTGAGGGCGTTCACCGCTGCGCCAACGACCCGTCCGCCGGCGTTGTGACCTAAGTGATTCCGCAGCCGGGGCAAAGCGACAAACCGCACGAACAATGAAAAGCCCACTTCGACGATGATCCAAATCGCGATAAAACCGATAATCCGGGCGCGCGGTTCGGTCAGTCCCGAAAACTTCAACAGCTGTCCGGCGGGCACGTACAAAATCGCGGCAATTGCCGTCGACAGCAGGAGGCTGAGCAGTTCCATAACAACGAGCAAGAGCCCGCGGCGGCTGCCGGCGTAAGCGGCATACGCAACCATCATAATAATGGCGAGGTCAATCAACACTGTCATTTGCCGGCCACGAGTTCGTAAATGACTTTCTGCAGTTCGGACATCGTCAGGTTACGGCTGTAGGTTGTGGCCCACCAGTTTGACCGTCGCCAGGCCTGGTCATAAGAGGAATGATTGATGATGGTGACCGACGGACCGAGGGTGCGGCGGAAGGTGATGTCGGCGCGGCGTTGATGATACGGCGAGGTAACCAGAATCATCGAGGCGAAATGTTCGCGTGCCATGATGGATGCCACGCCGGTGGCGTTCTGCCGCGTGTTTGAGGCGTCCTCGTCGAGCTCAATGGCCGAAGCCGGGACTCCCTGTTTTTCCGCGGCCCGGGCCATGGTTTGGGCGTTGGACGGGCTGTTCGGGTCCAACGCCGCGCCGGAAAAAATAATGTGCTTGGCCCAGCCGTCGTTATATAATTTTACGGCTTCGGCAGTACGGGCAGTCGTGTCACCGCCGCTGATGGCGACGATGGTGTCGGCCTTAGCTAACGTCCCCTGCGGGGATAGATAAAACCCCAGGCTGAAAAAAGCGGCGACCGCAGCCACGGCAATCAGGAGAATAAAAATTCCAACGGCAATGGCGGCGTGTTTCATAAACCTATTGTACCAGCCGATTGCCCTTGAAAGAACTTATCCAATCTGGCGGAGGCGCGCGACGATCCCGGGCAACACATCCAGCAACTTGTTGACTGCCGCCTCGTCTGTTGACCGCCCCAGGGTCAACCGCAGACTCTGCTGCGCCTCGTCCCGGCTGCGGCCGATTGCCACCAACACGTGCGACGGATCCAGGCTGCCCGACGAACAGGCCGAGCCGGTGGAGGCCATGATGCCGGCGTTGTCCAAATAGAGCACCATGGCTTCGCCCTCGGCACCGGGGATGATGACATTGACGTTGTTGGGCAGCCGGCGTTTGGCATCGCCGTTGATTACGGCATCAGGAACGGTCCGTTGGATACCGGCTAGAAGTCCGTCCCGCAGGGCAACAAGCCGATGGCTCTCGGCCTCCCGGGTGTCGTTAGCGAGCCTCAGCGCCGTCGCCAGTCCAACTATACCGGCCACGTTCTCCGTGCCGCTGCGTCGTCCGCGCTCCTGACCGCCGCCGTACATGTGCGGTTCAAGCTCTACCCCGTGCCGCACGTACAGTGCCCCTACCCCTTTGGGTCCGTAGATTTTGGAGCCGTTAATCGTCATCAGATCAACGCCGAGGCGAGCCACGTGCAAGCTCAAATAACCGGCGGCTTGGCAGGCGTCGGTATGCAGGTAAATTGGGCTCGCAATCCCCCGCTTCATGCGGTCCTGCCTGATTAGGCCGATAGCCTTGGCAATGTCCGCGACGGGCTGGATCGTGCCGATTTCATTATTGGCCAGCATCACGCTAACCAGCACCGTATCATCGCGAATGGCAGCCGCAACCGCTTCAGCCGATACGATGCCCGATTCACCGACGCCAACAATCGTGGACGGATAACCCTGGTGATCCAACGGAGCGGTTTGACCCAGGACAGCGTCATGTTCAATGGCCATCGTCACCCAATGGGCGCCCGGACCGGCCGACCGTAGCACCCCTTGTACCGCCAGGTTGTCGCCCTCGGTGCCGCCGGAAGTAAAAATGATTTCCGTCGGTTTAGCGCCCAGGATGTCGGCGACTTCAGCGCGGGCATGCTCGACTGCCAGGCGCGTCGCCCGCGCCGCGCCGTATACGCTGGACGGGTTGGCAAAGTCGTCGCCCAGGTACGGCTGCATAGCTCGGGCAACCTCTGGGTCGAGCGGCGTGGTAGCGGCATGGTCGAGATAAATCTTGTTCACGGCTTAGTCTTTCTTTAGCAATATTCCCAGTTCGTTGGCGAGGCTGGGTGCCAGCGTCGCCAGCTGGTCATAACCGATAGTAGCTCCAGCTAACCCTCTAACGCCCAAAAGGTCAATAAGTTCGCAAGAGGTGATATCCACCTGATTCATGCTGGCGCCGTCGAAATTAGTGCGTTCCAGCTTGCAGTTTTGGAACATTACGCCTGACAATGTGACTCCGGCGAAATCGGCGTCGGTGAAGTCGCAGTCTTTGAATAAGACATTTTTCAGCTTGGCGAAGCGGAAATTCGTCATGTCCAGTTTGGAAGCGGCAATCCGGAAGTCGCGCAGGATGCTTTCGCTCATGATGCACCCGGACATGCGCGAGGTTTCGATTACAATCCGCCGTGCCGTCAGACCCGCCAAATCCGTTCCGCCGAACTGCCCGGCGCTGATGTGAACGTCCATCCAGCTGCTTTCGCGCAGTTTGGCTGACGTCATATCGACGCGCTCAAGCCTCACGGTTTCAAGTTCCATGCGCGCGGCCAGCCCCTGGGACCAGTCGACGTCGGCGATCAACCCGGCTTCAAATTCCACCCCGGCCGATATTTTTGTCGCCTCCAACGGCTCCAACTTGGCAGGTAATTGCGGTTTAGATACCAAACAAACGCTCGGCGTTATCGGTGGTGGCGGCCGTCAAATCCTCCAGGGCCTCGCCGCGGAGATCGGCCAGGAATTTGGCAGTGAGGGCAGTATTGGCCGGTTCGTTGCGCTGACCGCGTTTGGGTGACGGTGTTAGGTAAGGGCTGTCGGTTTCAAGTACCAGGCTGGCCAATGGCAATTGGCGGGCGGCGTCCAGCTGAGCCGCATCTTTGGTGAACGTCATAATACCGTTAAGGGCCACGTACATCCCGCGGTCGACGGCCATTTCCATTTCTTTTACGCCGGCCGTAAAGCAATGGACCACCGCGCGGAATTGTTCGTTGTTGCGCACGTCGTACTCATCTAAAATCCGATAAAAGTCCCCGAAGGCGTCACGCACATGGAAGACCGACGCCAAATCGTGCTCCATAGCCAGTTCCAACTGGAACCGCATGGCCCGCTCCTGCGCGTCCTGGTCGTAGCCCTCACGGCTATAGTCCAAGCCGTATTCCCCGATGCCGACGACTTTCTCAAATTCCGCCAGCCGCGCAATTTCATCTAGCGCTTCGTAGCCCCGGTCTACTTCCTGCGGATGGATACCGACGGTTGCCCAGATGTTTTCGAATGCCCGTGCCAGAGCAACGGCGCTAGCACTGTCGGTGTCTTCGCATCCGACGGTGATAATCTTGCCGACATCCGCTGCGGCCGCGCGCGCTAAAACGTCCTCGATCTCGGGGAGGTAGTCTTCGGAATGAATATGGGCGTGAGTATCAACCAGCATGGCAGCTCCTATCGGGAAAGACTATTTGACTTTGAATTCGGTTTTTTCGATGGTGTCCGTCTTAGGGAACAAAATTCCCACTTCAGGATGAACCTTGCCGTCGGCAAAGGTGGCGCTGATTTTGCCGGCGGTGGTCGGCAGGAACGGCAGCAGCAACATACTGATCTGGTCCAGGTCGCTGACGGCTTGCCGTAGCACGTACGCAAGCTGCTCGGTATCGGTTTTTGCCAGGGCCCAAGGTTTTTCCTCTTCGATGTACTGGTTCAGTCCCTTGACCAGATACCAGACCTCTTCCAGTGCCTTGTCGAAACGGTAGACGTCCATGGCATCCTTGTAGGCTTTGACATCGTGGGAATGCGGCGGAACTTCACCCACCTGGCCCCCGAAATATTTGGTAACCATGACCGCGACGCGCTGTACCAGGTTGCCGAGTTCGTTAGCTAGATCGGTGTTGTAAATGGTCTCGAACCGCTCCCGCGTGAATTCGCCGTCGGCGCCGAAAGGTATTTCGCGCAGCAGGTAATAACGCAACGCATCGATGCCATAGATACCTACCAGCTCGCGCGGGTCGACGGCATTACCCAACGACTTGCTGATTTTCTGACCGTCCACCGTAAAGAAGCCGTGGCCAAAAATGCGGGCGGGCAGTTCGATGTTGGCGCTCATGAGCATGGCGGGCCAATAAATGCAGTGGAATTTGGTAATGTCCTTGCCCACGACGTGCAGGTCGGCCGGCCACCATTCCTTATAACCGTCGTCCGGGAAGCCGCTGGCGGTGAGATAGTTCACCAGCGCGTCGAACCAAACATACACCACCTGGTCCTTGTCACCGGGCCAGCCGATTCCCCAGTGCTTCTTGCTGCGGGAAATGGAGAAGTCTTGGAGCCCGCGCTTAATGAATGCCACCACTTCGTTGCGGCGGGTCTCCGGCTGGATGAACTCAGGATGCGCCTCGATATGACTGAGAAGTTTGTCCTGGTATTTGGACAGGCGGAAAAAGTAATTTTCTTCCTTAACCTTTTCCGGAGCCTTGTTGTGATCCGGGCACTTGCCGTCAACCAGCTCGTCTTCGCGCATGAAAGATTCGTGCCCGACGCAGTACAGGCCCTCGTAGTTGTCCTTGTAGACGTCGCCTGCGACATCAACCCGCTTGATAAAATTGAGCACCGCCTTGTGATGGTCCGCATCGGTGGTCCGAATGAACTTGGTGTAGCTTATACCCAGATCGTTCCAGGTCTTTTGCCATTGTTGGGCCATGGCATTAGTGTATTGATCGAGCGGCTGTCCGAGCGCTTCGGCCGCCTGCACGGTCTTCTGGCTGTTTTCGTCGGTGCCGGTGGTAAACAGCACCGAATCACCTTGTTGTCTGCGGTAGCGCGCTAAAACGTCGGCCGCAATGGTGGCATAAGCATGCCCGATATGCGGCTTGTCGTTGATGTAATAAATTGGGGTGGTGACGAAGAATTTGCCCATTGTAAGCGCCGTTAATCCCGCTCATCTTACCATGCGGCCGTACGTGAGGCCAGGCGGCTACTCGGATGGCGCGGGCTTGTCCGGACGGCGGCGCATTTTGCGAGAGGCCCCCGCAATCAGTCCCCCGATGCCGAGCAGCACCGCCGCGACGCCAAAACCGACGGCCCACCACAGCAATTGCTGGGAAACGTCGTGGGCGATGACTTGGCCGAGACTTTTAACCGGCGCGGCCAGCTGGGCCCATACCGACGTCGCCAGACCCGTGGTCGCTATGCCCGGTATCACTAAACTGATACCCGAGGCGATCGCGGTAAAGATCGCCGCACTAACTCCCGCCCCCGCCAAAACGCTCCAACGGCGGCGCCGGGTAACAATACTGATTATTACGATGAGAACTGCGGCCGCGGCCGGTCCGAGCCACAACAGCTGCGCCGTCTTTTGCGAGGCCGTCTGCGCCACGGCGTCAACGGCGGGATTGCTCAAGGTAACCGGCGCGGCGATGAGGGTCGCCACCAGTGGAGGCGGCGCCAGACGCAGCGCGTCGAATTGCAGTTTGACATCGGAAAAATCCAGACGCGGCGGGGTCCCGCCCTCGCGGTAATAGCGCTGAAGCCCGGCGATGGCACCCTCCAAGTGGTTGCGAACCAGACTTGGCGTTATCAGCTGGCTCAATAGGTACCGCTGGTCGCCGGTGGCAGTCGGGACGATAAACACTGGTCGCAAGGCGTCGGCAACGCCGTTATAAAAGCCGTTGTTTGATGCGGTCTTCAGAACATAGTCGCTGTTCCAGACCGTCGAGCTGGAAGCGTACGCCACTGCCGTGGCAGTCAAGGTAAGCGCCAGCAACCCGGCCATGAGGCGGCTCAACCATTTCATGACAGCAGTCCCCGCTTGGTGGCACCGAGATAAAGTCGCTGCCACTGGGCGAGGCTCAGCTCCTGGGCCCTGGCGGTCGGGGCAAGTCCGGCGGCGTCGATAAGTTCGGTAGCCGCCTGCAGACCGATATTCAACCCGCCCGATAATGAATTCTTGAGCTGCTTGCGCTTTTCGCCGAATCCGGCCTTCATCAGCCGGAATAGTTTCCGGGTATCGGCTTCAAACGCCGGGCCGGTCAACTTCACTTTCAGCACTGCCGAGTCCACGTCCGGAGCCGGCCAGAACCGGTCGCGCGGCACTATCAGGGCGATTTCCGGCGTACCATAGTACTGGACGCTGAGCGCCAACATGCTCATCCGGCCCGGCGATGCCACTACCCGCTCGGCCACCTCCTTTTGGATCAGGATCGACATGGCAGTGGGGGGGTTGGCACTTTCGATGAGGCGCCGCATCAACTTTGAGGTCAGATAATACGGAATATTGGCGATGACCTTATAACCGGCCGGCAGCTGCTGGAGATCATATTCCATGATGTCCTGACAGACGACCTGCAAATTATCCGGCGCATCCCGTCGCAATAATTCTGCGAGAATCTCGTCGGTTTCAACCGCCACCACCTGCCCCGCAATCTCGGTCAGCGGGCGCGTCATGACCCCGAGTCCCGGACCGACTTCCAGCACGGTATCGCCGGAATTTGGCTCGGCAGCGGTAATAATACCTTGCAGGCTGTCTCCGTCGATCAGGAAATGCTGGCCCAAGCCCTTATTGGGTCTGATGCCGGCAAGCTTCATGGCGGTTTTGACGTCTTCGACGCGTGATAAGTCCATGAGTGTATTTTAGCAGATTACGGGCTACGGGAGAAAAACCTACTTGCACTCCCAGGGGGCAGTGCCGTAAAGCGCCATTTTTCGGGCTGTTATCTTTATTTGCGCTTCGCCATCAAGAATGTTGGCATCGGTGCCGCCGGCGGCGCGCCAGGTTGAGGGCAGATATTGGAACAGGCCCATAGGATGCTGCCCGTTTACCACAAAACCGCTTATGCTTGTTGCATTGCCGCGCGACTCACAGGACATGATGCGCATCATCGTGTTGGGATCAAAGTTCCATTCAGCGGCGGCAAGGACGACAATCGGGCGCCAGTATTCCACGGAGCCGGAGAACATCACTTTAGTTCCTTTAACGATGATTTTAGGCGTCGGTTCGGTCTGGCTCACCAATGCTAGCAGTTGGCGGCCGGTCTCAACGCCGTCCTTGTAATTAATGCGGTAGGTTGCGGTACGGGAACCGTCCGATCCTTCGCTTTTGACGGCGATCTGACCCTTGAGCATGTCAGGATCGGCCGTCGTCTGAACGGTTTTGGCAATCACGTCGGTAATTGTGGTTACAACCTCGGTCACCCGGATAACGCCAAAGCTCAGCCCGGGCTGCACCACGGTCTCCCGCGGTACCGTCACGGTGTCGTTCAATCCCAACGCGATTCCGGCGTGCTTGATTGCCTCGCCGACAGTGGCGTCCTGCGTTCGAATAACCTTGACTTTACCGTCAACCCGAACCGAGATAGGTATCGCACGTTTCACCGTCACCTTTTCACCGACAGCCTGACTGGAAACGATATCCGTTACAGCTTCCTGAGTGTAGGCGTCTTCTGGATAGACGGTCAGTCCGGCCTGCTGGGCCATAATCCGCGGGCTCCGCGAGGAGCTGTTGAAGCGGATTGACCGATAGCCGTCCACCACAATAACCGGGCGGGCACGGTAGACGTTGATATTGAAAAAACCGGCCGGAATGACGGTCGAAAGGGCGGGTTCGACGCTATCGCCCGATCCAAGCTTGACGCTGGTGCGTCCGAGCAGCTCCCCGACGGTTGCCGCATCGGTACTGACAATCCGTTTCTGACCATCGGCGTACAACGAGACCATATGATTGGAGTCGGCTGCAGCACTGCCTCCGGGAGGAAGATGACCGGTTGAAATACCGGCCGTAACTATAGCTATAAGGATTACAATGGCAACGCTGTCACGCGGGCTGGCTTGCAGACGGTGATAACTCGCACCCATTGAACGTAAAAGTGAGCTTAAAATAGGAGTTCTCTCGTTAATATGAGCGAACGTTTGGTTTAAGCTTTTTATTTTTAGCGAATGTGCTTATGCTATCAAAATTTATCTGTTGGGTCAAGCGTTTGAGCACATTTTGTGCTCAGTTATGCACAGCCTATCATCAGCTCACCTTACGGATGGGTGCGAAGCTCAACGACAACTTCTTTTGGCCGATATCCGGGAACACGGCCGTCACTTCGTCGCCGTCCACGTGGCTGACGATTCCCTCGCCGAATTTGGCGTGGTCAATCTTGTCGCCGGGGACAAGTTGCAGATCCAGGAGTTCATCACGGTGACGCTCGGCGGCCTTGGCGGCCTGATGCATGTTGCTGGGGTTGCCGGCGTAGGCGTCCACGCTCCAGCTGCCCGCCCCGGCGCCATGACCGGCGGCCCCGCCGCCGAAACCGCTGCCGCCGAACGGGTTGGCGGACTCCAGGTAACCGCGGGCGGCCGCGCCGTGGGCGCTGCCTTCACTTTGGATTTCAATCGGAACTTCCAAAATAAATCGCGACGGAGGATTGTGATTGGTACTGCCGTAGAGCAGGCGGCTGTTGGCGTAGAGCAAATACAGCCGCTCCTTGGCGCGCGTCATCCCGACGTAGCACAGGCGGCGCTCTTCTTCCATCTGTTCGGCGTCAAACAGGCTCCGGCTGTGCGGGAATATACCCTCTTCCATGCCCGGCATGAAAATTACCGGGAACTCCAGGCCCTTGGCGGCGTGGAGGGTCATCAGCGTGACCGCGTCGGAACTCTCGGAGTAGTTATCGAGATCGGCGATAAGGGCGATTTCTTCCAGAAACCCCTCCAGGCTCAACTCGTCGTAGGTGGCGGCGACGCTCAGGAGTTCCCTGACGTTTTCGGTGCGGTCGGCGGCGGTCACTGAGCCGTCGTCCAGGTAGCTCAGGTAGCCCGTACGTTTGAGCACCAAGTCCAGCAACGGCCCCACTGGCAGCTTGGCCATCTCATCATGCAGGCCGTCAATCAATATGGCGAAATTCTGCAGTGCGTTAACCGCCCGGGTCTGGAGGCCGGGGACCTGGTCGGCCTGTCGCAGGGCCTGCATCAGACCAAGGCTGTTAGTGATACGGTATTGATCGAGCCGTTGAAGGCTGACGTCGCCGAGGCCCCGCGGCGGCAGGTTGATGATGCGGCCAAAACTGATGACGTCGTCGGGTTGATAGATGAACCGCAGGTACGCCAAGGCGTCCTTGATTTCCTTGCGTTCGTAAAAGCGCGTCCCCCCGACGATCTTGTAAGGGATGTTGTAACGCAGAAACGCCTCTTCCAGGCTGCGCGACTGGGCGTTGGTACGGTAAAGCACGGCAAAATCGTACAACTGGCGGCCTTCGCCCAAGCGCAGCTCCTCGATTTTGCGGACGATGGTCTCGCCTTCCTGTACCTCGTTGTAGACGTTAAAGACGGTGACACCTTCGCCGGCACCGGCCGCGGTCCACAATTTCTTGTCACTGCGGGTTAAGTTCTTGGTGATAATGGCGTGCGCCGCGTCCAGGATGTTCTTGGTGCTGCGGTAATTCTGCTCCAGCTTCACGACCGTGGCGGCGGGGTAGTCCTTTTCAAAATCCAGGATGTTCTGGAAGTTCGCGCCGCGCCAAGAATAAATGCTCTGCCAGTCGTCCCCGACCACGCAAAGGTTGTTGTGGGCCGCCGACAGCAGTCTGGTAATTTGGTACTGGGCGTGGTTGGTATCCTGATACTCGTCCACCATGATGTACTGGAATTGCTGCTGGTATTTGGCCAAAATATCCGGATATTTCTTGAGCATACGGACCGTTTCGTAAATCAGGTCGTCAAAATCCAACGCCCCGGCCTCTTTGAGCACGGCCTGATACAGCGGATAGACTTTGGCGGCGGCCTCCTGGGCCCGGCCCTGGGCCAGGCGCGTATAGTTGGCGGGGCCGACCAGTTCGTTCTTGGCGCTCGATATCAAGCCGTGGATCATTTTTGGCGTGTATTGTTTCTCGTCAACGCCCGCCTGCCTGATGGCCCGTTTGATAGCCGACGCGCTGTCGGCGCTGTCGAAAATAAGGAAATTGGACGGCAGGCCAATCTGGACCGCCTCACGTCGCAGCAGGCGCATACAGATGGAGTGGAAAGTGCCGATGTAAGGGAAATAAGTCCGGTTGGCCGGGTCCTTATTCAATAATTTCAGCACGCGGCCGCGCATCTCACCCGCGGCCTTGTTGGTAAAGGTCACGGCCAGGATATTTACCGGCCTCACGTGTTTGCCCGCCACCAGATAGGCGATCCGGTGCGTCAGCGCCTTGGTCTTGCCGGAGCCGGCGCCAGCTAGAATCAAAACCGGCCCTTCAGTGGTCTCGGCGGCAATACGTTGGGGTTCGTTGAGACCTTCAAGTAATGGATTCACTATACGATTTTACCGCAGGGAACTAGCTGTTGCCACCCCGGAACCGTCGGCAATCCATAGTTTGGTTGAGTTATTTCGTTTTTATATTGACATTGTGCACAAATAGTGGCATACTCTAGTAATAATTGTCCCTTTAAAAACAAGGAGCCATAATGACCACCGCAGTCGATATCAAGCGCGGCGATGAAGTCTCCTTTACCCCCAACCCCCGCTTCCGCTCGAATCTTCGAGAAGTTGATAACCTGGCAGTATTTGACGTCATCAGGGACGATACTACGACTGTCCTTACCTTTTCCATCAATGACAGCCGTGATCAAATAATGCTTCCAAATATCCACCCAGTGACGATTCACTGTCGCGCCAGGTAGGGTTTTGGCATGACACGCCGCGCATTACGACCCAGCTAGGAGAACAATGCACCAACGTTACCAATCTCCGCATTTAACCGCCAAGTAGGCGGAGCCAAGAAAGGTGCGGAAATGAGCAGAACCGACAACACTCGGCCGTACGATTTGCAGGCCGACGATCTCACGCTGGCCGGATACGTCTACCACAACCACCTGACGCGTCACTGTCGCCAGATTGGAGTTGACGACAAGGGGCGGCCGCTGTACGTCCGCTGGACCGAGGCTGTTCCCTGCGACTACCGCCCGGACAACAACACCAGCGACTTCAAGTCACGTTGGAGCGAGTCGTCGCGATGTAGTCGTCAGATCTACTTCTGCGGCGGGCGTAACTACGAGGGCGGCAATGCCAAGAAGCAGAACCGCATCCTGGAGCGGATGAATCGCCATCGTATTCACGGAGAGCTGCACGGCTTCAAGCGCCTTGGCATGGACGCCGACCCCGACTTGCTGCCTTCGGCATCCTTCCGTAGCGGTGCCACCTGGTTCAACTAGCCAATTAGGCCATTTCCAACTACCCCCGAAGGGCCCCTTCGGGGGTTCTTCGTTGTTATCCAATCGTTATTATTACAAAACTCTTGCTCTAAGTTGTAAAGATGAGGTAAAATAGAACAGTCAGCACCGAGCTGACACGCATCTTTCGCTCCAGAGTCTGCTCTTACGACGAACCCAGTTCGTCAGCGAACTCTAAAGCTAAAATGCAGCCACAACTTATGTACCACTCCATCGAGCAATACGAGGAGATGTGCCATGTCCGTAGTAGTGACCCAACGTCAACGTCACACGTCTGCCCCATCGAAGCGAGAAAATCAAGGTCGCGAGTTCAGAAGTTTTCCGAGCACTGCCGCTATTACCCCCGGAGGGTTGGCCGTTCGGCTCCTGCGCTACTTCACCCGCAAGGATGGAAAGTGGGTTCCCCGGCCGAGCGAGCGTAACGTGCACTGTCTGTTCCGTCACCTCATCGATGGCAAGCCGTATGTGGTTCGACTCATCGGCGCGCAGCCTTCCGTCAGGCCGATGAAGTGGGCTCTGACATTCGTTACCGTCGATGAACCCGTACAACTCGTGACCTTAACGGTGGATAAGCCCGCCTTCAAGATCAAACTTCCCGAAGCCCAAGCTGTCTACAGCTAAAACGCCTCCCGTCCCGGAACCGCCTTGCGCGG